>NZ_CP045875.1:2860000-3218981 GCF_009649955.1 Heliorestis convoluta | reverse complement strand
TTACTCACCCGTTCGCCACTAAGTCTTGGAATAGCAAGCTATCCCTTAACTCCGTTCGACTTGCATGTGTTAGGCATGCCGCCAGCGTTCGTCCTGAGCCAGGATCAAACTCTCCAAAAAAGGATGTTTTGGAGTTCGCTGCGCCATAAATGGCGTCAGCAGTGAACTTCCTTTGCATTCCTTATATATGGGTGAGCCTGATAAAGCTCTTAATTGACTTCTTTTTGATAACTTTTGCATTTATAATGAAGGTTCCGAAAAACCATCACCGAATCTGCAAAAGTTCTCAGAATTGATTGGTTTGTCGTAAGCCCGAAAGCTTCGACAATTTCGCACGCTTGACTTGTTTACAACTGTTTGATTTTCAAGGACCGGTTTGTTTTGCCCTCTCGTTGGGCGGAAATACATAGTATCATGTTTGTCATCGTTTTGTCTACTGGTTCTTTTTGGCAACTTCGCCGTTAAAACAAAGCATACCAAATCGTCCATTCTAAGTGCTGTAAGTGTTGGTATACCCATGTCCATGGACGAGATTTATATATTACCAATATCTTAGTATTGTGTCAAATGTAATTATTTCTAAATTTGGCTTTTCACAATCTTGCCATCGTCCTTGTCCAGGAGAAGCATAAGTGGGCGGTTGTTACTAATTAAACATTTTTGCATAAAATAGAAGGGCTTACTAATAATTTGTTGAATAATTATATAATGTTTACCTAAATACAATTTCCTAAAATAAGATGATGATCAACATGGCATATAGGATAGGAGGCCGACAAGGCGCGGCTCATTCTTTCTTCTAATTTTTTCTTCTAATTTAACAATTAAAGATGCTCGTTATGTACGAGATTACATTTTTCCCTTTCATTAACAATGACGTCAATATGCTAAATATCGAGATCAATCAAGTCTCTTCATCGATAGTGTAGATATTGGTCTATTAATTAATCTTTATAAGTATACTCATCAAAAGGTTGAAATAAAGTCCTAACTAACGTTAAAGAAGTTCTGAAAGAAATACTCACAGTAACCAAACATACTGATGTCTATGAAATCGATAAAAGCCTTCATAAAATCACAGTCCAGTTTTAAAAGTCAGGGCTGTTTTTATTTGTCAGGAGATGTTTGAATGTTTGAAGATATTAACAATAACATAAAAATATCTTGTGAAAACGTATCATGCGATATTATATCAGAGTGGCAAAGTATTATTGATCTTGTAACAAGATTATCTGGCACACGTGTAGGGCTAATCATGCGTATCTGTTCAGGCGAAATTGAGGTCTTTGTTGCCAGCAATAGCCAAGGTAACCCTTATAAAATCAAAGATAAAGAAGCCCTTTATGATTCTGGATTATACTGTGAAAGAGTAATAAAAACACAGAGTAAGTTGCTGGTGCCCAATGCCTTGAAATCTGATGAGTGGAACAATAATCCAGACCTTAAATACGGTCTAATAGCGTACCTTGGTTTCCCCATCCGAAAGCCAAACGGTAGCGTATTTGGTACCATATGTTTGTTAGATGATAAAGAGAATTTATATTCCAATAGTATCATCGAATTGATGGAAAAAATGAGAGATATGATTGAGGGTCATCTCAAAATAACGACCCTTCTTGCGCAAAATGTTAAGCAATTCAAGACAATAAAGGAAAAGATGATTCAACTCGATCAGGCTTATAAAAAAGCAGAAGAAGCCACTCGAGCAAAGAGTGATTTTCTTGCTATAATGAGCCATGAGATTCGCACCCCCTTGAATGGAATTCTAGGCATGAATCATTTACTGTCAGAAACTTCTCTCACTGAGGAGCAACGAGAATTTACAGAAGCCATTTCAGACTCAGCTGAAGTGCTTCTCCATGTTCTCAATGATATACTAGATTTTTCGAAGCTCGAAGCTGCTAAAATGCGTCTTGAGGACACTGTTTTCAATTTACGTCAAATTGCTATAAGTGTGATTAATCTTTTTAAGAAAAAGGTAGGGAAAAATGGTCTAAATCTATCCTTAGCAATGCCAAGCGAAGTAGATGATTGGGTTATCGGAGATCGAAACAGGTTGCGTCAAATTTTAATCAATTTGGTATCGAATGCGATCAAATTTACCATTCAGGGTGAAGTATTAATTCAAATTACTATAGAGTCAAAAGATAATGACATCATGAAAGTAAAGTTCGAAGTAAAAGACACGGGTATAGGAATTAAGGAAGAAGTTATTCATAATATTTTCAACCCTTTTATTCAGGCAGATTCTTCAACAACGCGTCTCTATGGTGGTACCGGGCTTGGTTTGAGCATTTCAAAACAATTGGTTGAACTCATGGGCGGAGAAATTGGTGTTACTAGTAAGATCGGTGAGGGCTCCCTCTTCTGGTTCTCGATTCCTTATCAAACCGTAGCCGAACCTGTACATCAAAATCAAGTTGATTCGTTTGACAACGGTCCTGCAAAAACCTATCCAGTTTGGGAGCTGGAAAAGCCAGTCTTACTTGTTGAAGATAATCAAGTAAATCAAAAAGTAGCTCTGAACCTTTTAAGCAAAATGGGTTTGACTGTGGATATTGCCAATAACGGTTTAGAAGCTATTCATTCGCTACAGAAAAAGGAATATGACCTTATTCTCATGGATTGCCATATGCCAGAAATGGATGGTTTTCAGGCTACCGAAGCGATCCGAAAATGGGAATCCAAAAAGAATCAACGGACACCAATTGTTGCTATGACCGCATTGGCAATGCAAGGAGATAAAGATAGGTGCCTTCGTGCGGGAATGGATGATTATATCAGTAAGCCAATTAAACTGGAGCAACTTATCCCTGTCTTTGAGCGGTGGCTTCCCGGGTAAAAGGTCAATGTGCCGTAGATTTTTTACTTGCAAGGCTAGACACAATTGACCCCTAAGAGCAAAGAAAAAATCACAATTCTTTTGATCGGACTGCAAAAAAAAGTAAAAAAGCCTGTTACACTTGAAAGAGTGTAACAGGCTTTTTTTGTTATACTTTTGTTGTACCTTGAAAACTACACAGAGAAATATTCGCGATGTAAAGAGTAGGTTAAGTCCTCGACCGATTCGTACTCGTCAACTACACGCCTCACAGCGCTTCCATCTCGAGCCGATCAACCAGGTCATCTTCCTGGGGTCTTACCTACTTACGTAGTGGGAAGTCTCATCTTTGGGTCGGCTTCGCGCTTAGATGCTTTCAGCGCTTATCCGGTCCCGACTTGGCTACCCAGCGCTGCATTTGGCAACACAACTGGTACACCAGCGGTCGGTCCACCCCGGTCCTCTCGTACTAGGGGCAGCTCCCGTCAAACTTCCTTCGCCTGCGATGGATAGGGACCGAACTGTCTCACGACGTTCTGAACCCAGCTCACGTACCGCTTTAATGGGCGAACACGCCCAACCCTTGGGACCTACTTCACGCCCCAGGATGCGATGAGCCGACATCGCAAAGTAGCAAGCTACTTATCTGCTCCGTTCGACTTGCATGTGTTAGGCATGCCGCCAGCGTTCGTCCTGAGCCAGGATCAAACTCTCCAAAAAAGGATGTTTTGGAGTTCGCTGCGCCATAAATGGCGTCAGCGGTTAACTTCCTTTGCATTCCTTATATATGGGTGAGCCTGATAAAGCTCTTAATTGACTTCTTTTTGATAACTTTTGCATTTATAATGAAGGTTCCGAATAACCATCACCGAATCTGCAAAAGTTCTCAGAATTGATTGGTTTGTCGCAAGCCCGAAAGCTTCGACATTTTCGCACGCTTGACTTGTTTACAACTGTTTGATTTTCAAGGACCGGTTTGTTTTGCCCTCTCGTTGGGCGGAAATACATAGTATCATGTTTGTCATCGTTTTGTCTACTGGTTCTTTTTGGCAACTTCGCCGTTAAAACAAAGCATACCAAATCGTCCATCTTAAGTGCTGTAAGTGTTGGTTCTGATGCTACATTAATGAAAGTAGCAATGGAGCGGAAGACGAGATTCGAACTCGCGACCCTCGCCTTGGCAAGGCGATGCTCTACCACTGAGCCACTTCCGCAAGTGGTGCGGTCGAGAGGACTTGAACCTCCACGGTTGCCCGCTGGAACCTAAATCCAGTGCGTCTGCCAATTCCGCCACGACCGCAAATAAAATTGTATAGTAAAGATGGAGCCAGCGACAGGAATTGAACCCGCAACCTACTGATTACAAGTCAGTTGCTCTACCGATTGAGCTACGCTGGCTTAGTGTTAGCCTTTTCGTTCATCTCTGTGCCCGAGCACGATGTATACTGTATCATCTACTCAGCCGTAAGTCAAAGGTATTTTTTTCTAATTGTAGATTTTTTTCAACTTTTTTTGAGCAAAAAAAACACGATAGCGACAGCGTAAAGGTAAGGATAAAAAAGAAGGTCTCACAAGAAATGAAAAAGCTCGGGATTAAACCCCGAACTTTTTCTTAAATGCTCGTCCTATGGCATCAGCACCTAAAATCGCATCTTCTACAGCTTGAACGGATATCGGTACAGGCATGTTATAAATGCTCGATCCTTTTGCGCAAGCTTTTTCAGCGACAGCTCTTATTTTTTCTGGTGTTGGATCCGTCACACCAATTTCAGCAAGTGTCACTGGAAGTCCTACTCGCGAACAGAAGTCGAGAACCTCCTCAATTTGATCGGGTCTACGACCTTCTAATACAATGTGCGTTAATACACCAAAAGAGACTTTTTCACCATGATAGTAGTGGTGGGTCTCTTCTAAAACAGTTAAACCATCGTGAATGGCGTGGGCAGCCGCTAACCCGCCACTTTCAAAGCCTAAACCACTGAGTAACGTGTTGGCTTCAACAATACGATCTACTGCCTCGGTGACCGCACCAGCTTGTACCGCTTCTTTGGCCATTTCACCATACTCCAATAAAGTGTCATAGCTAAGGCGAGCAAGGCTTAACGCTGTAACTGTAGTAAGTCCACCGGGCATATTTTTAGAGTTGGTTCGTGAAGCAGAATCAGCTTCAAACCAAGTAGCTAGCGCATCTCCCATGCCAGCTACCAAAAAGCGGACTGGCGCCTTGGCAATAATCGCTGTATCAACAAGAACTAGATTGGGGTTTGCCGGTGTAATCAGGTAATGCTCAACAACACCTTCTTCTGTATAGATAACAGACAAGGCACTACAAGGCGCATCAGTCGCTGCAATCGTAGGAATGACTGCCACAGGAAGACCCATCTTCATCGCTACAGCTTTGCCTGCGTCAATGACTTTTCCACCACCGACAGCAACGATAACATCGGCTCGGAGATCCTGCGCTTTTCCGATTAATCGTTCAATCTCATTAAAAGAACATTCTCCATTAAATTGCTCATAGGAAGGTTCCAGACCAGCCGCTTGCACAGATTGATTCAAGGTGTCCTGGGTCAGATTAATTGTAAAAGCATCACCACAAATAAAGAGCTTTTTACCAAAACCTTTTAGCTGCTCCCCTGCTTCTTTAAGCACACCTGGTCCCTGCACATAGCGACCTGGTGCGATCAAGATCTTTGCCATCCCTAGCCACCCTTTCATGTAAAAATCGTTGCCCTAAATAGGTACTACTATTTTCAGAATACTGTTCTATTTTACCATATTCGCCTCGATTGCGAAAGTTTGGACTTTCCTTTTGCAGAATTTATGGTTATACGGTTGACTGCATTTTTTAATAAAAAAGGAAGTAAAAAGGCCTGAGCGGACTGAACCTGTTCAGGCTTTTTTTACTCTAGATTTACTAGCTAGGCTCTTTAACATAGCTGGAACCATGCGTCGATGAAAAGGACGTACTGGTAAGAAGTAGGCTTTGCCGAGCCAGTTGTGAAATTGCACAGCTGTAGAGACAACAGCCCAAACCTTTGCATCCTCTTGCTTCAGACTGTTACTTTCTTCCCTATCAAGCATAAAGGAAATGCGAAAGTTAAGGTGACGATCATCGTCTCCTACAACAATCTCATCTTCCTCTCTTTCGTAGACACGAAAGAAACTGCCTTTACTTCCTGGTGTAAAGTCAAAATCAGCCGCTCTCATTTGAGAATTGGACTCTGGCACTTTAATACCGAAATAAGGAACTACACGATTGCGAAATTCAGTTAACGCCGTAGTCCAAGCAGGTGCCGACGTGAAGAGTCCATCAATCAGAGCTACCACATCTTTCTCTACTCCCTCAGGCCATGGAATCCGATAGGCGTCAACATAATCTACCCTCTCTAAAGATTCTTTCAGTACAGAATCTACTGGAAGGGCCACTTCTTCAACAATAATTTTGCTCACAAATAAGACTCCTTTGGAAATAACTCAAAATCATTCTATATGTCATCCATTTTATTATAGACACTATTCGTCACTTCCAATTAAATCCCTTTTTCAGTCTTGATTAGCCAACACGAGTCAGCACATTCGAAGCTAAAGCTAAAAATATCAAACTAGCAGACCCGATACCTTGTCTTCATCTGTTTTTTTATTCACATGCAATGATTTCCATTAGTAAAGGGATTCTATTTCTAAAAACTGAGTGCTACAATCAAGCGAGTGATACCTTTTTATTATTAAAAACGCTGTCACTACAATGCTTTTTCTTGAGAAATATATAAATTGATTGATAAGTAGGTGTTCAATTTGTTGACTTATGATCCTTCGGACAAAAGGTTCACGCAGAGTAAGGAAAAACCATTCGATCAAGTAACGCTACGTGATTCATCAAGCGCTTCACTTCAAGACTTGCATTCTCGTCTTATTGATGTAATGGAACCGCTTCGACAAGTTGGCGACGAATCTAGTATCTGTGCTATAAAGGGGCTCCTTCAGAAGCTTCAAAAAGAGGAAATCCATATTGCTTTTTGTGGTCATATCTCTAGCGGTAAATCAGCCTTGCTGAACAAATTGTTGGGCTATAACTGGCTGCCAACGAGCCCGATTCCAACGAGTTCTAACATTGTGACGATTCATTGGGGAGAGCCTTCTGCAACAATCCAGGTCCCCATCGATGAGGAAAAAAGGGATCTCGATTGCCTTTATCCCGAATCATCAAGAATCAAGCTACATCCCAAAGAAGATTTGACCTTGATTCACCAATACTGTCTCGATAACAAAAAGGCAGAGTCCATTTCACTCACGGTACCTCACCAGCTCGATGCTCCTGGACTTGTC
Organism: Heliorestis convoluta; assembly: GCF_009649955.1. NCBI lineage: Bacteria > Bacillati > Bacillota > Clostridia > Eubacteriales > Heliobacteriaceae > Heliorestis > Heliorestis convoluta. Next base: position 3,211,831 of record NZ_CP045875.1, on the reverse strand, counting down.
TTTATAGACACACCAGGCATTGATTCTGCAGAAAAAGCAAAAAAACTAGCCCACGAACCAGCCATTGTTACAGCTGATGTAGTCGTTTATGTAATGGATTATAACCATGTTCAATCTGAAATCAACTTTACTTTTGCTAAAGAGATGCAGGAACAAGGCAAAATACTATTGCTTGTGATTCATCAGATTGACAAACATTGCGATTTTGAATTGGACTTTTCCTATTACAAGAGCAGTTCAAGGTCAGGCTTTGCTGCTTGGGATGTTCACCCGGAAGGGATTTTCTATACCACATTACTCGATGATAACCATGAAGAAAACCAACTAGACCTTTTGCGAGAATCGCTTTTGTCGCTTTCTAAAAATAAACTGGCTCTTTTGCCAACAACAATGCACAATGCTGCCAAGCAAATAGTGAAAGATCATTGTGCTCGTCAGGCGACGCAGCATGAATCCTTGAAACAAAAGTGGCAAGAACAAATCGATGAGACCGAAGACTTAGAGCAGGCTTTAGAAAGCTATAAAACTCTACAAGCACAAGCTGATCGCCTTTATAGCCGGACCGAAGGTTTGCAAGCGGAGCTAGAACGAGAAATCCTTCAAGTTGTAGAGAACGCTCGAATCACACCTTTTACAACAACCCAACTGGCCCAAGAGTATTTGATCAGTCGACAACCAGGCTTTAAAGTAGGTTTCTTTTTCACTGCAGAAAAAACGAAAAAAGAAATAGAGCGTCGTCTACAAGCTTTAACAGATGACTTTACTCATCACGTATCGACGCAGTTGGAATGGCATCTGCGAAGCCTTTTGGCAAAAATTCCTGAGGACTACGGAATCTCTGATCGAAGCTATATGGAAGATGCCCATGGCTTTACCGTCACTTGGGACAGCAACTTAATAGAGCATGCTGTGAAAGAAAGTGCCCTTGTTAATAACGAGTATACTCATAATTTTACGAAAGACATTGCTTCTGAGGTAAAGCGTCTTTATCGACGTGAAGCACTGGCTCTCGCTGAAAAAGTCTCGAATATTACAAGACAAGAAAGCGAACAAGAACTGACACAATTGAATGAGCGACTTCAACCTCTACAAACCTTGGTTGAAGCTCTGCGTAACTTGGAAAAAACAGAGCAAGAGGAACGGCAATACCAAACCGAACTAATACATCTTTTAGAAAAAAACTTCTCATCTACCTTATCTCTACAAGAAATCCTCCCTTCTCTTCATGAGCATAATCAAAACGATTTTCTCGAAAGGTCGGTGCCTCTTGGTCAAGCCATCGGTACGTCTGTGCAGGGAAATGGTAGCGCCATAGTAACAAATGGAGCGTTGTCTCAGCAAAAGATGGAAGTTACTAGCCGAAAAGATACCTGCCCTGATAACAAGAGGATTGAAAAGCAAAGCCAAAGTGACAATCTTTTACAACAGACAGGCGCGACACTGCATATATTTGCTCAGACAGTAGAAAAGATCCCTGGGTTTTCTCATATGGCCGAATCCCTCCAGCAACGAGCAGAACGACTAGAGGAAAATATATTCACCGTTGCCTTGTTTGGTGCCTTCAGTGCCGGTAAATCATCAGTAGCAAATGCTTTGCTTGGTCAATTTGTTTTGCCCGTATCACCAAATCCAACAACAGCAGCTATTAATAAAATTCTTCCTCCCAATTCTATCTATCCTCACGGAACTGTACGAGTTCAGTTAAAAACGAAGGCTGATATAGAAAGCGATGTAATCCACTCCTTACGGGCCTGCGATGTAGAGGCGAAAACTTTAGATGAAGCCTTAGAACTACTTCATCAATTATCACCAAGTCAAATTCATCCTACAGCAAAGCCTCACTATTCTTTCTTACAAGCTGTCTCGAAAGGCCTATCTTTCGTAGAAAATCAACTTGGATCCATTCAAGTGATCGACTTGACATCTTTTAATGACTACGTAGCCAGTGAGGAAAAAGCTTGTTTTGTTGAGTGGATTGAGCTCTATTACAGTTGTCCACTCACCGATCAAGGCATTATGCTCGTAGATACACCGGGTGCCGACTCAATCAATGCCCGTCATACTGGTGTAGCCTTTGACTACATTAAAAACGCTGACGCTGTCTTATTCGTCACATACTTTAACAGCGCTTTTTCCCATGCTGATCGTGACTTTCTAGTACAGCTAGGTCGAGTCAAAGATACTTTTGCCTTGGACAAAATGTTCTTCCTCGTCAACGCCGCCGATCTGGCTAAGACGGGTCAAGAGCTAGAAGAGGTCTTAGAACACGTAACGGAACGAGTCGCTGACTGTGGTATTTATCACCCTCGCATCTTCCCCATTTCCAGTCAAACAGCGTTGCTAGCACGTTTGGCTAGTACGGGCACACTAACAGAAGGGCTAGAGAAAACATACCATCAACGGCTCAAGGCATTACGCAGTGCAAAAAATATTTTGTCTGACTCTGAGAATCAGGCAAGTTGTCAAGAAGGGCTTGCACTTTCTGGCTTTAGCACCTTTGAAGAATCATTTTTTCACTTTACCTTCCACGAACTGACTGCCGTAGCCATTGAAGCTGCTGAAAACGAGTTAACGCGCTGTTTGACATCATTAGATGAAGTAATTGCTACGGCCCATACCGATGCAAAGGCCAAGCGCGTCAAAAAGGCCGCTTATGAAGCTTCACGAGCACAAGTGCAGCGTCTCATTCAAGGCATAGATACAACAACAGAAAGAGCTCTGTTACAGCAGGAGCTGGAGGAGCTTTTGTACTACGTAAAGCAGCGTTTTTTCTTCCGCTTTGGCGACCTTTTTAACCGTTACTTTAACCCGGCCTTGTTGCAAGATGACCGTGGCGCTATTACCAAAAACAGAGCTCACCACTCTTTAGAGAGTTTGATAGAAAGGGCAGAACAAGAACTTGCGCAAGAGCTACGAGCTACCTCCCTGCGTCTAGAAAGTTTTCTTAATGGACGAGCAAAACAGTTACACAACAAGTTTTCCGAACTCGTTCGCCAAGAAGTTCCGCAGTTGCAACTACCTCCGAGAGAAGTTTTCACTGTTTCTACGCCGGAATTGCCTCTCTATCGACTCCGAGAAAGTACAAAGTCCCTCTTTTCTCATTTGTCTATGATCAAAAGTCCGAAAGACTTCTTCGAAGGTTCTGGTCGTGCTCGTCTTCGGGAAGAACTCGAAAAGGCCTTGCAAGCGCCTGCGGATAGTTATTTACAAGAAGGACGGGACTTGCTCTTTCCTGTGTATCATAATGCTTTGACTACAGCATTCGATACAACAACTACAGAGGCATTGCAAGCGCTAAATGATCATTTCGAGAGCCTTGCGGCGGCCCTTGAAGCCAACTTTAACGTAAGGGAAGTCGAAGTAGCGCGCCGTGCTTTAGAGCAGCACAAAAACTAACTTCTTTACTTTTGATCTTTGCTATTGATTGTAGAATTATATAATTTACCGTATAATTGATATATCTTCTATGTACTGATAAAGATAACTTTCCCGACAGAATCTCGCCAGAGCGTCTAAAAATTACTATATTTCTATATCGATTTATAGTTGGCTTCCAAATCATTCGCATTGTTTCTGAATTATTGTTTGCACCGTAGACCCCCTTGTTAGTTGTAGCACCGGATTTGGATTTGGAGGCCTTTTATGAAGAATAGAAAATTGCTTCATCTTTTGTGGCTAACAATCTTCTTTTTTATAAGTTTTGCTCTTTCTTTCATGGCACTGGAAAAGTTCTATGGCGAAGAAAGCAAGTCAACGCTGTTACATTTTCAACAACCTACTGAGGGTTCTTCTTTTTCCTTGCATCTTACTTCTACCAATTTTATATTGGAATCGAAAGAAAAGCCTTTGTCATCAGATCTTACTGCTTCGAAGGCTAAGCCTATCACAATAGAATCGCAGTTTTTTGAAGTCTATCAGCAACAAGGTCGGCAAAAAGTTCTTTTCGGTGAATTGCTTGTAGACATTGGCTTTTTAGAACCTACTCTTGATAGTTACTATTTCCTTCGATATAAACCTTTGCAAACGCTCGAGGAACCTTTGTCTCTATCACTTACCATAGATTCTTCTTTCGATGAAGTCTCCTTGCGCTATCTAACCTACGACGGTGATTTGACGGTAGAAACTAGCGCTTGGAGCACTGCTGTACTTTTGAATGACCAAGAGGTCTTGCCTCGTCAAAGTCTCTTTTTAGATGGCCATGACTTTAGCGCTTACCTGAGTCTGGTTTATGTATACGAGCCTCTTGGTCTGGGTGTGAGAAAAGAACGTTATGATCTTTTGCCACCGGCGACATATCTCGATCAGGGGGAGAGCAAAGTTATCACCTTTCACTTGCCCCATCAGGCAGGCTTGGAAGTGGAGCATTGGAGCCTCCTAGGTCAAAAGGATCTATTCTTATGGGATGATGAAGCTCAAAATGCTTTGCGCAGTACAGCCAACCTTGATCGACTTCGCGCCTGGACGCGAGAAGGTGTACAAGCAATTACACCCCCTACTTATGAACCTTATGACTGTCGTGGCTTCTGGGTCGTTCCCGCCCATCATGTGGGCAATAAGCTTCTGCTCGAAGGCCAAGACCGTTTTGCTAAGAACATGGCTCTTCTTTCTCTTGATGGAGCCTTAAAAACACAGCTTCCAGAAGGTATCTGGCCAACAGCGCCTCGTTCTACCTGGCTTTACGACAGTTACGGGATCGAGGCAGGCTTTTTTGACAGTCGTTTTAATAGTGACGCAGCTCTTTTTTTGCTACATGGCTACCGTCATTATGGGAAAAGGGATTTTTTAGAAGGGGCTTTGCGCTATGCTGACTTTCTTGGTCAATATGCCCGTTATCATCATCGACTGACAGAGCGCGGTGGCTATCTAGTTTATGACTATTTTGATTATCGTAACGGTCACAGCGAAGGAAGGACGATATCGGAACTCTCGAAGTGTGATCGCAATCAGGATAGACTAGACGATTGGCCCTACCAACCTACGGTGACGTCTGTTTCGTTAAACCAATTGGTTACAGCCATGAATTTTCTCTACGAGATTTATGAAGAAGAGCCAAATAATTCGTTTTTAGAGACAGCAGAAATCATACGTTTGGCTATACAAGATATAGCCTCTTCCTGGCCCCAAGAAAAAGTTAAAGTGGACCCTACCTCTATGATGGATCCCTATTATGGATTGTTTGAACATCCCCTACTTACTTTGCATGATCTCCGTTATAGTCAATCTTTGTTAGAAAGACGAGAAGGCCAAAAAGACGAAGCCTTTCAGTTTCTCATAGAAGCAGCGGAAAACTACCTTGAGCAAATAGGCTTGCCTTCTTATTCGTAACATAAAGCAAAAAGCATCCCTTCAGTCTATTCTGAGGGATGCTTTTTGTTTGTTAACCAGCCATGCCAGCTTGGGCACAACCAAATATGAAAAATAATACTACTTCACCGCAAAAGTAACAATCTGAGGAAATGCAATCAGTATAGCAAGAAGTATCAAATAGCTAACGAGAAAAATCGAAGATCCCTTAAAAATAGACATCATAGGTACAGCAGGTGCTAATCCTTTTACAACAAAAGCATTAACCCCAACAGGAGGAGTAATCGCCCCAGCACTGGTTACAATGCATAAAACGACGGCAAACCATAGGGGATCGTAGCCAAGCGATATAATAGTAGGGTAAAAAATAGGGATCGAAATGATTAAAAACCCAAGAGCGTCCATTAAAGAGCCGCCAATCAAGTATATTGCTAAAATCACCGCTAAGACAACGAAGGGCATAACGTCAAGTGTGTTGACAAATTCAGCAATTTCATAGGGCAACCGAGTAATTGCTAGAAAACGACCAAATAACAAGGCGCCTATGATCAACGTTATAACCATTGTTGATGATTTTATGGTGCTATATAGTGCCTCTCTCAGGTTATCAAGGGTTAAACTCTTCATTGCCATTGCAATGATCATGGCTCCAAGGGCCCCGAAAGCACCTGATTCAGTCGGTGTGAACCAGCCTAGAAAAAGCCCGCCAATAACAAATGTAAAAAGTAGCAATGTAGGTAGCAATCCGGGCAAAGAGGCCAATCTCTCTTGTAACGTTGCTTTAGGTCCCGTAGGGCCCATGCTAGGATTGCGATGACAGAGATAAAAAACAGTACCCAAAAATAGCAGCATTAAGAGAATGCCAGGGATTACACTAGCAACGAACAATTGCCTCACGGACTGTTCTGTCTGCAAAGCAATAATGATTAAGACCGTACTCGGCGGAATAATGATGCCGAGCGTCCCTCCTGCGGCAACAGCTCCTGTGCTTAAGGAATCGTTATATTTAATCTTTTTTAATTCTGGTAGCGCAATCGTACACATCGCTGCAGCGGAGGCTGAATTAGAACCGCAAATTGCGGCAAATCCTGCACTTGCCATGACCACAGCAGCGGCCATACCCCCTTTTAAGTGTCCCATCCATGTATAGGCCGTTTCAAAGAGACTACGGGTTACGCCTGTCCGAAAAAGTATTTCGCCCATTAATATGTATAGAGGAATTACGCTTAACGTATAGCTAGATAATTGATTCCAAAGATCTGACGTTAAAACCGTAAAAGCAGCCGCTGGAGAAACGACGACCAACAAACCCACAAATCCTACTATAAACATAGCGAAGGCAATAGGCATTCTTAACATCATTAGTAAAAAAAGCGCACCCAAGCCAAGCAAAGATACCGTTACCAAACTCATTTTCGGGCATCACCCACTAACTGCTTAAAAAAATCTACAAAAATAGCAAAGGTCAAACCAGCGAATCCTAGCGCAATAAGAAATATAAGTGGATAAAAAGGTATCCATAAAGTTTCGGAAAGGTTGCCATTTTGCTTTACTGTAAGACCATATAGAACTAGCTGCCAAGAAACAAGAGCAAAAAAGAGCATGCTCGTAACAAGAACAGCCTTATGCAAAATTTTCTTCAACAAGGGAGGGAATCTTTCAACCAAAGCATTGATTTCAACATAGCCACGAGTGATCTGCGTATAACCGAGTCCTAAAGCAATCGATAGGGCTGTAAGCCATCCGACAATTTCAGTCGTTCCAAGAATGGGCGCTCCAAAGAAGCGCATAACTGCATTGCCTACGACCAAGGCCATCATCAACAACAAGCAGGATCCCGCCAAAAAGGCAAGACCATGATTTAGCAGATAGCTTGTCCTATCCAATCGATCAACAATTCTATTCTTCATGCTTCTTCCATGGCTCATTGTTTCTTGACGCAACCCCCTTTTCCAAGAACCAGTATTTTTAGTAGAATCACAACAGGTCTTTTTGCAGAATAGAGCTTATTGACTATACTGGCTGATCAATTCATAAAGCCGCTCTTGATAGGCTTCAGCAGGCAACCCTTTTGACTGTAGATCAGCCACATATTCATCTTGTAAGGGCTGTAGCACTTGATTCCAAGCTTCTATTTCATCTTGAGAAAGACGAATTAACTCAAAAGCATGGTTATTTTTGCTCCAGTCTAACGACTCCGCAACGTGACTATCCTTGTATTCTCCCGTCCAAATGGCCATTTCCTGGCCTAATTCGTCGATGACTTGCTGTATATCAGAAGGAAGAGAATCCCAGACATTCTTGTTCATAACTGCTACAAAGGTTACAATGCTTAAAGGATAATCGACTCCATAGCTAAGATTTTCTACCAGTTTTAAATCTTTGAGCACTTCTCGTGAAGTAACAATGCCTTCTACAATACCGGTTTGTAAAGATTGAGGCACTTCGGCCATAGACATGCTAATCGGACTGGCGCCAAGTTGTGTTAAGACAGGTGTTACAGAACTAGATATTCTTATTCTTTTACCTTGTAAACCCTGTAGTGTCGATACTGGAAAATTCGTCATCAAGTAATTTGGTTCAGTAGCAAAAGCTGTAATAATTTTGAAATCTTGAAATGCTTCCGGTGGATACTCTTGAATCAAGTCATAAACAACCTTGCTGGCTACAGTCGCATTGGGATAGCCTGAAGGGAGATCAGATATACCTAGGAGTGGGAATCTTCCTGGTTCATAGGTTGTACTTGACAAACCCATTTCTACAACCCCGTTTTTCACACCGTCATACATATTTTTGTCCGTAAGGATTGTACCACCTGGGAATAGTTCTACCTTAACTCTGTTGTTAGTACGATTTTCTACTTCCTCTTTCCACTTCTCCATTTGCTGGGCTGGGAATGTATTGGCCGGAGCAAAGAATGCATACTTTAATACAATCGGATTATCTGCATCTGTTCCTGCCTGTTGGTTGTCTCCACAGCCAGACGTTATAAAACTAAGGAGCAATAGAGTAACGAATAAAGATAACAGTACTTTTTTTCTTTTCAAAATTTTTCCTCCTTTTTGAAAATATAAGATCAATCTCTCATCTCAGCTCAGCAATAGGTCAAGGCGTGCTACCGATAATCGAAAAGTCGCTTCGTTTTTTTCTCGCTCCGAGGCAAGCTACCTTGGGGCAAGCACGTCACTTCAGCCAGAATACCGATAGAAGACTTGATTTGACTACGACAAGAAGCAGCAACTTCATCTGATGAATAGCCTTCTTCAATCTCCACTTTCAGACACATATGATCCTTATATTCCCGGCGCTCTAAGATGATCTGATATTCACTTAAAGCACCTTTCGTTTGAGAAAGAACCTGATCGATCTGACCTGGAAAGATGTTGACGCCTTTGATTTTGAACATATCATCACTCCGTCCGATGAGACGTTTCATCATCGGATAAGGACTGCCACAAGGACAAGCCTCCTGGACCAATCTTGTCAGATCACGTGTGCGGAAGCGAATCAGTGGCATCCCTTCTTTGGTTAGAGTGGTAATGACAAGTTCGCCTTCTTGCCCTGGCGGCAAGACTTTTCCTGTCACAGGGTCAATAATTTCAAAGTATAAGAAGTCATGCCAGTAGTGCAATCCTTGGTGATAGGCGCAATCAATGGCGATACCAGGACCGTAGATTTCTGTCAAGCCATAGATATCAAAAGTCTGAATATCTAAGAGCTCTTCCATGTGCTGGCGCATCTTATTGCCCCACCGTTCCGATCCGAAGATGCCTAAGCGCAAGTGAAGTTGATCTAAGAGGCCTCGCTTCGCCGCTTCCTCAGCAAGGAGTAAGCCATAAGAAGAAGTGCCAATTAAGACGGTCGTTTTCAACTGCGTCATCATTTCGAGCTGCTTTTCCGTATTGCCAGGACCTGTTGGGATGGCCATGGCGCCTAGTTGCTCCACACCAGCTTGAAAGCCTGTGCCGGCTGTCCAAAGACCGTATCCAGGTGTTACCTGAACTCGATCCAGAGAAGTAACACCCGCCATTGCCAAAGCTCGTGCCATCATTACGGCCCAATCAAGAACATCTTTTTGGGTATAAGGAACAATAACGGGCTTTCCTGTTGTTCCTGAAGAAGAATGAATACGGACTACATCTTTTTCATCGGCTGCCATTAAGCCGAGAGGATAGCCTGCTCGCAAGTCCTCTTTGGTCGTAAAAGGCAAGCGAGCTAGGTCTTCGATGGATGTAAGATCGCCTCGCTGAAATCCAGCTTGGCCCAAGCGTTCACGGTAAAAGGGGCTTTTTTCGAAAGCATAATTGACAGCAGTAATCAGTTTAGGCCACTGTTCCTGGGTGATTCTTTCATAATCAATAATGGAAGCCATAGAACTCTACTCAACTCCTGTTGTTACCTCTCAACTTTTCTAAATAATCTCTACGCTCTTCTCAAAAGCAGTCCGTCCTGCCTGGAAAGCCAGGCGGTTTACTTCTAGTAGGTGAGATGGCAGCACTTCTTCTGCCACTGACCAGAGGGACTCACCTGGAAAAGGAAGTATATCTACTGTAGACAATGCACCAAGCATGACCATGTTCACAGCTTTTACATTACCTGCTTCTAGCGCTATTTCTGTCGCATCGAGTAGAGACACTCGATCTTTTTCTTGTGCTAGAAAGTTGAGTATCGATGGCACATTGTAGCCTTTTTCGTTTGACGATAATCCTGGCGGAATGATGGGTCGACTGTTAACAAGGGCTATGCCATCAGGAGCAAGCTTGTCCCAGTTGCGCAATGCTTCAGCTGGTTCTAGACTCAGCAAGATTTGAGCCTTTCCATTGGGAATCAAAGCGCCTGAGAGATTCTGACCGACTCGCACATGGCTGATCACAGGGCCTTCGCGCTGCGCCATGCCAATGGTCTCCGAAGTGCGCACTTCTAGACCAACTTTAAGAGCCGCTTCTGCAAAAAGGCGGGAAGCAAGCACTGTTCCCTGCCCACCAACACCAGAAATGATCAGGTCAAAGCAGTTCATAAGCTTCCCTCCTGTTGAATCACTTTCTTCGGACAAACATACGCACAGGCCCCACAGCCCGTACATTTGGCTTTTTCAATATAAGCAGGCCCTCGTCTCTTTTGCTTCCGATCTTCTCCCCGATCTCCTTCAAAAAGAGCAGGACAGCCTAAGCGATCAATACAGATTCCACAGCGAAGGCAAGCCTCTTGGTCGACAACGTAAGGCTTAGAAGGACGAGTCCGGTTAATACATAGGCGTTGACAGATCAGAACAGAAACACCAGGCTGATCTAAAGCCTCACGAGCAGCCTCAATGGTTGCCTCTAAATCGTAAGGGTCTACAGTGCGTACCCAGTTGGCACCGCAAGAGCGAGCTATGGCTTCAAAATTAAAGCGAAAAGTCTGCTCTCCTGTTCCCGTTATACCCATGCCAGGATGGGGTTGATGGCCCGTCATAGCCGTCGTTTCGTTATCAAGTATTACAAGGGTCATTCGAGCTTGGTTATAAACAGCATTAATTAAAGGCGCCATGCCGGAATGGAAAAAGGTAGAGTCCCCCATAAAAGCAACAACGGGACGATCTTTTTCGACTTTATGAAAGGCTGCTGCCATGGCTGTAGAAGCGCCCATGCAGAGGCATGTGTCCGAAGCGTTCAGTGGGGGCAAAGCGCCAAGGGTATAACAGCCAATGTCGCCAGTAAAAATGGCCTTCTTAGGACGAGCTGCCACATTGAAAGCGTAAAAAGAATTACGATGAGGACAGCCAGCACATAGAACGGGTGCTCTTCTTGGCGGTTCGGGGCGATCTTCACTTGTGTTTCTATATGTACTACCTACAAGATTGGGCAACGCTGCTTCGATACTCTCTGCGAGCAAAGGATCAGCTTCTCGGAAGAAGCTAAGCAGTCTCGTTGCCACGAGATCGCTGTTAAACTCACCTTCTCGCGGCAAGGTCTCGGAATATTTACCATAGACGGACAGAGAATTGAATGCTCGGTTTAGCGATAAAGCAGTGAGCAATTGCTCTTCAATGACTGGCTCAAGTTCTTCAACGCATAGCACGGAGGACTTGCCTTGTAGATATTCAAACAAACCTTCCGTCGTAAAAGGGATAGGTGCTCCAATTTTATAAACTTCTGCTGTCAAACCAAAGCGTTCTAAGGCTTCTTTCACGTAGTTAAAAGAAATTCCGCTGGCGATAATCCCTAGGTCTTTTAATTCCTTATTGCCACCTCTGATCCATCGAGATTCATTGAATCCCGCTTGCAGAGTCCAACGGGCGATTTTGGGCTGAATGGCATTAAGCTGTCGATGGGCTTGCGATGAGCGGGAAGGCATAATCACCCAGCGAGGATCTTTTTCAAAATTGCCCTTCAGACGACTTTTTTCTTGAGGAGGCGGTATAAAAGCGATGTCCTGGCAAACATGACAAACTCGAGTTGTAGGGCGAAGAATAACTGGTACTCCCATCTCTTCTGAAAGCTCAAAAGCTTTCAAGGTCATTTCACGAGCTTCTGCAGGTGTCGCTGGATCGAGCACCGGAATTTTGGCAAAGCGACCAAAAAGCCGGGTGTCTTGCTCCGTCTGCGAACTGTGAGGACCGGGGTCATCAGCAACAACAATGACCAAGCCGCCTTTAACGCCAAGGTAGGCTAATGTCATAAGTGGATCAGCCGCAACGTTAAGGCCTACCTGCTTCATGCAAGCCATGGCGCGTAGACCGGACCAAGAAGCCGCGATGGCTGTCTCGAGAGCAATTTTTTCATTGACAGACCATTCAGCTGCGATTCCGTACTCTTTACTGTGGCGTAATACTGTCTCCGTAATTTCAGTAGACGGTGTGCCGGGATAGGCTGCCACCACTGCGACGCCCGCTTCAATGGCACCCCAAGCGATGGCTTCATTGCCCATAAACAGTTTGTGCTTCATCTTCTATGGAAACCCCTTTCGAAAATGGCAGCCATAATCTGACTGGCATACCCTAAATTATACTATGTGACTACGAAAGGGGTAAAGCTCCAAGAACAAGAAAGGGTGCACAAAGAAGTACAAGGCGATGGTTCTCCTGTATTTTTTCATAACAGGGAGAACCATCGCCTTGTGTTCTATACGCTATAACCGAAATCGCTCAACAGACTGCTCGAGCATAGTTGCTATCTTTCGAAGATCGTCAGCCATTTGAACAAGTACGTTCATCGTTGCCGATTGTTCTTCTACCGAAGCCGATATTTCTTCTGTAGAAGCCGCATTTTCTTGGGAATTGCGATTGATCTCTTGGATCGTTTTTAATACCTTATCTTTTTTCTCATCAATTTTCAGAAGACCTTGGTTCAGTTGATCTACTTGTGAAAAGAGAGTGCGTACTGACTTTTCAATCATTTGGAAAGATTGGTTCGTTTCCTGAACCGCTTCATTCGATGACTTGGCTTTTTCTGTTGCTTCATTCATGCTTTCTTTCGTACGAGTAATTTCATGGCGAATCTCATCTATCATCGATGCAATTTCATCGGTTGAATTGGCTGATTGCGCTGCAAGCTTGCGTATTTCTTCGGCTACTACAGCAAAGCCTCGACCTTGCTCTCCAGCGCGAGCTGCTTCAATGGCTGCATTGAGCGCCAGCAAGTTCGTTTGATCGGCAATCGATCCGATAGCAGTGACTATTTTTCCGATAGAACTCGATTTGTTATTTAGAAGGGTTACGCTTTGCTCCAACTGCTCTAAAATTTTATTGTAAGCATGAAAATTATCTTGCAATCGTTCAACGGCCTCTACACCTTGTTGATTGGCTTCTTCTGCTTCTTGCACAAACTGTTGCGATTGCTGAGAGTGGTTCATCACTTCCGTCATATCTTCTGTCAACAACTCTAGCTGTTCAAAACCTTCTTTGGCGCTACTTGCTTGTTCTGATGTTCCTTGGGCCAATTCCTCCACCGTTTTTGCGATCTGGTCAATCGTAACATTCGTTTCAGTCGTTGCTACTTTCAACTTTTCGGCATATTCATTCGTTTGACTTGCCTTTTCTTGAATCTCTTTGACTAGATTGGCCATCGATTGCTTCATCACGGCAACAGCCTGGGCCATTGTACCTGTCTCATCTCGATTGGATGTTACCGTACTGAGATAGTTATCGTCTGTGAAATCGTATTGCTCTATTTTTTGCAAAGAGTTCGTAACCATGGTGATAGGCTTGGAGATTTTACGACTGATCCATAAAGCAATCAATCCCACCAGCGCCATACCGCTTACAATAATCCAGAGCAAGGCTGTCTTTAAGCTTTCAATATTATGGAGCAAGTCACTTTCTACAACGATCAATCCAAAAACCCAACCATTGGGCAGAAGATGATAGCTTAAAACACTTTTTCCACGGGGATGATCATAGCTAAGATATCCTGATTCTGTGGATTCGATTTCATCGGCTACATAGTTTAAAGTACCATCTATAATGGTTCTGAGATTGGCATCTCTCGGTAGATCAGGGTGAACTAGAAAGTTTTGTTTTTCATCTAATAGATAGGCAAAACCATGATCATAAAAGTTATACCCCAAAATGGTGTCTTCAAAAAACTTAAAGTTTAAATCAATCCCTACAACACCTAGCAAGGTCTGACCTATATAGACAGGCCTTGCATAAGATATCATTTCTAGATCTAGATGGTCCCACTCATGCCACTCATAGGGTTCTGACCAAATTCCTTGTCTCGCATCGATTGGATCATAGTACCATCTCATATACTCTAGATTGGGATCAAATTCTTCTATAGTCAGTCCAACATCTAAAACATAATTGCCCGTACCTTGAAGATCTACATAATAAATTTCTCCGACTCGTCCCGTAATATCGGGATTTACATAGAGGTACATTGCCATAGCAGATGCGTTTTCCGCTGCTTCTACTACAACAGGATTCATATAGGCTAGAAAGCGCTCTAGATAAGCAGGATCATTTTGTAACGCCGCTATGTCTACAGAACTCACAGCACGCTTTGCCAGCTCGTCGACGGCTCTTTCTGATTGCAAGATTAGATAGGTAAATTCTTGCGTTTGTTTTTCTGACATGGTTATCATATTGTTTTTGGCCAGTTCTTGAATTCGTTTGCTGCTCTCCATATAGGCAACGACACCTACGAAAATTGCCAGCAAAGATGATGTGATCACCATGGACAGCACAATTTTTACCCAAATCCTAGAACTAAATTTCGAAGCAACTTTAGGGCGCCAGTTGGTCCCTTCTTTACTCACACGTCTCGTCCTCCCTTGACGACTTTTTACATCTCCCATTCTACATAGTGCTTTCTATCACGCTCTTGCTTATGATATATTCTCAAACATTATGACTTTGTTCCATATTTTGGATTTTTGCAATCTAACAGGTTTCTTGATATTAGTACCTTCTTAACGTAAAAAACAAAAAGAAGAGTCGATCCCAAGAACGGGATCAACTCTTCTTTCAAGTTAGGGTTACAAAGGACTGGCTATCTTTTGAAGCTTATTGTTGCAAATCAAAAAAGCCCTCTCGCCATTCTTGTTGCTCCAACAAAGAAACAAAATCATTCTGAAACACTTCCCATGAAGAACCATATACTCTTATATCTTTTTCAAAAAGCACATTGAATTGCTCTCTCGAAAAAGCGATGCTGTTGATATCTTGCTCCTCATGAAAAGCAAAGGTGATCTGATCTACGTTGTCAATAAGGCAAAACATCAAGGCTGCATTTTGAAGCATCTCGTCGGTTACAGGGATAACTTCTTTTTGAGCCAGCTCTTCAGGCATCTCATAATTCACAGTGATACCATAAGGCTCCGCATCCGTCTGTAAGGCAATGCCTTCTCTGTAATCGTTGTAGTAAAGCAAGTTTGTCATGTTTCCAACTTTGCTTGCATCACCTACATACAAGGTTTTCTGCTGATAAATTTTTTGGTAATCTAAGGCGCCCTTTTGCACCTCTTCTTTCTGAGGGCCGCATGCTGTAAGGAAAAGGGCTAAGAGGAGTAATAATAACGGGAAGGCTAAAGTCTTTACTCTAGTTTTTGCTTGATAAAGTTTACTATGTTCTCTTTTCATTGGACACCTCGTACTCAATTTGATTCGACTTTTTATTGTGACCTCGTTTTTTGATTCTAGTATATCACAATGAAAGAAAAGTTCCGACCTTTAGCAGGTCTAAAGCCAAAGGAAAAATTGAAGAACCCTTACCCTTTTGATACAATAAGTTCGACTCTTGCATATTCTTTGCTAAAAAGGATTTGAGCCTTATGATCACCTATCGAATAGGAAGCTCCCTCTATCTCAACATTACCAACCGCTGTACCTGCGACTGTACTTTTTGTGTTCGCAACAGTCCTGCAGGTCTTTCGAGCGGATATGATCTTTGGTTGGATCAAGAACCCACTGTCGATGAAGTATTACAAGATGTTAAAAAATGGGATATCTCACAGTTGCATGAGTTTGTCTTCTGCGGCTATGGCGAACCGATGCTTCGAACTGACGAGGTTCTCAAAATTTGTAAAGCACTGAAAGCCACTTATCCGCTTCAAGTTCGGATCAATACAAATGGCCATGGAAATTTGATTAATGGCTATGACATTACGCCATCGCTTAAAGACTGCGTCGATGCTATTTCGATTAGTTTAAATGCTAAAAATGGGGAAGACTATCAAAGCTTGTGTAAATCGATGTATGGAGAAAAATCCTTTCAGGCTCTACTAGATTTTGCTTTGCAATGCAAAAGCTATGTAACTCATGTTATTGTATCGGTCGTTGATATTCTGCCACAAAAAGATATTGAAGCGTGCCGTAAGATTGCAGAACAAATCGGAGTCGGCTTTCGAGTTAGACATTATGGAGGATGAATTGCGACAGCTTTTTGGAGTTTAATTCAAGATGTAATCATTGAGAAAATTAAGAGGACTATAAAAACAAGTACCTTATTGCAGACGAAAACCGACCAATCTGGTCGGTTTTCGTTGTGATCATAGAACTTCTACCGCACCTGAATCTCACCTTCATAAACAAAACCACGTAAAGCATCAACAGTTACAATCATGCCATCTTGCAACGACGCCAAAGCGCCTCCTGCATTGACGATAACAGGGATCCTGCAGTTAATGCCCACAATGACTGCGTTCGAAGATAAGCCCGCTTCTTCTGTAATAAGAGCTGCTGCTTTTGTAGCATAGGGTGCTGTTTCTTCATCGATACCAGCTACCACCATGATATCGCCTTCTTGAAATTTATGTAGATCTTCATAATTTTTGATTAAGCGCACTTTTCCTTGCACTGATTCATGTCCGATCCCTTGACCTCGAAGAATTACATGGGCTACAAGATGTACACGAATCATATTGGTTGTGCCAGGCGTTCCAAAAGGCATGCCTGCCGTTACGATCACAAGATCGCCATTTTGAATGAGTTCTGCCTGGGTTGCAACGCCTAAACCATCATTCACAATTTCATCGGAGTTCTGGAAGCGCTTCGTCAACAAAGGGTAGACACCCCAGAGTAACTGGGCCACTCTTGTTGTTTTTTCCTTCGGTGTTAAAGCAATAATGGGCGCTTTCGGTCGATATTTCGAGACCATACGAGCCGTATAGCCCGAATAGGTTGCTGTGACAATGGCTGTTGCACCGAGTTCATGGGCCATCTGTACGGTCGCATGGCTTACGCCATCGGTCGTTGTGCTTTCTATGGTCATGCCTTTTTGTAAAAACAAATTCTCATACCGCAAATCTTTTTCTGTTCGAATGGCGATTCGAGCCATTGTTTCTACGGCTTCTACGGGATAGAGACCTGCCGCTGTTTCACCACTTAACATGACAGCATCGGTGCCGTCCATAATGGCGTTGGCCACATCGCTTGCTTCCGCTCTTGTTGGCCTGGGATTGACCATCATGGACTCAAGCATTTGCGTTGCTGTAATGACAGGCTTACCCTGTTGATTACACTTTTGTATTAACATTTTTTGAACAAGCGGTACATCTTCTGCTGGTATTTCAATGCCTAGATCGCCACGAGCCACCATGATGCCATCGGCTACATGTAAGATTTCATCTATGTGATCAACACCCGTTGGGCTTTCTATCTTGGCAATGATGGCCATATCACCGCCAGCATCTTCTAAAACTTTACGAATGGCTAAAATATCAGAAGCTCTTTGTACAAAAGAAGCAGCGATACAGTCCATGTCTTGTTCTACGCCAAAGTAAAGATCTTTGATATCTTGCTCTGATAAAGGTGGTAAGTTGATCAGCACACCCGGTACGGCCACTCGCTTGTTATTGTGAATCTCACCGCTGTTTTGAACGGTTGTAATAATCTCAGTGCCTTCGACTTTGTCTACCACCAAGCTAATTAAACCATCGGCCAGTAAAATTTTCACTCCTGGCCAGACTTCTTGGGGTAAATTCTTATAGGTTACAGACACACCTTCGGCAGTACCCATTCTATCCTGGGCTGTTAAGGTAAACTTTTGCCCTGCTTGTAAGTACACTTTTTGATCGACAAATTGACCGACGCGCATTTCCGGTCCTTTGGTATCAAGCATGAGCGCAATCGGTTTTCGTGACCTTTGTGCAGCTGCTCGCACCATCGCGATTCGCTTGCTATGATCAGCATGAGTGCCATGAGAAAAGTTAAACCGGGCAATGTTCATACCTGCTGCTATCATCTGATCTAATACAGTCTCTTGATCTGTACTCGGTCCTACAGTACAGACAATTTTTGTCTTTTTGATCAACTCTTAACCCTCCTCTATGACAGTGCATTACCACATTATTTCCTGATAACTTTTAGAAAACCCTTTTAGCTGGAAATTTATTTTCTATTAATCCTTTCTCATCTACTCTATCCAAGCTCCCCAATAATAAGCAAAAAGAACTCCTACGATGAAGTAGAGCAATACAAAGAGCCAGTTCCACCGAATTGAAACATCTCTAATAGAACTATCGAGATATTTGGCAATTGCGATGGTGACGCCTGCAAAAGGTGAGATGATGTATGAAATGGAGCCACCTAAAGCAAGGCACAAGGCCAGAGAAATATCAGAAAAAGGCAGTTCGATGGGTGTTAAGATTTTTCCGAACATAACAATCGTTATAAAGGGGTGGATTCCCACAAGTGATGTAGCAATTATCGCCAGCGGTATGACAGCTACAGCCGATAAGCCCAAGCCATTGACGTAACTTTGTAATGTATATTGAAGAATTATCATAAAGCCAGACTGTTCTAAAGCGCCTGAGAAGAGGCCCATGGCGATCAAAAAAGGGGCAAGATCAATTGTTTTTAAGGCGTCCTTGTTCCAGTAGTTCCTCAGAGTCTCAGAAAAGCTCGGCTTTGAAAGATGGAGAATTGTCCAAAGAAGTGTCACCAGCGCTACAGCTAGCATAACTCGATTGGTAGCAGCGCCAATGTTTCTTTGATCGAAAAGCACAACGAAGGCAATTAGGCTTGCTAAGACTACGATGAGATGGACAATTTTATTACGTGCTTCTCTTCTAGGTAGGTTTCCTTGATCGATCTGGATGGGGGCTTCATTATTCGAAGCAAAACTGAGTTTTTTCTCTAAGAAGTAGGAGAGGAAAATGCCAATAAAGGCTAGTAGTAAGCCCGGTAGAACGATCGAAGACCAAGCAACACCGGTGGCTTGCATTACTAAAAAGAGATTAATTGCGCCAGGCGCCCATAAAGCAGCCAGTCCATAGCCACGAGATGTAGCTGTAGCAATAAACTTTTGATAATGGGATACACAGTTTTTTAAGGTATTGCCTAGAATGGAGATCATGACGGGAATGGAGCCAAACATAAGTAAACTCGTTAAAAAATGCGTTCCTGTTGTAGTGAGCAGAAAAAGGCCTTTTTCTCCTTGCGACGATCGGCTAATCCAGTATCGAATGGCTTTGTCATATTCTCCGATTGTAATGGGAATTGCAAACAATTGCATAATCGCAACGATGGCCACAACGTTGGTTAAGGAGTTGGCCGCCTGAGCCCAGGTGATAAAAGAATGATCATACCAAAATAGCAGCAATATCCCTATCCCCAAAAAGATAAAGGTGATCAGACGAAAGCCTTTGTCCATAATCTGGATTCCCGTTATGAAGACAAGCACTGTTACGACAAAGAGAGGTATCGTAAGGTCTACACCGACAAAAGGCTTTGCTAGATGCATACCTGCTAAAGCGAAAAGTGCTATTTTACATATGTTTCTCATCCTGAAGGTCCTTTCTTCTGGAAGGACAGAACAATCTTATCTATCGTGATATATCAAAGTTATTCTGTACAATTACATCAATGATTGTGCAAATTATAGCATGTTGTTTGGACAATAGTTCATGATCAGAAATATCCAAATTGTCTATCTTTTTTATCCCTTAGAAAGGATTGGCCTTATGGGTTATAATAACAAGGTAATGAAGATCGATTTCTTATGAGTTCATGAAAGTGATAGAGAACCTACACTTTCGAGGAGGCTTTCATTCTGTCTGAAGCGATTGTAAAACTTAGAGAAACACCGATGCGTAAACTTTTCTTTAGTTACCTCATTCCTTCTGTGTTGGGTATGTTTTTGATGTCTATTAACATCGTCCTAGATGGCATCTTCGTCAGCCACGGCGTGGGACCTCATGGTTTAGCTGGCGTTAATGTTGCCTTCCCTGCGTTTTCTATCTTTTTTTCGATTTCTTTGTGGATTGGCGTTGGTGGGGCCACCCTATATTCCATCGCCCTAGGGCAAAAAGAGTTACAACAGGCACGAGTTATTTTTACCCATTCTTTCTTTTTAGCGATTTCTATTATTGGCTTGCTTCTTTTGGTAAGTCTCTGGCAAGTTGATCGCTTGGCTGTGTTTTTTGGGGCCAATGAAGTGATTATGCCCTACGTGATTGATTATTTATCGATTTTACTCATGTTTGGTATTATCTATGTTCTTGAAAACATCTTAAGCCTTTTTGTACGGAACGATGGTAACCCATACCTAGCTACAGGTGCTTTAATTGCGACCTCTCTCTTTAATATTATCTTTAATTATCTTTTCATTTTTCAGTTTGGCTGGGGTGTGAAGGGCGCTGCTTATGCAACCATTCTGAGTACGGTTATTGGCTTTTGCGTATTGTTAGCTCATTTTTTCCGCCCTGGAAGTCACTTAAAGCTGGTTAAGACTTCCTTATCTCGTCCTGTGGTAGGAGAGATTTTCACCATTGGTTTTCCTAGTTTTGTGGCTGAAATTTCTATTGCTGCTGCGATGATTGGGTACAATGTTACTTTTATGAAGTTTCTCGGGGAAATTGGTGTTGCCGCTTATGCCATTGTCAATTACATTCATCTTGTGATGCTCTTGCTCTTTATTGGTGTCGGTTTGGCCTTGCAACCGATTGCAAGCTTTCATTATGGAGCAGCGCTGCTAGAGCGAATGCACAGTAGTTTGCGTTTGGCTTTGCAGACCGCTTTATCGATGGGTGCTATTGCTCTAATCATAGGTTGGTTTTTTGCCGATGGCCTTGTTGCTCTTTTCGATGTACCAACGGAGGCGCTCTATAATTTGACTGTGCAAGGAATATCGCTTTTCTTCCTTAGTTATCTTTTTTTAGGTTATAACCTGGTCTATGCTTACTACTATCAATCTACGGGTCAGATTCGCTTGTCTATCCTGATTACACTCAGCCGCGGCTTTATTCTTGTCTTGCTCTTTCTCTGGTTGCTACCTCCCTGGCTTGGCCTTTACGGGATCTGGTTGGCCATTCCGGTAGCCGAAGCTTGTACAAGCGCTTTTATCTTTTTATATAATCGTAAGTTTGGGGTAAAAAGATCTCTTACAGAAAGGAATGCATCGTGACATCATTAACACTTCGTGACGGAATTAAGGCGGCTTTTCCGATTGCCATTGGTTACATTCCCATTGCCATTACCTTCGGTGTTGTGGCTCGCTCAGCAGGCATTCCTGATTCTATCACGATGCTTCTTTCTTTTCTTGTCTTTGCTGGTGCCAGTCAGTTTATTGCTGTTAACTTGATCAGCCTAGGCTCTTTTTTCGGGGAAATTGTGTTGACAACTTTTATGCTGAATCTGCGTCATTTGCTGATGTCGGCTTCTCTGTCGCAGCGATTGGAAGGGGATACCCCAAGATCTTTTTTACCTTTTATTGCTTTCGGTCTTACTGACGAATCATTTTCCGTTGCAACACTGCGCAAAGAAGCCTATCTCACGCCTATTTTCTTACTAGGCCTTAATTTTACAGCCTATATAGCTTGGGTCGGTGGTACCTGGCTCGGTCTTTTGCTTGCTTCGGGCTTGCCTGTTACCTTGCAAGCGAGTATGGGGATCGCTCTTTACGCCATGTTCATCGGCTTAATTGTCCCTGCTTTGAAAACTTCACGACCTTTTGTACTTGTTTTCCTCTTGGCTGCTGCAACGCACATTCTTTTGACCTGGCTTCCTTTTTTTGCACCCTTATCGGTTGGTTGGTCTCTACTGCTTTCTGCTTTAGTCGCTGCTTTTGTAGGCGCTATGATTGACCAAAAGGAAGGTGCTCCTTCGAGTGAATAATTTATTGCTTCTTGTGATCGCCATGGCACTGGTAACGTATCTGCCTCGCTTGCTGCCCTTTCTAGTAATCAAAGAAAAAAAGCTGCCTCCTTTTTGGAACAGCTTTTTGAAGTATATTCCTGTTGCTGTGATTGGTGCATTAATCTTTCCCGGTATTTTGACGTCTACAGGCCAGTTTGCTTCGGCTCTTTTTGGGGGGCTCATTGCTTTCTTGCTAGCCTGGCGGCAGAGCAATGTGATTGTTGTTGTTTTTGGGGCGATTGTTGGTGTTTTTTTGTGGGAGATACTTTGATTGGGTCTCTTTTATAAATCACTCAAACAGGACTTCCCTTGCCCCACTTTGCAATAAAAACTTCTCAATTGTCCTCTTCGCATTGCTATGGGCTACCTCCATAACTTCCGAACGCCTCAACTTATCTTCTAACTGCTGCAAGGCAATCGCTTCTGCTTTATGAACATCTTTCGGCGACACTTTTCTAAAAATACCGGTACCATCATCCCAATAGGTCCACTTCTCTGGATCAAAGCTTTTCTTGATGATTTCTGGCTCGGGTAGCTTTACCGTTACGACACCATCGTTCACCTTGTATTCTTCTATTTTGTTGACATCTATACCAATTAATATTTCTGCTTCGCCGACAGCAAGGTAGCTTTTTTTCATAAAGGGTAAATTCCAAGAACCGCTCGCTTCTGGCGGTATGGCAACAACTAGATCGGTGATTAGACTTACAGAGACTAAGGAAGCGACTTCTCGAATGTCAGGAAGTCCTAGCGTAACTTCTTCTTTTTTGGAAAAAAGGCATCCTGATAAGAGGAGAGCCAACACTAGCACGGTCATTGCTGTGAGCATTTTTTTCATTGATAGAAGCTCCTTTCTTGTTGTCCGAGGCTTTTTATAACTTTGACGCTCTGCAATAGGGAAGGGTATTGCCGTTTTTCTTGGTTGTATCTATTGCAAGGATTCTAGGTACAACAGAAGAATTTCGCTGCTTGCATAGAAATTCCCTGTTTTTTGTCTATAGAACTCGAAAGCCCTGAACGAAATACATCGTTCAGGGCTTTTTTTAGAGGATTTCAGACCTCAGCTATTTAAGCACCTTGTTACCGCTTAAATCTCTTCTTCAAGATTTTCTTCTTCATCTTCCGTAACATCTTCAGAAGCCTCATCTTCTATAAGATCCTTTTCATCGGTGTCCTCTTCTAGAAGCTCCTCTTCTAGCAAATCCTCTTCTTTGGCTTCCTCATCGACAATGATATCTTCTTCCGTTACTTCCTCAACAATCTCTTCTTCTATTGCATCTTCAACAATTTCCTCTTCAACGATCTCGTCAGCAATCTCTTCCTCGATTTCTTCTGCTAACTCTTCTTCAATAATATCGATTTCGCCCGTTTCTTCATCATAGAGAACTCGATCGCCTAAAGCTATACTAATAAAGCGTAGAGGTACGAGTGTTCGATTGTTGTACAGACTTGGTGCTGTATCCATCACTTGCTCTACACCATTCACGCGAATGACCGAGCTATCCAAGGAAAGCTCTACTGTCACACCATCTCTTGTAATGGTGATCAATTTGCTTTCTTGATTCCAATCTACTTGAGCACCCATGCCTTCTGTAATCGCTCGAACAGGTACAAGAACGCGGCCTTCTCGGATGACAGGAGGTACATCATAGGTAAGCCTTTGTCCATGAACAAAGAGTCTGTCTTGGACAGCACGATTTTTCATTTCCTCTTTTTGCGCTTTGGCTAAAGCTTGGTTTTGCTTGCGTTCTAGTTTTCTTTGTAATTGAAGTTCTTTTTTCAACTTTTTCAGTTCTTGCTTGGAGAGAGGTCCTTGTTGCTTATCTTCTTCAATAACTTCTTCTTCAACTTGTTCGGGCTGTTCCTCGACAATTTCTTCATTGATTGCTTCTTCGATTTCTTCTGCTAGTTCCTCTTCATTGATTATCTCCACATCTTCTTCCGCTAGCTCTACAGCGAATCCTTGAAGGGTCATCTCTTCTTCAGTAGCCTCCACTTTTTCTGCCGCTACTGTTCTAACTTGTACTGCATTATTTTTCGGTCCTGCTGGAATATTTCTTTCTCGTAGCGATTCGTGGACAGCAGCACGAACAGCTTGTCCCATATTGCCTGGTTGTCCCGGCCTATCATTTTTTGCTTCTGCTTCTCCGATTGCTAAGGCTGTAACGCAGAGACCAGAAAAAAGTAATGTGCATGTAATTTTTAATGCATGCTTCATTGAGCCACCCCTTTTGCTTTTTCTAGTCTTGATTATAGTGGGAAGAAGCAAAGACAGAAAGAGTCGACAGTCCTGATTTCGGTTAGGACTTGCCTGGGACCGTTTAATGCAAAAAAAGCGGACATTTAATGAAAGCAAGTAGCATCAGAACCACAGGTGTACAATCGTCGAATCACCATGTCACATTCTTTTTCTCATATAATTGATCATATAACTGGCGTGTTTTTTCTTCATTGCGATAATTAATTACAATATACTTATCTCTTGTTCGGATTACGACATAAGGACCTTGACGAGAATGAAGATGCAAGCGACTTCTTCCCCATTCTTCTACACGAAAATTTCCTTTCATCACAGGTCCAAAATGGAAACCGTTGGTACGTATGATAATCGGTGGTATCTCTTCTTCAACTCTAATTTCCTCGATTTCTGCCAAAGAAAGGTCTTCTCCGTAAAAACCACTGACTAGAAGTCGTTCTTCTTCTATAGTTACAGTTGATTCTTGCATACCTCCCCAGAGTAGACCCACGAAAAATAACATGATAACAAGGATAAAAGTTGTTACTCCTTTAGATTTAGCCTTTTGTGTAGGTGGCGTAAACTTTTGCGCCTTTACTACCATATAAAGAATCCCCAGGACAAAGAAAGCCCAAGCAAGATCTGACAATAGAGCGTAACCAGAATACGCAAACACAGCACCAATGAGGAGAACGAGGGCCAGTAGTAGTAGACTATTTCCTATAAAGGAAAAGAGACCACTATCACGCATATGTTTTTTATCTTCTTCTGACGCCGTATTGTATCCAGCCATAAGATCTAGAAAACGCCCAGCACGAAAAAAAACACCTATAAGAGCTAGTAGTGCTGCAACAAGAAGATTCCCGATAATAATATGCTCTCACCCTTTCCTCGAACGTATTAATATACCTGCAATAAAAAAACATACTCCTCAACCCCTGGTCCCTGGTATCTACAACCAAAAGATGAAAAAAGTACTTTGCAGTACTTCACTCACTTGTCATAAGATTTGATAACACCGCAAAATCGTCCTTTGTGCTAGAAGCAATAGGACTAAGGTCTTAAATCGTTTTACAATTTACCAGAAAAATATGCTAGAATACCAGTAGAAGTATTTTTCATCAATAGTTAATTTTAGTAATGGAAATACAAATTGCACTTCTTATTATCTATTGTTTTAGTTGTTTCATGTTTTTTAGTCTTTGCAGAAGATTACCAAAAGGTAAGAGAGGATGTGGGTCTTATAATTAAGGTGTTAGTCGTTGATGATGCCGCCTTTATGCGTAAGACAATCAAGATGATGATAGAAAAGAAGGGCTTTCAAGTCGTTGGAGAAGCGGAGAATGGTTCAACCGCTGTTACAAAATACCTTGAATGCCGCCCGGATCTTGTAACTATGGATATTACAATGCCCCATGTAGATGGAATCACAGCTCTTAAAGAAATTATGGTCCTTGACCCGAAAGCAAAAGTCGTTATGGTTACGGCCATGGGACAAGAGACTCATGTACGTGAAGCTGTTATGTGTGGTGCCAAGTCTTTTATCGTAAAGCCTTTCAAAGAAGAAAACATCGTGAATACACTCAAAAATGTTTCCGCTCTGTAGAGAAAGAGTTCTGTAAGGCCTGTTAATCATCGAGAAAAAGAGAAGTGCAGGCTTTATGTTTTGAAGAAGCTGTGCTATGCTATCGACAAGGGTCCTGCCTTTGTTGCTTTTACTAGCAAGTATCGTAACAATTCGACAAAGGGGTAGGGAGTCCTTATTTTTTACGATCATTTTGGCTTGGAGGGACTCCCTTTGTTTCCGCAAAAGTCTGAAAGAAAACTACAATCGCTCATCACTACCATCGGTATCGGTGGAGGCGGTTGTAATGCCATTGATTATATGATTCGTCAAGGTGTTGAGGGTCTGCAATTTGTAACTATCAATACAGATCTGCAAGCCTTACAACGCTCACAAGCAGAGAAAAAGCTCCTCCTTGGTTTAGGCACAACAAAAGGACTGGGGACTGGTTCTCATGTAGAATTGGGCAAAAGAGCGGCCGAAGAAAACCTGAAAGAACTGTTTGAGCTGATAGAAAATAGTCAGGTTGTGATTTTAGTGGCTGGACTTGGTGGTGGAACGGGCACAGCTGTGATACCTTTTTTGGCCAAGATAGCACGCGAAAAAGGTCTTCCTGTATGGGCTGTAGTAACACTGCCTTTTACTTTTGAAGGACGTAAGCGCTCCCTGATTGCCACTGCAGGTCTTGAAGAATTGCATCCCTTTGTAGACCTACTTCTTGCTATTCCCAATGACCGTCTCTTGACCCTTTCTGATCGAAAAACTTCCATGAGCGATGCTTTCATGCTTGTCGATGAGATATTACGTCTGGCCGTTGATAACCTCTTATCTCAATACAAGTTAACCCATTCAGCAACTATGGATCGGGAAGCTCTGCAAGCATCCTTAAATAACATTGACGACCTATTGGCCAAGCTATCACTCTCACCTGTGCCTGTTGAAGTAGTACCGATGGAAGTGGCTGGACAAAAAGGCGCTCTCTTAATTAACATTAACTCTGCTGATATGAATGAACTTGATCAGCTTCCCGGCATAGGTCCTGCTTACGCTCGCCGAATCATTCGCTTCCGAGAAGAATATGGTCCTTTTCAATCGCTTGATGAGTTAATGAAAGTATCAGGGTTAGGTCTAAAAAAAGTTGCCCAGTTAAAAAGCAAAGCTTGTTGTTAAAGGATAAAGAAAAGGTCACCGAAGAAGAATTACAGTTCTTCCTGGCGACCTTTATTTTTTTCGACTAGATCAGGACGAAGCTTTGCCGCTTCTCCAAGATAGATATGAAGGACTTCTTCTTGCTTTTTCGTCGTATTCACATGCATTAGGAGGCGTATACAGCGTTCCATCGCGCCAGGCACATCCATTTCACGAGCGCAAAGCAAAGGAACAGACTGAAAGCCCATCTCTCGAGCTACATAAGCTGGAAAATCAGCGTTTAAGTCTGCTGTAGCTGTAAAGATCACAGAAGCAATATCTTCTATTTGCACATCATTGGCTCTCATCATTTCTAAGAGCAGCTTTCGTGTTGCTTCATGAATGGCTTCTTTCGTATTCTCTTCTACGGATATAGCACCGCGTAAGCCTCTGTGATAGATGGTCATTCTTTTGTTGCCTCCTCTAATGCGGCTCGATGGCCCATACCTACGGCGACTTCGTCAAGATGAAGCAGACCAATGCCAAAGAAAATTGCTACAGAAATATGGTCATCATAACGAGCCAGGCCGACTTTGCCTCCGATATTCAATCCAACTGCTTTGGCCATAATTTGCATCATTGCTTCGTGAGTCGCACCAGCAACAGCACCTTCTTCATGATGGCTCTGTCCGATCATATTCTCTCGCCTTGCAGCTACAATGGCTCGTTCAATAATTTTTTTAACAGCTCCAATGTATTCGCCACCGTAGTCGACAGCTGCAGAGCGAATGCCTTCTCTAGCAAAGCTTTTTCGCAATTGGTATTCTTCTTCTCTTGAATCCGTCATGGCCAAGCGCAAAGCTGCAACAGCAGCTTTTCTACTTCCCCGAGTTCCTGTCATGGCCAAAGCCCTCCTATCGTCGGCGAATCTTAGGTGTCTGTCACAACCTCTGCAGCACTTTTTCCCGCAATAGCGCCTGTAGACCAAGCACCTTGTAAGTTAAAACCACCTGTATATCCGTCTACATCGATTACTTCCCCAGCAAAAAAAAGACCGGGAACAATTTTGCTAGCCATGGTCTTCGGGTTGATCTCTTTGATGGAAACGCCACCAGCTGTAACAATGGCTTCTTTCATCGGTCGATGATCGACAACCGTAAGCGTCATGGCTCGGATCAACTCTTGCAAACGAAAACGTTCTTGTCGATTAATTTGATGCACAAATTTATCTTCGGGAATCATAGATAGCTTTTGAATAACGGGAATCAGTGACTTCGGTAACAAGTCTTGTAATGCATTCTTGTATTGTTTCCTGGCATATTGTTCAAAATCTCTTTGAATTCGTCGATCTAATTGCTCCGGTGTTAAGGCTGGTTTTAGATTGATCTTCATTGTTAAGGGTTCTTTTTGGTCTGTACTTTTCCCTTTTTGCTCCCAGTAGTCTGTTGCTTTTTTGCTTAATGTTAAGATCAAAGGACCTGAGAGACCAAAATGGGTAAAAATCATTTCTCCAAAATCTTCTCCGAGCTTTTTCCCATTCTTTGTTGTCAAGGTCAGTCGTACATTTTTGAGCGATAACCCTTGTAGATCGGCAATCCACTTTTCTTCTGTAACGAGTGGCACAAGCGATGGGCGCAAAGGTTTGATCTCATGTCCTACTATTTGAGCCAGTCTATAACCGTCACCGGTACTTCCTGTGCCTGGATAGGTCATACCGCCCGTTGCAATGATAATAGCAGAAGCAGGAAAGGAGTCGCCTTTTTCTGTAACGACACCTGCAACAGCCCCTTCAGCCTTGCGCTTAATCGCTTTTACTCTTTGTCCATAATGAACCGATACTCCCAGTCTTTTTAGCTCTTTCTCTAAAGCATCGACCACATCTTGCGCACGATCGCTCACAGGAAAAACACGCTGACCTCGTTCAATTTTAAGAGGTACGCCTAGATTTTCAAAAAACTCCACCGTACGTGCGCTATCAAAAGCGCGCAAAGAGCTGTAAAGAAAGGTGCCGTTACCTGGGAAATGGCGAACAATTTCTTCTACATCTGCTGCACTGGTGACATTGCAACGACCTTTGCCTGTAATAAGTATTTTCTTACCCAGTCTTTCATTGCGTTCTAAAAGTGTTACAGAAGCTCCGGTCTTAGCTCCCATGATGGCGGCAATTAGACCGGCTGCGCCCCCTCCGATAACTAGAATCGATGACATTATTGCTCTATTCCGCCTTTCAACGGCCAATCAGTTTGCGTTCTATACTCTGTATAATCTTTCTCTGTTCTTCGTTAATACGATATATAAGACGTTCGAGCTCAAAACGTTGCAAAGAGATGTCTTCTGGCTCAAGCATCTCAATCTTGCGAAAGTCTTCTCGTAATGTAAATCGCAATAAATCTTCCAATGAATCTGCTCTTATGGTTAAGATAGCCGGTGCAAAAGCGACCTCTCGCCCGCTTACTTCATCTAAAAGGCTATAAATATCTGCTTCTGTATCGATCTGCTCTATTACAATGCCTTGAATCGGCACATTCTGCAACAAGGACACTTGCTGTTCTCGAATCGTTCCTGCTTCTTTATCCAACCCATTGTTGCTAAAAAAAATCCTACTCTTCCGATAGGGAGTTCGAAAATCGAGACGAACTCTTGCTTTTAGAGGAGGGGGCCAATCTTCCCCTTGTATGTTGATTAAGTCAGTCAAGATTATATCCTCCAACCAATCTATAATATATCTCCTTATTCGAGAAAAGCAGGTAAAATTCCTTTAATTTTATGGAAAAAGGAATGCCATTTTAATACTCAATCCCCCGTCGACTGGCTAAGCCAATCTGGTAAGGATGCTTTACTTCTTTCGTTTCTGTCACCAAGTGAGCTCGCTCTACGATCTCAGGCGGTGCATTCCTTCCCGTAATAACGATTTCAACGTGATCAGGCTTTAGGTCCAGCAATTGCAGGGATTCCTCTACTGTAATAAGTTCAAAATAAATGGCATTCGATAATTCGTCAAGAATCACTAGATCAAATTCTTCACTTTGAAGAACTTCTTTTGCTTTCGCTAAGGCTTTTTGGGCTATTAATAGGTCTTGTTCTTCTGCTTTTCCTTTCTGGACAAAGCACTTCATACAACCTAAGCACTTCATCTCACCTTGCCGAATTAAAGGATCATGGGGACAATTTCGTCCATACTGCGCAATCTGAATTTGAGGGTACATCCGTTGTAAAGCAAAAAGTTCACCGTAATAAGCATTGCCTTTCATAAACTGAATGATAAAAGTCTTAAAACCATGACCGGAAGCTCGTAAAGCCAAGCCTAATGAAGCTGTTGTCTTACCCTTTCCGCTTCCTGTGTAGACCTGAATAAGTCCTTTTTCTAGAGTCGGCCTTTTTATGGTCTTTCCCTCCCTTGTTATTCTTCTTCGTAGCTGGCGAAGATACTTCTTTTATAAGCTGAGCTACTTGAGAAGGTCTTAGTTTGCGATAAGATCCTTCCGGCAAGCCTTGTAATTTCAAGGGTCCAAAAGATAGCCTTTGTAATGAGATCACTTTATGGCCAACTGCTTCCCCCATACGGCGAACCTGACGATTGCGACCTTCATGAATGGTTAATTCGAGCGTTGTTGAATCTTTGTCTTTTTTTATCATTCGAACTTTCGCAGGCGCTGTGACACCATCTTCTAGCTCAACACCTTTCGCTAGAAGAGAGAGCGTTACAGCGTTCACCTGTCCTTTTAAAGTAACTTCATAGGTCTTCTCTACCCCAAAGCTAGGATGGGTCAATCGATAGGCTAGATCACCATCATTGGTAAGCAACAACAAGCCTGTTGTATCTTGATCAAGGCGACCCACTGGAAAGATCCGTTTTTTTACTTCCGAAAGCAAGTTCATTACAGTCGGCCTTCCTTGTGGATCTTTTTTCGTCGTCACATAGCCTTTTGGCTTGTTCAAAAGATAATAAACTTTTTCTTCTTTAGAATCAATTACCTTGCCGTCTACAGCAATTTGGTCTATTCCTTCTTGAACTTTTACACCCAATTCTTTAACTGTCTTACCATTTATTTGTACACGGCCTGCAACAATCATTTGTTCTGCTTCTCTGCGAGATGCTATGCCTGCTGCAGCAAGGACTTTTTGTAAGCGTATAGTTTCCGTTGTCTTGTCCTCCTTATAGTATATATAGGTTAGGTTTTACGATCTATTGTAAGCGATTTCAAAAAATAAAACAAAAGACCTACTTTCCAATTATGGCCCAAAGTAGGTCTTTTTACCGTATTCTCTTTTCCACAAGGCAAGGAAGCTAGGCTTTTCTTTTCAGCACCGACTCAGGACAGGCTCTGCTTTCGTTCTATGGTTACTTCTTACTTTCGCAAGTCTTGTGACTTCGCTAAAGTCGTAAGCATATTCGCCAGTCATATGATCGAGTTTTACAAGTAAAAAGCTACCACCATCTTCATCATGAACGATGCTGCTAATAGTCCCTGATTGCGCATTATAAGTAATTACACGTTCGCCTATCTGGTACATATAAGATTGCTTTGCCATCGTCCTCCCTCCTTTCGTGGCACTATCGTTGACAGTCTATTCTGAATAGATGATCAACTTAATCTCGCTATTATAGTACCACAAAAAGCTTGTGTATAAAAGAACTTTTGTAGGAAAATCTTTTTCTTTCTCTGTTCTTTTTCAGACTTTATCTCTATATAAATAAAAGTCGACAAAAATATACCGAAGCCAAAAAACTTGTCACATCAGCCAATAAACCTGTAAATAGGGCATATCGATAACGGCTTACACCTACAGCACCAAAGTAAATGGTTAGAACAAAAAAAGTCGTATCGGTCGTTCCTTGCATGGTAGAAGCCAGACGTCCAATAAAGGAATCGGGGCCATGCGTTTGAATTAACTCCGTAGCTACACCGAGAGCCCCGCTACCGGAGAGAGGACGCATAATGGCAAGAGGCAATATTTCGCCAGGTATGCCAAGCCAACTTGTTAAAGGCGCTAAAAAGCCGAGAACGATAGCCAGTGCACCGGTCTCTCGAAAAATTCCAATGGCCACCATCATTGCTACGAGATAGGGTATGAGCTTAATTGCTATCGTGAAGCCTTCTTCAGCACCGGAGACAAAAGCATCATAAACTTTAACTTTTTTCATTAATCCGACGAGTAAGATAATTGTCAGCAACAGGGGCACTGTCCATCTTGATAGGGGATCAAGTATCTCTGTTAGCATCTTAGAAGCCTCCTCGGCGGCGATAATAAGTTCTTAATATCCAATCGGCTGTTATAGCCACTGTCATACCAACAGCCGTCGCTAAGATGGTCGGCCCTACAATTTCAGTGGGATTGGCAGAGTTAGCTGCTACACGAACACTGATAATGGTAGCTGGAACAAGAGTGAGACAAGAAGTATTCAAAGCCAGAAAGGTGCACATCGCTTCTGATGCCACAGGACGATTACCGTTTAGTTTCTGCATTTCTTGCATTGCTTTCATACCAAAAGGCGTTGCTGCACTACCTAGTCCCAGTATATTGGCACTCAAATTCATGATGATGTGTCCGAGCGCTGGATGATTCGATGGAATAGAAGGAAAAAGCTTGGCCATCACAGGCCTAGCAGCTCGTGCTAATAAGTTAACGAGCCCTGCTTCTTGGGCAATGCGCATGATACCTAGCCATAAAGCCATGACTCCAATCAGTCCTAGAGCCACAGCGACTGCCATTTCTGCCCCTTTAATGGCTCCTTCGGTAACTTTGTGAATTTCTCCTTGTGCTGCCGCAACGGCAACTCCAACAATGATAAAAATTGTCCATATCCAATTCACGATAATCACCTCCGACTGGTACAAGCTTATGACCAACCGGGATAGGCTAGAACCGGATTAAGGAAAGAGCCAATTCGTAGAAGCTTCTCCTCCACCGAGCATGAAAATATCGCCGGAAAAGGCATAAGGAAAAAGAGTTAAAATATGTTAATTCATGGGAGGGTTTTGGCTACCTTCTCCGAATTAATTTGGTATGATTGGTAGGGCTGGAATAAATACCCTCCTGGAAGGTAGGTTGGTTCTGTGTGATGAAAGAAAAAAAAGAAGCCGAATCTTTTTGGAATGAAGTGCTTCAACCAAAGCTGAAAGGCTACGTTCGACCTTTTCTGATTCCTCTCCTTGTTCTATTTCTCTTTCTGTTTTTACCGCCTTTACTCGTCTTAGCTTACTATTTACAAGATCGACCTGCTTTCGATGCCGATTCTCTCCTATCGATGCAAGCCACCTCTTTTATTTATGATAAAGATGGCGAGTTGATTACGGCTTTACATGGCGAGCAAAATCGAATTCCTGTATCGATTGAAGAAGTTCCTGAGAATCTACAAAAAGCCATATTAGTCGCTGAAGATTTACGTTTTCACAACCATCAAGGTATTGACTTGCGAGCTATATTGAGGGCTTTTTTTACCAATGTTCAAGATGGCGGTTTTTCTCAAGGTGCCAGTACGATTACGCAACAGCTGGCAAAGAACGCTATTTTATCACCGGAAAAAACAATTCAACGAAAAATTCATGAGGCCTTTCTGGCTTATCAAATCGAAAGACGATATACCAAAGATGAAATCCTAGAAATGTACTTAAATTGGATATACTTTGGTCATGGTGCTTATGGTGTGCAAGCAGCTGCACAAACCTATTTTAATAAAGATATTCGTGATATTAATTTAGCAGAAGCTGCTTTGCTTGCAGGTATGCCTCGTCGCCCTAGCTTTTATTCTCCCATTCATAATGCAGAAGCTGCTTCTGATCGTCGTAGTACCGTTTTGCACCTCATGATTCAAAACGGTTTGATAACACAAGAAGAAGCAAGAATGGCCGCTTCTGAGCCATTACCCCAACAAGTACACATAAATTCTTTACAATATCCCTTTCCTGCGTATGTCGATTACGTGATTGAAGAGTTGACGAGTCGCCATGGCTATACAGACAGTCAGGTCTTCCGCGGAGGTTTGCATATTTATACAGCCATGGATCGAAGGTTGCAACAAAAGATTGAAGAGGTTCTCTCCAGCGAAGCCTTTTTTCCACCGAATTCTAGCGACCAACTTGTTCAAGCGGCTATGGCTGTGATAGAACAAGAAAGTGGGTTGATTCGTGGCCTTGGCGGTGGACGCAATTACGATGGTGTTCGTAGCTTTAATCGAGCCAGTCAGTTAAAAAGACAACCAGGCTCGGCGGCCAAACCAATTTTTGTCTTTGCACCAGCCATGGAAGCAGGCTTTCATCCGAATGATATCTTACCAGATAGTCCTATCAATTTCGGTGGCGGCTATGTCCCTAGAAATTATGACAACACCTATCGCGGCCATGTTACCATTCGACAGGCAGTTGCTCAATCTATCAACGTACCGGCTGTTTATCTTTTTCGCCACATCGGCCCTACTGTAGGCGTTGACTTTGCTCGTAAAACGGGATTGCCCATGGAAGGTGAAGAACCTTATCTGTCTCTTGCACTTGGAGGTATGACCAGAGGCGTCTCACCTCTGCAAATGGCCGGCTCCTATGCCTCCATGGCCAATGGAGGGATTTATAATGAGCCTCACGCAGTAACCCGGATTGTTGATTTTCAGGGACGGGAAAAACCGATCGTTCCAGATATCAATCGAGTACTTAGTGAAGTAGCTGCCTACCAAATGACGGATATGCTGGTAACGGCTGTCCAGTCTGGAACAGGCACAAGAGCGCAGATGAACAGACCTGTAGCAGGTAAAACAGGGACTGTGGAGCTACCACCCATCGCAGAATTTCGCAATCTCCGCGGTAACAAAGATGCCTGGTTTGTCGGGTATACACCAGAACTAACCTGTGCAGTTTGGATGGGTTATGACAGAACAGACCGCCATAATTATTTACGTCAAATCTATGGTGGTTCCTATCCTGCTGCAATGTTTCGAGAAGTTCTCAATAGTGCTTTACAAGATCGACCTGTGCAAGCCTTTGCCCGCCCTGCAGAAGTTTTACATGCTGCAGGTGACTTTATAGGCCGCTCCGCTTCTGCCTCAACGATCCCTTCTGATGGAGCCAGCACCGCTTCGGCAGAAAACGATTCCAACAGTTCAACTGCGTCAACTGATTCTACAGCTTCTTCCTCTAGTTCTTCTGATTCCTACTATCCATCTTCTACATCCAGATATTCAAATTCTTCCTCAACCCCACCAGCTAATGGCTCAACGTCTTCTCCTACAAACAAAGCACCGTCATCAATTGATAATTCTACTTCTCTCTCAAACGAAGAAGCCAAAAAACTGGCTGAATTGTGGAATAACGTACCTGCCGTTCCCGATCTAGGAAATGATAGTGGCAGCCCCACAAAAAGCTCCACAAGTCCTCCCTCAACGTCAAAGCCAACAGAACCTGCACCGACTACGAAAGCACCCACACCTTCAGATTTTCTCAATAACACTTCGAATGTAGAAAAAAAAGGTACTGAAGGCGGATTAGAAGATTAAAGCTTTGTTTCGCTACAACTTTGCTCTAAAAAATAAAAAGAACCTTGAGTTTCAGTGAAACTCAAGGTTCTTTTTATAAGTCCTCTCTGTCTGGACGGTACAACCAAATGAAAGTAGCACAGCATTATGCCACAATCACTGAGCACTACGAAAAGTGGCCTTAGCTTAGCAGATTTTTTCCGGATTAACAGTGGATCCTTCTGGATTCTCATCACAAGGCTCTTTATCAGGACTCTCACACTCTTCTTTTTCCATCATGCACTTGAGGCGATCCATCATCTGCGGAGCTAAATCAATTAAGCGATCGACCATAGCTGTACCGTCTACAGGCAAAAGACGCACACTTCCGTTGTGTACGACAAGAAAGCCTACAGGTTGAACTGATACACCAGCACCACTTCCGCCTCCAAAAGGCAACGCAGAGGCCCGTTCTTCTGGCTCTTCCATTCTGCTATCGGTACTAAACTCTGAGCCACCTACCGCAAAGCCACAGGCTACTCGTGAAACTGGAATTATTAGACTGCCGTCCGGGGCTTGTACAGCGTCGCCGACGACGGTATTAACATCAACCATTTCTTTGATACTTTCCATGGCTGTTCGCATAAGACCTTCGATGGGATGGTTCATTCTTTCCTTCACCCCCCTTAGATAACACAGGCGGCATAATTCCGGCATGCCAAAGTCCGGTAAAAATAATATGACCCGGTCGTAGGGTAACTATACAATCAATATGCATATCAAACCGTTTTCCTTGATACCAAGGATTCACGAAAACTCTTGGCTTTTCATCTTTTCTATCCAACAAGTAAAAAAAACGACCTAGCAAGGACATCTTAAGTGTCCACAAAAACCCTGAAAGCATGGCCGTTTCAAGGGCATCCGTTCCCCCTACATGGCTTCCCCAGTGTAGCTTTCGTATCTGAAGCTTTTTGGCGTTACGACGTAAATAACTTAAGTATTGCCGCGTCTTAGGAATGGCCCGTTGTAAAGTGCCAAACATCTGCATCATTTCTTTTTCATGATGCTTTTCTTGCGGCGCCTCTGCTTTCATCGATGGCAATCCTTTTTTATTTTTTTCTATTTTAGATGTAAAAGGATTTTTAACAAGAGGTATGGCGCGATTAAAGAGGAGCAAGTTAACATCAACTCTATTTTTTGCTCCTTTTTTGTCATATGTAATCTGCAAAGTTAGTGGTAATTGAAATAAAAGAACCCCCAGGCTCAGGAGCAATGTCCCAACCAAGAGGGTTCCCAGAATCAGTTTGGTCACCATTGGGAAATCCCCCTCTATCTCAGGAGGATATTATTCCCAATTCAATTCTGTTTATTCCTTTTATATTCGTTCTTTGACCACTTCTACCGCTTTGGATCGTAACGCTTCTGCTTCTGCAATAAGTTCATCTCTTTTTGCTACGGCTTTCTCTACATAGGCTTGATCTTTAATCACCGGTATGTTGATATCTACACTTAGTAAAGCGCCTTTCAAAGCGGCCTCACCGAGATAAGCACCTACGCCTACATCGGAAATGGCTACTTTGTTCCCCAGTGCAGCCATTTTTTGAGCTACCTGCAATCCTTTGATCGTTGCTTCTCCAATACGTAGAGGTACATCAGTTGCTGCAATGGCCGCTTTTTGCAGTGCTTCCGCTCGCAGTGCTTTTTCTTCTTCTGTGTTTTTGGCCATTTTAAAAACATCCATATAGTTATTGAAAGCGTCTATATCGGCTTGAACAAGTTCTTCTAGTTCTTTCATCAACTGATTGGATTGGGCAAGCAGTTCTTTTACTTCTGGTTCTACGTCTTTGTATTTTTCTTTTCCCACTGTTAAGTTGCCAACCATAGCGACCATGGCCGCACCAAAAGCACCAGCAATGGCCGATACAGAACCACCGCCAGGTGTTGGTGCTGCTGAGGCTGACTGCGCAAGCACTTCTTGTAAAGATTCTTCAAACAGCTTTTTCATCTATCCCATTCAGCTCCTATAAGCCTTTTTGCATTTTGAGTCCTTCTACGACATTGTTAAAGAGTAGGACTGTTGTACAAGCACCGACCCCACCGGGAACAGGCGTAATCAGTGAAGCTACTTCTGCCACTTCTTCTGTAACAACATCGCCCACAATGCGTCCCTCGACTTCATTGATACCTGCATCAATTACAACGGCACCTGGGGCAATCATCTCTTTCGTAATGAGACCGGCCCGACCTGCCGCAGCAATGACAATTTCCCCAGCTTGTACTTCTTTGGCGAGGTCTTTAGTGCCAGTATGACAGAGTGTTACAGTGGCATTCTTTTGTAAGAGCAAAAAGAACAAAGGCTTGCCAACTGTCTCGCCTCGTCCTACCAAGACCACTTTCTTGCCTCGCAAATCAATACCGGAGCGTTCTAGCAATATAATGCAGCTTTGCGGTGTCGCTGGTACAAGAGCTGGGCGTCCCGCCACAAGGTAGCCTCGGTTCAATGGATGAACACCATCAACATCTTTGCGTGGATCAACTTTTTCCATTACTTTTTCTTTCGAGATATGTTTTGGCACAGGTAACTCTACCATAATGCCATGGACTTGATCGTCTTGGTTCAGCCTTTCAATCAACCTTAATACTTCTTCTTCTGTTGTCTGACCTGGTAAATGGAAAAGTTCAAAGTCTATGCCTACATTGGCTGCGCTTTTTTCTTTAGAACGAGCGTAGAGTACCGAAGCCGGATCGTCTCCCACGAGCAAGACAGCCAGCTTTGGTTGAAAGCCCTGGGCTTTTAATTTTTCCACTTCTGCTTTTACTTCGGCTCGCAATTCAGCCGCCATTGCTTTGCCGTCTATATAGTTTGCCATTTTGTTAAGCCCTCTCCTTTTTTTCCTGTATAGTACTTCCCTACTTCTTACGATTCCCGATGACTCTGCAAAAAGTCGCGGACTGCAGCATTAAAGTGAAGGGGTTCCACGAGATGAGGCCAGTGGTTCCCTGGAACATTGGCGATTGTTAGGTTTTTTAGGTATTTTTTATAGGGTTTTACGAGAAATTCGGCTCGATTGACGCCTTTTTCCGGCTGCACAAAAAGTGTTGGCACAGTGATTTCTTCCGTCAGACCTGCTACTTTCATAACATCTTCGAAAATTTGATTGCGTGCTGGTATAACAAATTTACTACCCCAGCGCCCTTCTCCTTTTTCTTCGAGTCCTTGACGAAATACTTTTTGTTGTAGTTCACTCCAGCCCTCATACTGGCGCAGTTGCCGTGCTTTGGCTTCCGCTTCTTCATAGTTGGCAAAAGGACCCATGCCTTTGAGGCTGTCTAAAACACGATACAAAATGGGGAAAGATAGCTTCATGAGAGCTGGCATTTTGACAATGAAGATGGGATCAATAAGCACCATGCTTCGAAAGCGCCCACTCTGCTTGCGAGCCCAGATCGGTGCTAACTTACCCGTCCAAGAGTGGCCCACGATATGGGCTGAAGACCACTGCAAATGATCCATCAATTGTTCCAGATCATCGATAGCATGGTCAAAAGTATAGCCTTTATGAGGCTTGTCACTTTCTCCGTGGCCACGCATATCCGGTGCAATAATGTGAAAATCATCTTTAAGCAAGTCGGCTAGATCAGACCAGACAAGCGCATGATCGCCCAGTCCATGAAGGAGCAAGAGAGGTTCTTGACCCTTTCCTTTCCACTCCAAGTATGACAGAGTAATACTTCGTAGTTTCAAAGTATGACGAGTTGATTCCATGATAGGTTCCCCTCCCTATAGTTCCTTTCTTTCTTGCTTTTTTACTGGCTCGCCCTCATTATTCCGCTCCTGTTCCTCAGGGAAGGTCAGATCCGGTTGAACAAAGACTTCATCTAAAGACGGTAATTCCTCTAACGTACGTAAGCCAAAGTGACGAAGAAAGTGGTCTGTTGTGCCGTATAGAATGGGTCTTCCCAGTGCTTCTTTTCGACCTTTTTCTTGAATCAACTTTTTGCCAAGCAGTGTAGCTAGAGAGCGATCGGCTTTGACGCCGCGAATTTCTTCTATTTCAGCCCTTGTTACAGGCTGGTGGTAGGCAATAATTGCCAATGTCTCCAGCGCTGCTTTCGATAAGCCCTGGGGGCCCTGGGGTTTCAAAAACCGCATAACATAGGCGCTGTATTCAGGTCTTGTCGCCAAACGATAGCCACCGGCAACTTCTTCCAATTGCCAGCCTCGTCGTTGCTGATCATATTCTGCTGCGAGTGCCTTTAGTTGCTTTTCTATCTCCTCAGGTGGTAAACCAACAACATCAGAGAGCAAATCCAGCGGCACAGGATCGGGAGATACAAATAAAAGGGCTTCTAATTCACGAGACCGATCTTCGACAAAAAGAGGGTCCAATTTAGTCCTCCCCTTATATACTTGGAAAGCTTGTCCCAGTCATGAAATTTGTCCAGGAAGCAAATAGATATCACCAAGAGCTTCTTGTTGAATTGCTTGAATTTTTCTCATTCGGATTAACTCTAATAAAGCTAAAAAAGTTACAATTGCTTCACTGACAC
This sequence comes from Heliorestis convoluta, assembly GCF_009649955.1. Classification (NCBI taxonomy): domain Bacteria; kingdom Bacillati; phylum Bacillota; class Clostridia; order Eubacteriales; family Heliobacteriaceae; genus Heliorestis; species Heliorestis convoluta. Next base: position 3,172,047 of record NZ_CP045875.1, on the reverse strand, counting down.
TATAAGATGAGCGCAAGTAGTGCTGAAAAAGCACTGGTTTTTCTCGTCCTTGCGCTTCCACTTTCTCTAGTAGTTCTTTCATCCGCTGTTGAATGGAGATTTCTTCTTTTGGGATTTCTGTTACGAGCTCTTTTTCCTCTTCTTCCTGAAGAGCATTGCGCAAAGATTCGAGCAAATCACCTATCATAATACCTTGTAAAGGGTCCTCTTCCGCAAAGAGATGCGCTAAACTGGCCGGATCGATGGATCTTGGGAAGTTTCTCCCATACTCTTCTTCTTTTGACTTTAGTAATTCTGCGACAGCTTTGTATTTTCGATATTCTAACAATCGATCAACCAGTTCTTGCCGCGGATCAATTTCCTCAGCTTCTCCTTCTTCGGACGCTGCCGGCTTGGGCAAAAGCATCCGTGCTTTGATAGATAGCAATGTGGCTGCCATGACAAGAAAAGAGCTGGCCACTTCCAGGTCCAACTCTTCCATTTGTCGCAAGTAGTTCAAGTACTCTGCTGTGATTTGACCAATTGGTATATCATAGATATCCAATTCTTTCTTCTCAATCAGATGAAAGAGCAAGTCAAAAGGTCCTTCAAAAACAGGAAGATTGACTCGATAGGTCATCTTTTTACCTTTCTAAAGGGCCTTTTACACCCATAGCTTCTCGCACTTGCATCATTGTTTCAGCAGCAATGGCACGAGCTTTTCTGGATCCTTCTTCTAGAATCTCATCGACCAAGCCGGGTCGAGAAAGCAACTCTTGACGACGTTCCCGAATCGGTCCTAGGACTTCTTCTAGCTTAACAGCAAGCCGTTTTTTACAAGCCACACAACCAATGCCTGCACTGCGGCAACCTTGGGCGTGCTCCTCTACTTCTTCGGCATTGTAAATCTCATGATAGCTATGAACGACACAGACAGAAGGATCGCCTGGATCGGTCTTTTTCACGCGAGATGGATCAGTAACCATCAGACGAACTTTTTCTTTCACTTCTTCTGCTGATGCTGATAAAGGAATGTCATTGCCGTAGGACTTGCTCATTTTACGTTTATCAATGCCTGGTAGGAGGGCTACTTTCGAAAGCAGCGCTTGTGGCTCCGGGAAAAGCTCTTGCTGATAGAGATAATTAAATCGTCGTGCTACTTCTCGACAAATCTCAATATGAGGAAGTTGGTCTTGTCCAACAGGAACATGATCGGCTCGATAGAGCAAGATATCAGCTGATTGTAATAAAGGATAGCCTAAAAAGCCATACATGTTAATTTCTTTTCCTTGTTGACCGAACTGCTGCACCTGGTCTTTGTAAGTCGGACAACGTTCTAACCAGCTAAGGGGTGTCATCATCGAGAACAGCAAATGCAACTCAGCATGTTCTTTAACTTGAGATTGTACCATAATGATGCTTTTCTCAGGATCTAAGCCTGCGGAAAGCCAATCTAAAGCAATTTCACGAATGTTATTTTGTAAAGCTTGTACATCTTCAAAAGAAGTGGTCAGGGCATGCCAATCCACAATGCCGTAAATGCAGTTATAGTCATCCTGTAAGCGTACCCAGTTCTCTAGGACACTCAGGTGACCAATATGCAAGCGGCCTGTAGGTCGCATGCCACTAAAAATTGTGCCTTTTTTCACCGTTTTGGTTCCTCCTAAAAAGCGATATCAAAAAAATATAAAAGATCCTATAAATCGACCTATGGGATAGATAAAGCCATCGTGGACGAGTATCCAAAGAGGTCGAATGATCATTTGTGCAATGCCTGTAACAACAGCTACAATAAGAATGAGGGGACCGTATTGTTCTACCTTACTCATCCAGCCTAGATGTCGGTACGGTAACAATCCTGCTAGTACTTTCGAACCATCCAGTGGTGGAATGGGGAGCATATTAAAGACAGCCAAAGAGATATTTACAATAATCATCCATTGTAAGACGCTATGAAGTTCCGGCTGTCTGTAAAAACCAACAAGCAAAATCATCGATATAAGGGCTAAAAAGATGTTCATGGCCGGTCCCGCTAAGGAAACATACATCATGCCACGTTTTGGGTCGCCCCGAAAGTTGTAAGGATTTACATTGACAGGTTTGGCCCATCCAATCGGCGCAATGATCAGCATCAAGGTGCCAATGACATCAAGGTGCGGCAAAGGGTTAATCGTTAAGCGACCTTCCTGTTCCGGCGTGGGATCCCCAAGCATCGTAGCGGCCTTGGCATGGGCGTACTCGTGAAGGGCTAAGCCCAACAGTATGGCCGGCGCTTTCGCCGCCAGAGAAGCCAAGGATAAATCAAGCATTTTTTCCTCCTAGTCTTTACTTCCATAACCCAGTTCAATCAAGATCTCCCGTAACCGTTGTCGTTCTTCTTCAGAACTTTGCACAGTTCCATCCAATCTTTCTACACGAAGCCTATTCATAATCTCTCCGTAAATTGGACCAGGCTTAATGCCCAAGGCTTTAATATCATTGCCTGTAATAGAAATACTCGTTTTTCGGATTGCCTGCCACGCTTCCAAAAGGAGGATAGTCTCTTGAACGGGATAGGTTGCTCGCAGGGAAAGAAAGGCTTCTACAGACCAGCCTTGTAGTATCTCATCTAGTTCACTGTTTTTTCCGCCTTTTAACCATTTATCTAGCTCTTGCGCAACTCGAAAGCCTTCTTCTGATATTGTTACAATGGCTTCACGAATCCAAAGCTTGAGAGGATACCGTTGAAGAGCTACTTCTATTCCGTCAGGCTTGAGGTGTTTGGTAAGAACCAAAAAGTAAGAAATCCACTGACTCTTGCTATCCCACCATTGCTGCTCTTTTAAGAGATGCTGAAGGGTGGTAACATTGGCTAGTTCGCTTTCAAGCCCATCGCTCCACTGGAGATCGGGCAGAAAAAATTCCCAAATACCGAACTCTGTAACTCTACACAAGGCTGGTACAGGATTTTTTTCCTGCAAAATCAACAACAACTCGTCAAACATGCGCTCAAAAGAAACTTCTCCGATCATTTTCCGTGAAATCGCTTCATGGGCAAATTCTAAAGTCTCTGCTTCCATCATAAAGCCATAACGTTGTTCAAACCGTATGGCTCTGATAATTCGAGTTGGATCTTCAACAAAGCTTAGGTTATATAGGACACGAATTAAGCCTTGTTCTAAATCTCTTCGACCTGAGAAAAAGTCAACGAGATAGCCAAAAGCAGGTAAATTCAGCTGTATCGCCAAGGCATTAATGGTAAAATCACGACGATAGAGATCTTGCCGCAAATTCGATGCTTCTACCTGAGGAAGCGCCGCAGGATGTTGGTAAAATTCTCTACGTGCAGTAGCTACATCGATTTTCTGATCATCCCAGACAAGCATGGCTGTTCCGAACTTCTCATGAACACGCAATCGAGCTCGTAAAAAGCGAGCCAACCTTGTAGAAAAAGCAATGCCATCGCCTTCTACCACAAGGTCTATATCAAGGTTTTCTACTCCCAGCAAGAGATCACGTACAAAGCCACCTACTACATAGACTTTTACGTTTGCTTCGTCAGCCAGTTGACCAATGTTGTGGAAAAGATGAAGAATCTTTTCTGGCAAACGTTCTTCCAGTAAAATATCGAGCCGATTGTCGTCAAGAAGCATTTTAGGCTCTTCTGGAGATAAAGAAGGAAAGTTGGTGCGATAGATCCGAGGTGTATCGTCTCCGTGTAACGTACGCAGTACATCTGTACGCGATACAATTCCGATGAGCTTTCCTTTTTCTAAGACTGGCAGGCGTCCAATGTCTTGTTCAATCATCAACCGTTGAATTTCTCGTATTGAGCTCTCTGGACCGATGGTGATAACGTTACGAGACATAAAGCCTTTAACAGGTGCATGACGAAGGCCATGAAAAAAAGCTTTGTCTAGATCGCGGCGACTGATAACACCGACCAATTTATCACCATCTACGATGGGCATGCCTGTATGACCATAACGAAGCAATACTTTTCCTGCTTCTTCAATCGTCGTATTCGAGGTCACCGATTTGACAGGCGATGACATGATCTCTCGAGCCCCTTTTTGGGGTTCTATGGTCTCATAGAGTCGCTCCAGTAAGATCGGTACAATCTCTTCTGGAATGGCACCTTTTATGGTAGCAGCAGCTGCAGCGCCGTGACCGCCTCCACCTAAAGGGAGCAGCAGTTTGTTCACTTTCACATGCTCAATTCGGCTACGGCCTACAACAACAACGCGATCGTCCATTTTGACAACAGCAAAAATAACATCGGGACTTTCATTTTCACTAAGTTTATAGACGAGCAAGCTTAGCCCTTCAATATACTCTTTTACCGTCGCCTGGGTTATAACAATCTTCAGACCTTGAATCATATGCACTTCTGCATTTTTCATGATCATGTGAAAGAGCATTCTTTGTTCTACCGAAAGCGGTCGATCGATAAATTCGCTAACAACAGCTAAGTTGGCTCCTTGCTGCAACAAATAGGCAATCGCTGCTGCATCGCGGGCTGTCGTCGTAGAAAACATAAGGCTGCCTGTATCTTCATAAATACCTAAAGCGAGTAAAGTCGCATCGAAAGAAGTAAGCTTTACCTTTCGTTTCTGCATTTCTTCTACAATCAGCGTTGTAACAGCGCCTACATTGTCTTGATTGATGTAGGAGCCTACAGCATCGTCTTCCCCTGGAGGATGATGATCGAAAATATGCACATCTACTCGAGGATCCCGTAAAAGCTTGCCCAAAGGACCGACACGATTGGGCGACTTCGTATCCACCAGAATAATTCTTTTCACTTTTTGCGGATTGATTTTCTTGACGCTTTTGAAGCCCAATGTATCTTTGTGCAGAGCCATAAATTCTTGTACATTCGCCCCAAGCTTGCTCGGTAAGACAGGAACAGCTCTTGGGTACAATTTGTGTGCTCCATAAGCCGAAGCAATGCCATCAAAATCCGTATTATTGTGGGTAAGAATAATCTCCAAGCTCCGACCCACCTCTTGCTTTATCGTTAATTCTAAATATTATACCATGCTTTCTTCCCCATCGTGAAGAAAGGTTCCTTAACTTATTCTGTTGATAGCGGTCTTAACATTTCTACTTTTTCAATTTCCTTTGCTCCAAATTGAAAAAGTCTTCCATAGGCTTGTTGAAGACAAGCAATTTTTTCCTGATGGGCTCGGTAGACAACCCATTGTCCTTCTTTGCGTTCTTTCACTAAATCAACAGCTTTCAAGCGACGCAGGTGTTGTGAGACGGCTGGTTGGGTCATGCCTAGATAGTTGACAATTTCGCAAACGCAAAGGGGCTTGTTCATGAGCAAAGCTAAAATGGTTAATCGACTTTTGTCGCTTAGTACTTTGAAGAGTTCGACCCAGAAAGAGAGATCTTCTTGTTGTTTCGTTTCAATCATGCTGTAGTCTATCCTCCTTCAGTGATAACAGTACGTCTTAGTCGGGCATGGCTGGTTAAGACGAAAATAGATAATTTGTGGTGGGTCAGGCGTTATGATTTCCTTCCGAACGGACTCATCCCACGCCATGAACGGCAGCAAGCTGCCGATGGCTGAGGTCTGAAGTCCTCTCTCCAGGAATTCATAACGCCTGACCCAGGTACATTTTGCTGGTTGTGACTGAGTTTGGGCCTATTGCAAATACAATAGGCAGCTGTGTAAACATAGCAGGACGTTACGCAAAGCAATGTCAACGGAAAGTAACAATCAGTAAAAAGCCCTCTGGGCCTGGGCATCACGCTTTCCGCAGCGGGACTTGGGACCTCAGCTGTCGCCAGCTTGCTGGCGGTAACAGCGTGGGACCAGTCCAGAGCGGAGGAAAGCGTGATGACCAGGCCCCTGCACAAAGTAACCCCAACGTAATCAGAAAAAGCTGATTTTCATCAAATGGTTGTGCCCGACCGGGCATGGGGGGTTAACAGGAAAAGGCCTTCCACAGTTCAATGCCGGAAGGCCTTTGCTCGCTTATGCAAAAAGGTTTTTGATTTCCTCTTCCGAAGGCAGCTTTCCAGAGAACTTTACCTCTCCGTCCACAACCAAAGCGGGTGTCATCATTACACCATAAGACATAATCTCTTTGATATCGCCTACTTTGGATACGGTAGCCTTTTGACCTAGCTCTTGAACAACTTTTTTTACTCTTTCTTCTAGCTGGTTACATTTTGGACAGCCCGTTCCGAGAACTTTAATATCCATAGAATATCTTCCTTTCACTTTTTCTGTCTTATAGCGTTATCCCCAAAAAGTACCGAAGATAAATCCACTGATTGTCGCCATCGTTACAACCAAAACTACATAGACGGCTGTTTTCTTAAAACCCATGATCTGATGAATAACGATGACGTTTGGCAAGCTTAAAGAGGGACCTGCTAAGAGCAACGCCAAAGCGGGACCTTTGCCCATGCCGCTTCCTAGGAGACCTTGTAAGATAGGCACTTCTGTCAGTGTGGCAAAGTACATAAAAGCACCAAGAAAAGCAGCCAAGAAGTTGGCACTGAGAGAGTTGCCACCTACAAGAGCACTCACGTATTCTGCAGGTATGATACCACTATCTGTGCCAGGTCGGCCCATGAGAAAGCCTGCAACGAGAACACCGATTAAGAGCAACGGGAAGATCTGTTTGGTAAACGACCAAGTTGATCCCACCCACTCTTTTCGTTCTTCTTGGGTAAACCAGCGTTTCAACAGTATAGCCAATAGAATCAACAATGAGACAGTAAGAGGCCATTTTATGGTATAGACAAAGTAGAAAAAACCTCCATCTTCCGGTGGTCTTCCCCAAGAAGCTGTAATTAAGAGTAAAATCATAGTACCAAAGTAGACGATATATTGCCAGAGGCTCCGTCGATCTTCTTCTGCAGGTATATGGAAGGAAGCAACTTCTTTTTCTTTTTCCTCTTTCAAAAAGATAAGGTGCATCAGAAGACCAATAACAATGGAAAAAACAATCGCTCCAATGGCTCGAGCAACACCTAATTCCCAACCTAACACTTTTGCTGTTAGTATAATAGCGAGCACATTAATGGCCGGTCCCGAGAACAAGAAAGCCGTTGCTGGTCCAATACCTGCGCCACGCATATAGATGCCAGCAAAAAGTGGCAAGACGGTGCAAGAACAGACGGCCAAGATAGTACCTGAGACAGATGCTACAGCATAAGATAAAACTTTATTGGCAGCAGCACCAAAATACTTGAGCACCGCTGCTTGAGATACGAAAATGGCAATGGCACCGGCTATAAAGAAAGCCGGGATCAAGCACGTTAAGACATGCTCTCTTGCATAATCTTGTAACATATAAAAAGCTTCTATCAAGGCACCTTGTACTCTGGCACTATCTAGAGGAATATAAAAGGCAGCCAAAAAAATCAAGAGCATGAGTAGAAATTTGTTGCGCTCTTTCATCAGAAAAAACCTCCTGAAAAAGCATGGCCAAAAATAGAGATAAGGAACAATCTCAACATTATATAATTATATTCTTATATATGTTATATCACTTTACCATAGGGAAGATCAAGAAAAAAATGCGGTACCAGCTCAAAAAGCTGGGTACCGCATTTTAGTTTCGATAATCGATAGCCCTATATAACCATGCTTAGGACAACCTTTTACTCTCTCTCTTCGACTGTTTCAGCGACGGTTTCGGTAGCTTGATCCTCTGTTTGTTTTCTTAATTGTTCCATAGCCAACTCATAAAATTTTTCTGACATCTTCCGTCACCCCTTTCACGTAGTCTCACGAGTATGTTAATAAGATTGCTTCCGTGGTTATAGGATATTCATTCGATACCCTTATCTTTGTAGATAAGGTGGAATCCGATCATTGCGAATGAGATCATCTAAGGATTCTCTTTCTACAACGACTGCAGACTGTCCATCGCGAACAAAGACGACAGCAGGACGTCCAATGCGATTATAGTTCATAGACATGGTGTAGTTGTAAGCACCTGTGCTTGATACAGCGAGAATATCGCCACTTTCTGCTTTTGGTAAGCTTACATCCCAGATTAACATGTCTCCAGATTCACAACATTTTCCTGTAATTGAAACAACTTCTTCAGCTGCTTGCTCTGCTTTGTTGGCAATCATGGCTTCGTAGCGGGAGCCGTAAAGAGCAGGACGAGGGTTGTCGTTCATACCGCCGTCTACAGCGACATACTTGCGAACGCCATGAATTTCTTTGACAGACCCAATGGTGTATAAAGTCGTTCCAGTAGGACCGGCAATGGAGCGTCCAGGTTCGACGACCACTTTCGGAATGGTCAATCCTCTTTTTTCAGCTTCCCCTTGTACAGCACCAAGAACGGTTCTTGCATAGTCGTTAATATCGGCTGGTTCGTCCGATTCTGTGTAACGAATGCCAAAGCCACCGCCAAGATTCAAGATGGAAGTAACAGCACCAGTCTTTTGGTGAATCTCTTCAATAAAGTTCATCATAACTTCCGCAGCGTAGCGGAATGATTCTAGTTCGAAAATCTGAGAGCCAATATGACAATGAAGTCCATCGTAGATAAGATTGTTACATTCTACAACGGCTTGAATTGCTTCCATGGCTTGACCTGTAGGGAGAGGAAAGCCAAATTTGGAGTCAATTTGACCTGTTCGAATAAACTCGTGGGTATGGCATTCAATGCCTGGCGTAATGCGCAAAAGCACCTTCACCGTTCTGCCTGCTCGCCCAGCAATGTTGTTAAGTCGTTCCATCTCATAGTGATTGTCAAGCACAATGTGGCCAATGCCATATTCTATAGCTTGTTGAAGTTCTGCGTCTGTCTTGTTGTTGCCATGAAAGTATACTTTCTCCATGGGGAAGCCTGCTCTGCGAGCCGTATAAAGCTCACCACCAGATACAACATCCAGTCCAAGACCTTCCTCTTCAATGACTCGACACATGGCCAGGTTCATGAAAGCTTTAGAGGCATAGATGACTTCGCCATTTCCTGATGCACTAAAAGCCTGATAGTAGGCTCGACAGTTATCACGAAGAAAAGTCTCATCCATTACATAAAGTGGACTTCCATGTTTTTGTACCAATTCAACAGTGTCGCATCCACCTATGGATAAATGCCCTTTTTCGTTAATCATCGCTGTACCTTGAAGTTTCATGATTCCTCGCCCCTTATCTGTATAGCCCATTCTAGTTGTGATCCATTGTAACCCATATCTCGAAAAGTACACAAAAAAGCCGCCGAGCGTTCTCGGCGACTTATTACGTCAACACGAAAAATGCCCTCTCTACTCCCTAGTAAGATAGTGCTCCACCACAATAAGAGCGCCTTAGAAAATCAAGGTGGGAATGCTCCGTGGTGACAGTCCTGCAGCTATTCACTGCAGACCCAGCTGGGACTTGTGCAATCGTCTCAGCTTCGGCGGTTGAACCCTTTCAATTCAATGCATCGTCCATGCCTTTGGACCTTCTTGAATCTACTCTTGAACTACCGCGCCTCTACCTCAACTCCTTCGAGATGAGGCATACCCTATGCTGTTGTTACTGGTACATAAATTGTAGCACCTCTATAGTTTGCTGTCAACAACTCTAGAGCATCCATTTTAAGTTTATGTCAAAGAATTAAGAAAGGATACTACTTTTCAATTAAATAAGACCAGTAGCGAAAAGGCATATAACTTCGTTGTTGTTTCAGATTCTTTCTCTCTGTAATAGTAACATTGTTGAAATAATCTTTCCACAGTGCTTGATACTCTTTTTCTTCCGGCGCAAGACTGATGACTTGCTCTCTATTAAGATCTGTTAGAATCCACTCTTTTTGATTATAAAGAGCCGCCATCGATCTTTTCTTATCATGAATAATCCAATTCTGATCAGCCAGTCGTCTTGTAAAGTGTGGCGCTAGCAATCCAAGAATATTGTGATCTGTTTCCATAGGTCCATAGTAGATATCATCACGTAATAAACGAAATCGCAATAAGCCTAGCATGCGATGTCTCTCTTTAGCCACTTTGCCGCTCAATTGATGAATTGTCCAGACCGGATCGACAAGATAGCGATCTACATCAGGACCGACTTTCCAACCGAGACGAAGATATTGATAGATAAATAGCTCTGCTCCTTTTGCTTCCGATAGAAAAGCATAGGCACTATGACGAAAGGCCTGAGAGGAAATTTTATTCTGAATCGATTGCACTACTTTTTCTGCTTTTTCTGGATCTGTCTCAATGGTCACAGAAGATGCAAAAAGTGACGCCGTGTAGACAGACGCAAGCGAGTGAATCTCTTCTGGTTCCTCACGACGATAATAGGCTTCATAAATGGAAGTAAGAAGTCCCTCGAAGGAACCATCATATAGATAAATAACCATCTTACTGATACGGTATTGGATCTTGTAGACCTAGATTATGAAAAGCTTGTCGACGATTTATACAACTCGCACAAACCCCACAGGCGGGACTTTCTCCTGCGTAGCATGTATGGGTTAGATGAAGGGGGCAATCTAAGCGTAAGGCGATTTGTAAAATCTCTTCTTTCTTTAAATAAAGCAAAGGCGTCTCCAAGCGCACCCCTTCTCCAAGCACACCTCTTTCGGTCCCTTGATCAATAACCTGCTGAAAGGCCTCAATAAATGGAGGTCGACAGTCAGGATAACCCGGATGATCAAGAGCATTCACTCCCATATAAAGCGCTCTTGCCTTGATTTTCTCGGCATAAGAAAGAGCCAATGCTAGAAAGAGAATATTGCGAGCCGGTACATAGGTATCCGGAATTTCATCCCCTTTTTGCTCGAGCGAATAGGTCTTTTGCTCACCTCTTCCTTCAGTGGGACGAGCCTTCGACAAGGCATTCTCGGCAAAAATATGGCCCAGCTTGATCACATGATGAGGCGCCTCATAATAAGCGGCCACAGCTTTAGCCGCTTCAATTTCCCTTCCATGACGCTGCTCGTAATCAAAAGTTATGGTATACAAGCAATAGCCTGCTTCTTGCGCCAAGGCCATTGTAGTCGTAGAGTCCAAGCCGCCTGATAGAATGATCAGGGCTTTTTCTTGTTCCTTCACTCTCTTAGCCTCCTCATCAGGAGATTTTTTCTTTTATTCTATCTCTTCGTTGGGGTATAGTGCAATGCTTCACACTCAACTTGTCACCGGAAGCTAAATGTCTCTGGATAACAGGTTTTACGATACAGCATAACCATCGGAGCTACTGAAAAAGTTCCTACTTTGGCTAGTACGAAAATGGTTAATTGCTACTCTGTGGTGGGGTCAGGCGTTATGATTTCCTTCCGAACGGACTCATCCCACGCCATAAGCGGCAGCAAGCTGCGTGAAAGGCTGAGGTCTGAAGTCCTCTCTCCAGGAAGTCATAACGCCTGACCCAGGTACATCTTGCTGGTTGTGACTGAGTTTTGGCCTATTGCATTGCAAATACAATAGCCGTTGCGTATAGCAGGAAGTTTCGCCAAGCTATTCCAACGGGAGTAACAATCAGCAAAAACCCTCTGGGCCTGGGCATCACGCTTTCCGCAGCGGGACTTGGGACCTCAGCGTATCAGTAGCTTGCTGGCGGTAACAGCGTGGGACCAGTCCAGAGCGGAGGAAAGCGTGATGACCAGGCCCCCGCATAAAGTAACCCCAACGTGATCAGGAAAGTTTGGTCCAACAAAACCAATTTCCAAAAACCTCCTTGATTACCGTCATTCCAACAGGGGAACTGTAAAGGTAGTCCAAGCCATTACAACAAGGAGGCCTACAAAAATGGAACCTTTTGTACAGCAACAAATTCAAAGTCTGCAATCCCAACTCCGCCAAGTAGAAACTGCATTAAGTCAGATGGAACAATCGGAGCGTCGCAACCAACAACAACTTGCTTCCATTGCCCAAAGCGAAGGACAATCTCAAAACCAACTGCGTCAACTACAAGGCATTTGCTCTCAAATGACGCAGCAATTACAAACTATCGCTAGCCAAAACCAAAGCTACTCCACTCGTTCTTATCCCATGGGCACAACCATGACACCGAACACTTCCATGACCACCATGGGCATGACCAGCACAACACCTTTTAGCACCTCCTACGGCAGTACCATCATGGGTGATGGACCTAGCTATGGTACGGACAGTCAAGGTATGAGCACCTATGGAACAGGAACAACAGGTTTTGGATCAACGACCACTTCTGGAACGGGCATTTCTAGCTACGGTTCTACTGGCATGGGCAGCACCACTAGCTTCAGCAGTCCTAGCATCGGTATGAAGCACGATGGCCCACCGCAAGATTTTTCTAGCGCTGCAGGCACTTACAGCACTCCTTCCTATACAATGGGTCAACAACAACCTTTCACTACAACAACCATGGGCGGTTCTGGTTCTACCTATACATCCCCTATAAACATGACCATGGGAACACAAAGCACTTCTATGAACCCTACCACTCAGCAAGGATCCATTCGTGGTGATTATAGCCCTTATGCCTACAATTCCAGCCAAATGCCTTTCAACACATCTGGTTCAAGCTATTAATTGAAAAATAACAAAGAGAAACCGGAGAAGGGAATTCTCTCTTCTCCGGTTTCTTAAAGCAAGGAGCAGCCGATAAGGATGAGCCATGATAAGAAGTATCCTGAGCAAGGTCAGCCAGGTAAAGCAATGGCACCAACCCCGACAGGTGACTATTCTTCAAGGGATCTACAACACTCTACGGACCCGACCATTCCAGGTAAAACAATAGAGCGCGCACCCGATCGTCATCCTCAATCGGGCACCAATGACCCAACAGCCCACCAAGATGAACATCATCAAGTTCCAAAGTTTATGATCGATGAAAAAGTAGCACCGCCACCCGGTGATGTCCATCGCTGGCAACGGGAACATGTAGCCCACAAAGATGACCAAAGTAAAGAAGGCTATCCCTTAAATGTCATTCTTGATCCAGCCATGCGTGTTATGTACAAGTCTGTACACGATCAAGGCTTGACCAACGTCTTCGACCGCTTCACAGAACAAGAAAAAGTTCGTTGTAAATTTTGCGTAGAAGGATTGTCCTGCCAACTCTGTGCCAACGGTCCTTGCCGTATCTCTGAAAAAGTGCAGCGTGGTGTTTGTGGTGTCGATGCTCACGTAATGGTTGCTCGTAACTTTATGTATCGCCATGTCACCATCGGCACTGCAGCCAACGTCTATCATTGTCATCAAGCGGCCCGCACGTTAAAGGCCGCAGCTCTTCATCCCGAAAGTGGCCTTAAAATTCGTGAACCAGAAAAATTAAAACATTGGGCCTCTCTTGCTGGCTTAGACACAGGCAAAAGCGTTAACGATCTCGCCGCTGATTTTGCCAATTGGGTTATTGCTGATATTTGTCGCCCTCATTATGAACCTTCGCAGACTACAGAAGCTTTTGCTCCCTCTCGCCGTAAAGAACTCTGGCGCAAGCTTGACATCTTTCCTGGAGGAGCCAATGCAGAAGTAGCAATGGCCCAAAGCATGTGCATGACCAATTTAAATGCCGACCCCATCTACTTCCTACTTAAGTCGGTCCGATTGGGCGTCGCCAACGAATATCAAGGACTGCTAATGCTCAATATCATTCAAGAAATTCTGATGGGCACCCAGCAACCGACCATTAAAAAGCAAAACATGGGCCTCTTGAAAGAAAACCGTGTCAATATTATCACCAATGGTCACATGCCGCTCTTGGCTCATGTACTCATCGAAGAAGCCTCTTCCGATGAATGGCAAGAAAAAGCCCGACAAGCAGGTGCCGAAAGCTTACAAGTACTTGGGCACGTCTGTGAAGGGCAACAATTGATGAACTATTCGGGCATTCACAACCTTAAAGCTTTTGGCAACCAGGAAGGCGAATGGCTGTCAGAGGAATATCTCTTTGCCACCGGGGCTGTTGATTTATGGACTTTTGATTACAACTGCACAGTTCCCACCTTGCCACTCTATGCAAAACGCTATGGCACAAAGATGTTATCGGTAGACCCTGTTATCCGTATGCCTGATACAGAGTCTCTCGACTTCCGTCCAGAAATAATGCGAGAACAAGCAAGAAAAGCCTTGGAAATGGCCATCGATGCTTTCAAAGCTCGAAAAGCCGAAAAAAGACAAGTCTATATTCCACCTTATGTAAGCGAAAAATGCATGGTCGGTTTCTCCACCGAATCAGTAAAAGCAGCTCTCGGAGGTTCTTTCAAGCCACTGATTGATGAAATCGCCAATGGCAATATTCGTGGTATTGCTACTATCGTTGGTTGCACAACGGCTCGCTATGGTCAAGGTGGCAGCAATATCTTCAAAATAACACAAGGTTTAATTAAAAATAATATTCTAGTTCTTTCAGGCGGCTGTACTTCTAGTGTCATGCAATATGGAGGCCTCACCGATCCGGCTGCAGCAGCCGAAGCAGGTTCAGGTCTGCGTAAAGTCTGTGAAGCTCTAGGCATCCCTCCTGTCCTAAACTTTGGAGCTTGTGTCGATATTGGTAAAATGACCTTAACAGCCAAAGAGTTGGCCGACGCCCTTGATGTTGACACGAACATGCTTCCTCTTGTAATCGGAGCCCCCGAGTATCTAGAACAAAAAGCAGTGGCTGACGCCTGCACAGCCCTCGCCTTGGGTTGGATGGTTCATGTAGCTCCGGTGCCCTCCATTACAGGCAGTGATCTAGTCGTCAAGACCTTAACGGAAACAACAGCCGAACTAGGACTTGGAAAAGTCGTTGTTGAGCTTGATGCAGAAAAAACAGTGCAAATCTATATCAATGAAATTGAGACAAAACGTAAAGCTCTGGGCTTGTCATCAACGCAAGTGCATTAATAGCGCCTAACAAAAAAAGAGCCCTCCAGTAAATCTGGAGGGTCTACATAGAGGGAGTATAACAAAAACCCAATAGGGTAAGAAGATAGCAATATTGTAACGCGCTACGGTTCTACATTTTCTTGTCTTTGTGAATCACTTTGCTTCTCATTTTTATCTCCCGCCGGGAGACGACACGAATTGGTACTTCATCCGGCTTTACCACTTACAATTAGATATACCCAAAGTATCGGCAATGCAAGCGGAACAATGAGATCCCAGGGCAAAATAATCACCGCCTAAAGGAACCAAACTGGTTCCTCTGTATTAACCTCAGCGGAAAAAGCCTCCGCTTCCGCAACTACTACCAGAACTTGAGCTGTTCGTATTACTAGCAAAAGAACTGACAAGTCGTCTAACTTGATCAGATTGACAATGAGGGCAAATCACTTGTTCATCACGACTGCTATAGGGGCGCAACAGTGAAAAGAGGTGATTACAATGTATACACCTGTATTCATACATAGGCATTTTGTTCGCCACCTTTCCATCTCTATCGTTATAAATTCCTTTTATCCATAGTCTGCATCCGACATGGCCTAATTATACCCCTAGGGGGTTATGGTTTCAATAGTATATTGTAAAAATAGTTTTCTTAAAAAAAGCGAATAGCGATAAAAGAGTATGTAAATTTGAAAAAAGGCACAATCTAAAAGCAAATAGAAAAGGAGGTGGCAATTCTGTTGAACCCTGAAATTCCAACCCTTCATGATGACAAAAAAGATTCTCTTCATGAACTTCAGCCTGATCATAAGGACAATGCCTCAGAAGAGGAGGTAGAAATTGAAACCTGGTGATGTTAATCAAAAGGGCGATTCCCAAAAAACAAGCAGATTCACAGAACTGGATCACCTTGCTCTGACAGAAGAAGCGAATAACCTCGGCCATGATCTGCTCATCGATCATCAACCTACCGTAGATAAGCCGAGCGACCCGGGGCCTCATCAAAGCAAAAAAAAGTAAACCCTGGAGAGAAGGGCCCTAACTCCAGGGTTTTTTCTTTGTTTACTTTCTCGGCTTATGGTTAGCTTTTTTTAGCTTTTTTCTGAACAAAGCCATTTTTACTACTTTTGCCATTGGGGCCTTGAAGTTTACGCCATTTGTCGTTCATCGCTTGTAGTGTATCCGCAATACGACCATTGACAGAGTCTGCCGGATAAAGACCTTCATCACTCATTTCTCCTGCTTCCAGACCTGTTAAAATCGCTATGCCTTCATCAACATTTTTAATAGCGTAGATATGAAAAAATTCATCTTCCACCGCTTGAATCACATCTCGATGCAGCATCAAATGGGGCAAATTCTGTACAGGAATGATGACGCCTTGCTTTCCTGTTAGGCCTCGCTTTTTACAAAGATAAAAAAAGCTTTCTACCTTCTCATTGACGCCACCGATAGGCTGAATTTCTCCCTTTTGATTCACCGATCCTGTAACGGCAATAGATTGATCAAGGGGTAGATCTGCCATCAGGGACATCAAGGCATAGAGTTCCGCCGAAGAGGCGCTATCGCCATCCACGCCTTCATAGAGCTGTTCAAATGTTAGGGTCGCACTAAAAGCAAGAGGGCGATCTTTCGCAAAGCGAGAAGCAAAGAAAGAAGAAAGGATAAGAATCCCTTTGGAGTGACTCTGTCCGCTCATATGAGTCTCGCGCTCAATATTCACAATACCATTTCGCCCCATATAAAGGCTAGCTGTGATACGACTGGGCTTACCGAAGATATAATCGCCTTGCTGAACGAGGGCTAGTGCATTTACCTGCCCTAGCACGGCGCCATCTGTATCAATTAAAATAGTACCTTCTTGCATAAGCTCTCTTACTTGTTCTTCCAGACGACTACGTCGATATCGCTTTTCTTCTACAGCTTTTTCAATATGTTCTGCTCCAACGAATTGTGCACCTGCTTGCTTCGCCCAGAGTGACGATTGAACCAGTAGATCTCTCATCTCTTCTACGTTAACAGATAGCTTCAGCTGATGACTCATCCGTCGACTGGCATCATCAATAACAGCTGCCACAGCCGCTGCATCAAAAGGCAACAGCTTTTCCTGACGACAAAGCGTACTAATATAGGCTGCATATTGATCCATCGTTTTATCTTGCCGCTCTACATAAGATGCAAAATCAACACGAACTTTGAATAATTTCTGAAAATCTTCGTCCCATTGATATAATAAATTGTAAATCTTCGGATGACCCAACAGAACGACTTTCAGATCAATGGGAATGGGCTCTGGCTTGATCGTAGTTGCCACCGATAGACCAAGATGATCTCCAAGATTCTCAACAGTCATTTCTCCTTTTTTGAGAATTCTTTTGAGACCATCCCAAGCACCCGGTGCTGTAAGAAGCTCTTTGGCAGGAAGGATAAGATAACCACCATTGGCTTTATGAATGGCGCCTGCTTTGAACATCGTAAAATCGGTAACCAGACTCCCAAAAGTACTTCGATACTCCAGCTTGCCAAAAAGATTGTTATAGGTAGGATTCATTTCAATGACAACAGGCGCGCCACTTTCTTTGGACCGATCTACAAAAAGATTGACTTCATAGCGTTTCATTGTCTCTTTTTTGCCTATTCTGCTCATGGTAGACAAAGATAAAACTTGTTCTGTCTTTTCTCCTTCTAGATTTGATTCTTTCATTTCATCGAGATGGCGCACTACATCTTCTTGCATAGCAAAAAGATAGTCTTTTACTTTATCTATTTCTTCATACTTCGCTATAAGGATTTCAACAAGGGGCACTGTCGCTTGTCGAGCTGCTTCTTTTTCCATATCACCGAGATGGGTCGTCGTTTCTTTCTGTATACTTCTAGTTCGTCGCACAATATGAGCCAACTGCATTTCTAACTTCCGCTCTTTAGCAGAAAGGAGCTGCCGTTCTTCTTCTTCTAAATCCTCGAACTCTTCCTTGGTCATAGCTTTGCCTGAATCGTTGAGAGGTACCGTAAAAATACCATTGCTACTTTTTTGCAGTACAAAGCCCTCTAACCGAGCCGACTCTTCCATTTCATAAAAAGCTTCTGCCAGCTTCGCTTCTACTTGTTGCAAGTATTCATTTTTACGTTGTTCAAATTCTTCATCTTCAATCGCTTTACGAAGTCCCGTCCGCATTTCTTCATAAAGCCACTTTATATCTTCTCGAAATTCACAGCCCCTACCAGCAGGTAAAAATAAACAGAGCGGTCGCTCCGGTTGCTTGAAATTGTGCACAATAAGAAGATCAGGTGGTATATCTCTATCGGCAGCCCTTTCTTTCACTCGAGAAAGTGCAAAATCACTTTTTCCCGTTCCTACTGGACCGGTTACAAAAATATGAAATCCTTGTTGTGTAATCGCCATACCAAAATCCATGGCACGAAGGGCTTTATCTTGCCCAATCAAAGGAATTGCTAAAGGTTCAACTTCTTCCGTTGAAGCAAAGGCAAAACGTTGAGGTTCACAATAGGCCGATAGCTTCTGAGAAGGAACTCGATAGATTTGTCTAGGCCTCCCCCTGGAACCCCTTGCTGTTACCACAAAACCACTCCTCCGCATCGTCTTCTTTCTAAACTATTTCTATCACCCCTTCAGAGGTTCCTGCTATAGCCTTCTTATTGCTTTCTATGAAGGAAGTTCAAGAAAAAGAAAAGGCATTCTAAAAAAGCATAGAAAAAAACTTACCAAAATCTAAGCTTTTACGCTTTTCTTTTGATAAGTTCTATAGGATAACTATACCGCTATTTTCGCCCCAAGCCTCTACTCAAATCTTCATAAAGCATGGTAGCAAGGCCAAGCTCTTCTTTCTTAGCCATCTCTTTGGAATACTCTTCATCGAGCATACCTTCCCATATTTGACGTCCTGGACTTTCCGGAATCAATTGAGAGCGATCGATGGTGCTGCGCATGCTTTTAATCATCTGGTGAATTAAGAGGGACTCAAAGTCTTGGCAGAGTTCACGAAGTCGCTTCTCCTCAGCCTCTTTCGAGCCTTTTCCTTGCCCTTTTTCTATCTCACTATCAATGGCTTGAGCCAATTGCTCCGCTTTTTCTGTTATTTTTCCATCAAGCAGTTGTTGAAAAGATGGGTTGCTCAATCCACCTGCGCCAATTCCTGCAACGGTTGGGCTTTGTATCTTGATTTGGCTTGTAGAAAAACCGTCTATCGCCTTCATCCAATTGTCACCTCCTAAGGCCTACTCTCCCTATCTCTATCAAAAAAGGTTCTTACGTTACTTCTACAAATAGAACGTAAGAACCTTTCATGTTTTACATTTTCATATAATTACCTTTGTTATAAGGTGCAGCTTTGTTAGCTTTGTTACTTCTTCATCTTATACTTTTGTTGCCTTTTAAGTATAGCTCACTCGACCAAGCTACTCACTTCGATATAAAACCGTTTCTTGTTCCGTCTGAGCAAAAGGCATTCTTTCTGTATCTTCTGCGCTATCAGTTAGATTAAAGCTAGGTCTTTCCATAGCAGGCAACTCAACGACACGAGACATCAATGTACTTTGCTCTTCTTTATAATTTTTGCTGACATTGTTGCTGTTGCTATCTTCTTGATAGGTGTCACTGCTTTTTGCTTCTTCATATTCTTCCATTAATTCTCCAATACCTTTGAAGAGCGCTTTATCACCATAAACATAGCGCATCATACTTGGAACTTCAGTTTTAATCGTTGTAATAGTAATCTCTTTTCCGCGACTTTCTAAGGATTGCAACTGTTCAAATACCGTTTTACGAATCTCTTCTTCTGTGTTGCCCCAACGAATTCTGCTTCTGGTACTTTTCTCTTCTTTTTTACGATTGTTTCTACCTCTAGGAGTACTCTTTTTCTCTTGCGCTTTCTGCTCTGACTCTTGATAATGCTCTTTGTCTTGTACTTGAGGTTGAGCCATTGTTTTGATGGTCTCTACTTGTCCACGAATGGCCTGTAATTCTTTGTGTAAAGGTTCTAAGGCTGCTTGCATCATCTCTTCTGATAAAGCATAAGCCGCTTCTAGAACTTGTCTATAACGACGATGTTCTTCATCTAACTTTTGAAGTGCCTTTTCTTTCGTAATCTTGTCTTGCAACAAATTCATGTGGTACCCTCCTGTGTATCTATTCAATATGTCCTTACTGTAGTATGTATTTTTACCAAAGTTCATCTACATCATTCAATGAGTAGGGTAAACAATAAAAAAACCTTGACATTTCTGTCAAGGCGAGGCTCTCCATATAGGTCTTTTAAGAGAAAGGATTTACGAAGGCGCTAAGACTTTTTGTGCTTTTGCATATTCTAAGATTCTTTCTTTGATTCTTTCTCTTCGCTCATTAATCGCTGAAAAGTCCATGTGTGGTATATAGTATTTCTCCAGTTCATCATGATAGGCTTTGGCGCGACCAACGGCTTTTACAGCTTCCTGAAATACATGCCAGAAACGTGTTTTTGCCGATGATATATCCGGTGCCCACTTCGATAGAAGGGTATCTTTGATCATTTCGTTAAGATCAATCTTTTGCTGTCGGAGCTTATGATTACTTAGATCCAATTTGAGCAATTCTGATTCTGCAATAAAAAGGGTTTTTAAATCTTTAATGAATACCAGATCAATTTTTTGAGGGTCAAAGGGGCAATGATAGACTTCACAGTCTAACCCTACCCTTTTCGCTTTTTCTACGATTGATGAAAGGATCGTTGATTTACCAGTGCCTGGATAGCCTTGTAGCAGATAGCAATGTTCATAACCTGATAATAAGGTAGAAACATAGTTAACAAGACCTTGAGGCGTAATGGCATTGGCAAAAAGATGGCGTATCTTTGCTTCTCTTTGATAATTGGCCGTAATACCTTGAAAGACCTGAGCATGAATTTCTTCTGTCACATTGTGAATGGAGGGCCAGTGCACACTTTCACTGATATATGATTCCCATTCGTCATGAGCCACTCTTGCTTCACGCAAGCGGCTATAGGCAACTGAAAAGAGTCGCCCTACCTGACGGTTGCAACGTATAACTTCAGCTTTTGAACCAACAAGCTTACTTTCATCCCAATAATCGCCAAGATGAATAATTTCATCAACCACGCCGGGATTCTTAGGATCTACCACATGAGGTGCTGTACCGTCTAACAAAGCAACACCTATGGCTGGAATAACCAATCCGTCAATAGAGTCGTTATCAGATGAGCAGCAATGATGTTCCACGTCTAGCCCTTTTTCTTGCATTACTGCACTGATAGACTTCATCAGAGAAGACTTTCCGACACCAGGTCCACCTTTGATGACCAGAATACGGGTGCAATCAGGTTCTATAATTTGATCATAGTAAGAAAAAAAGCCTATCGAACTATTAGCCCCGGCATAAACTTTGCGCACATGCCCTATCCTCATCGGCGCACTCCTTTTCTTGTAAGTTTTTTTTCTTTCTTACAAGGTATAGATATGTCGGTACTTTAACAAATTTTCACTTTATATTCTTGAAGCCACATATTTACTTGCAATAGGTAAGCAAAAAACTGTGGCCGAGTCATTAATTGACCAAACCAAGGTCGCTCCATTGTACCTTCTACCTGCTTTTCTCTTTCTAATAAGGAAAGTAGGTAGTTACGATCCACAAGGGCTAACAATGGCGAATTGCTGTCATGAAGTACTTCTTGCAATTGACGAATGACTGTTTGACGATAGACTGGGTGATGGGTTTTCGGATAGGGACTTTTTTTGCGTTCAATAACATCATCAGGCAGTAGGCCTTGTAAGGCACGCCGTAGCAAACCTTTTTCGCGACCTTTCCAAGCTTTCATCGACCAGGGTATATTCCACGCATACTCAACCAAGCGATGATCGCAAAAAGGTACACGCACTTCTAATCCTGTCGCCATGCTCATTCTATCTTTACGATCCAATAGATTGGCCATGAACCATTGAATATTCAGGTAAAAGATTTCCCGGCGTCGTGCCTCTATAGATTCTTCACCAGGCAGTCTAGGCACTTCTTCTATCGACTCTCTGTAGCGACGAGATAGATATTCTTCTGGCTTCATTTCATGGCGTAATTGAGGCGATAGAAAAGTAAAACGATCTGCTTGTAAAGGAGACCATGGAAATTGATCTTTCTCTAAGATTTCTTGACGATGAAACCAAGGATAGCCTCCAAAAACTTCATCAGCACATTCTCCGGAAAGGGCTACTGTGGCTTCTTTTTTAACCTCCTTGCAGAAAAGAAGCAACGAACCATCTACATCAGCCATCCCAGGAAGATCCCGTCCTCGCATAGCCTCATAGAGCGATTCAATGAGTTGCTCTGTGTTAATGACTACATAACGATGGTCGGTACCATAATGCTTTGATACCCTTTCAATCCAAGGGCGATCGGCATCGGGCTGAAAGTCTCCGGCTTTGAAATAGCGCTCATTGTCCTGATAATCAACAGAAAAAGAACGCAGTTTTTCTCCTTCTAGATTATATTTCTGAGCAGCGAGCGCCGTTAGAGCACTGGAGTCAAGTCCTCCTGAGAGGAAGGTACAGATAGGTACATCAGCAACCAACTGTCGGGTTACAGCGTCTTCTAGCAACTCTCGCACCATAGATGTTGTTTGCTCTAGATCCTCTTCATGCTCTTTGCTAACCAGTTGCCAATAGGGCCAGATTCGTTTTCCCTGCCCATTGATTTCTAGTGCATGACCAGGCTTTAATTCTTTAATATCACGAAAAACACCATGACCTGGTGTGCGCGCCGGCCCCAGGGCAAAGATTTCTGCTAGACCTTCTACATCCACTTCCGGTTCAATCAATTCATGCGCCAGTAGCGCTTTAAGCTCTGATGCGAAAAGAAAAGCACTTCCCCGTTGGGTATAGAACAGTGGTTTTACACCAAAACGATCCCGTGCCATAAAGAGACTTTGTTTTTCTACGTCCCAGACTGCAAAAGCATATATACCATTAAGTCGCTCAACAGCACCTTGTCGCCAGTGGATAAAAGCGTTCAGCAAAACTTCCGTATCTGAATGAGACTGAAAAGTATAACCTGCGTCAACTAAGTCTTGCCGTAGCTCCGGTGTGTTATATAGCTCACCGTTATAAACAATAACAAACTTGTTATTGCCTTGACAGCGAATCATCGGCTGAGCGCCTCCTGCCGGGTCCACGACGATTAATCGACTATGCCCTAAGGCAACGGCTTGTGATTGCCATTGCGCAGAGGCATCAGGGCCTCGATGAGACAGATGATTTACCATTTTTTCCAATTCTACGCTAGCACTTTTTGAGCGTAAATCTCTTTCACTATCAAACCAACCTGCTATACCGCACATGGTAATTGCACATCCTTTTTATGAATTTGAATTTCATTATCACTTTTTTTCTTCGAAATACCCTATGCGGTTATAGCAAAAATGGTGAAAAAAAAGCCAGCCCTTTTTGCGTAGAGCTGGTTTAGCTATCGATTTCTCCTTCTTCAAAGTGCCAGAGATAATCGAGTAATTCAAGAACTTCTTCTTTGCCTTCGCCCGTTTCAGCTGAAAAGATAATCGTTGGGATATGGGGGGCTATGTTCAAAGTTTTGCGAATTTCTTTGACATGTTGAGGATATCTTCCTTTGGAGATTTTGTCTGCTTTGGTTATAATGACGGCTGTTGCAATGCCAAAGTGAGCCAGCCATTCATTCATCGCTACATCATCTTTCGTAGGGCTGTGCCGAATATCGATAAGTTGTAAAACGCCTCGCAATTGCTGACGATCCCGAAGATATCGTTCCATCATTTTACCCCAAGTTGATTTCAATGACTTGGGTACGTTGGCATAGCCGTAACCAGGTAAGTCTACGAGGTGTGCATCTTTATTGATTTGATAAAAATTAAGCGTTTGCGTCTTTCCTGGCTTCGATGATGTACGAGCCATGTTTTTACGATTGCAAATCTTATTGATGAGGGACGATTTTCCTACGTTAGAGCGTCCTACCATGGCTACTTCTGGCCAGGGCTCTTCAGGATACTGATCAGGCCCAACAGCGCTGATTACAAAATGAGACTCTGTAATACGATAGGGTGGATGGTTGCGTTCTTCTTCCATAGTACCTCCTAGTATCAAAGAAGAAAACCGCGCGCCTGCCTTCATGGCGCGCGGTAATTCCTTTTGGTAAAAATTTCTTAATAAAACTTTTAGCTTTGTAATCCTGTGGGAACTTCTTCGTGAAAGGCAGAGCCATTTTCATTATCTTTCTGCGTTGATAAGCTTTCTGGTGGCTCTGTATTATCCGTCGGTAGGGCATCAAGCAAAGCCTCTGCAATCACTTGGTCCATATGCTCTACCAGGAAGAATTTTAATTTCTTTTTAATGTTGGCTGGTACATCTTCTAGATCTTTTTTGTTATCGGCAGGCAAGATGACTTTTGTACAACCTGCTCGATTGGCTGCTAAGACCTTTTCTTTTATACCCCCTACGGGGAGAACTCTACCACGGAGTGTAATTTCTCCTGTCATAGCCACTTCTTTGTTGATAGGACGTTTCGTTAAAGCTGAAGTGAGTGCGATGGCCATGGTTATACCAGCAGAAGGTCCGTCTTTTGGAATGGCACCTTCTGGGACGTGAATATGAATGTCCGTGTTCTGGTAGAATTTTTCATCAATATTCAAATGCTTGGCTCTTGAGCGAACGTAGGTAATGCCTGCTTGTGCTGATTCTTTCATCACATCACCAAGTTTACCTGTTAGAGACAAGGTGCCTTTGCCAGGAAGTAAGGCCACTTCAATCGCTAAAGTATCTCCACCTGTTTCTGTCCATGCAAGACCCGTGGCTACGCCAACTTGAGACTCCATCTCAGCCAAACCGTAGCGAAAGCGAGGTATGCCCAGGTACGTCGGTACAGTGCCTGAGGAGATGGATATGATTTTCTCAGGTTCTTTAACAATGGCTCTTGCACTTTTTCTACAGAGTGCAGCGACTTCTCTTTCCAGATTACGAACACCAGCTTCACGAGTATATTCACGGATAATTCTTCGCAATGTATTTTCTGAGATTTGGACTTGCTCTTCTTTCAAGCCATGATCTTTGAGCTGTTTGGGAATGAGATAGTCTTGGGCAATTCGTACTTTTTCTTCTTCTGTGTATCCAGCAATATGAATAAGCTCCATGCGATCAAGCAGTGGTCGTGGGATGCTGTGAATCCCGTTGGCTGTAGTAAGAAACATAACTTTAGAAAGATCAAAAGGTACTTCAATAAAATGATCAGAAAAAGTACTGTTCTGTTCTGGATCAAGCACTTCTAAAAGGGCGGAAGCTGGGTCACCTCGAAAATCCATGGTCATCTTGTCGATTTCGTCGAGAAGAAAGAGAGGGTTTTTCGAGCCGGATGTTCTCATACCTTGAATAATTCTACCTGGCATGGCGCCGACATAGGTCCGTCTGTGCCCGCGAATCTCTGCTTCATCACGAACACCACCTAGAGAAAGTCGTACAAACTTTCGTTCTAAGGCTCTGGCTATGGAGCGAGCCAGTGAAGTTTTACCTACACCGGGAGGGCCTACGAAACAGATGATCGGACCTTTTGGCTTTTGCGTTAACTTACGAATGGCTAGGTACTCGATAATTCTCTCTTTTACTTTTTCTAAGCCAAAATGATCTTCATTGAGAATTTCTTCTGCTTTATCTACATCAAGCCGATCTTTCGTCTGCTTAGACCAAGGTAGTGCTAAGAGCCATTCTAAATAGTTTCGAACAACTGTTGCTTCTGCCACCATCGGTGGCATTTTCTCTAGGCGCTCTAACTCTCTTAAAGCTTTTTCTTTTACTTCTTTTGGCAGCTTCGCTTTCTGAATCTTCTCTCGTAATTCTTCAGACTCTGCTTGCCTATCATCTTTATCGCCCAATTCTTTTTGAATCGCTTTGATTTGTTCGCGTAAATAGTATTCCTTTTGCGTTTTTTCCATTTGCTTACGTACGCGAACATTAATTTTACGTTCTAGCTCTAAGATCTCCATTTCTTTGGCTAGAATTTCCGATAGCAACTCTAATCGTTTGGTGATATCAAGTGCTTCTAGTATTTCTTGCTTGTCTTGTGTTTTTAAGTTTAGATGAGAAGCAATGATATCTGCAAATCTACCAGGATCTTCAACTGCTACAACGGAAACAAAGGTTTCAGGGGGAATCTTTTTCGATATTTTAACGTATTGCTCAAATTGATTGACCAGAGATCGCATTAAAGCTTCTAAAGCTGCTGTTTTTTCTTCTTCCTCTACATGCTCACGAACTTGAACTTTCATATAGGGTTCTATGGCTAGATATTCTTCTATCTCAGCACGAGCCAACCCTTCTACAAGGACTCTGATCGTTCCTCCGGGCAATTTTAGGAGTTGTTTAACCTCTGCAACCGTACCAATCTTATAAATATCTTCTTCTTTCGGTTGATCCGTTTGCGCTTCTTTTTGGGTAGCTAAGAAAATCAAGCGATCTTGAGCCATCGCTTCTTCTACGGCGCTCACAGAACGTTCCCGTCCTACATCGAGATGGACGACCATATATGGGAAAACAATAATCCCTCTTAAAGGTAAGAGAGGAAGCTCTTGCACAATTTGCCGCTCTTTCTTTTCTTCAGACATAAGGGACACCTCCTGTAACCTGTTGCGAGCAAAGGAATATCCTCATTTTACTATATTCATGAGGGAAATCCCAGCATTTTATCATAGGGTCGGTTGCTCTTCCATAGAATCGGATGCAATAACACCAAAAGCAGCAGCCGGGAGCAATTCGTGACTTTTCTGAAATTCTTCTTTGCTTTCTTGGTCCTTTTCGATCAAGGCTTCTGCAAAGACTTGATCGAGAGAACTGATGGGAATTACCTTGGGTGAATCTATGGATTGAAAACTTTCCAACCAATTCTCTCGCGGTATGAGAACTCGCTCTGCCCCTGCAATTCGGGCTGCTTCTATTTTAGCGAGTACACCACCAACAGGCTTAACATGTCCCCGTACTGATATTTCCCCTGTCATGGCCACTTTATGATGTACCGGCATTCCTTGTATGGCTGAGTAAATGGCCGTTGCCATTGCAATACCAGCAGATGGTCCATCTATCGGTGTTCCGCCTGGAAAGTTAATGTGAATGTCCCAGTCTCTTGGCTCAATGTCGCTTTTCTGGCGAAGGGCTGTGAGTACATTGTCTACCGATGTTTTTACAAGGCTTCTTCTCTTAATGGTTCTGCCGCCCATTCCTCCCATTTCTTCTTCATCTACAATGCCTGTAACGGTGATGCCGCCTCGTCCTTTCTTAGCAGGCATAACAGTGGCTTCAATCTCCATTAATACACCTGTAGATGGGCCTGTTACGGCTAAACCATTGACAAGGCCTACTTGTGATTCAGATGGGACTTTTCGATCAGGTCTTCTGTTATATTGTCCCGAATGGACAACCCACTCAACATCTTCTACTGATAATTCCTTTTTTTCATCGCTCAACGCAATTCCTGCTGCGATTTGTACAATATTTACGGCTTCCCGTCCATTGGTTGCATATTGCTGAATGACGGTAATCGCTTCCTTCGGTATGCCCATCATGACCTTCGATGCTGCGCCTTCGGCAATAACAGCAATTTCTTCGCCATTTAGAGACCGGAAGTAAATTTCTAAGCAGCGACTGCGAATGGCCGCTGGTATTTCTTGAGGCAACCTTGTTGTGGCGCCTACGAGGCGGAAATCGGCCGGTAATCCGTTTTGAAAAATGTCATGAATATGGCCAGGTATGTTATTGTCTTCACTGGAATAGTAGGCACTTTCCAGAATAACTTTCCGATCCTCTAGCACTTTTAGAAGTTTATTAATCTGAATGGGGTGCAATTCACCAATTTCGTCTATAAATAAAATACCACCATGCGCTTTCGTGACTGCACCTTGTTTTGGTTGAGGAATTCCGGCCATACCCATGGCACCAGCACCTTGATAGATAGGATCGTGTACAGAACCAATGAGGGGATCTGCAATGCCACGCTCATCAAAGCGTGCTGTTGCTCCATCAATTTCAATAAATTTGGCATCTTCACGAAAAGGTGATAGGGGATTGGCAATGGCTTCTTCTAAAACCAGTCGAGCTGCGGCTGTTTTTCCAACGCCGGGCGGTCCGTAGATGAGTACATGCTGTGGATTGGGGCCACAAAGAGCTGCTTTTAAGGCTTTGACACCTTCATTCTGCCCTACGATTTCGGAAAAAGTGGTAGGCCTCGTTTTTTCAGACAATGGTTCTGATAAGCTGATATTTCTTAGTAATTGCAGTTTATCAAGCTCTTTTTTTGATTCTCTTTCCACAGCTGATTTGTTGCTCTGTTGGTTGCGAAGAAGGTGCCAAAAATAGGTGCCAATGATGATGATGAAGAAGATTTGGAGCAGTCCTAGAAATCCGTTTAGACTAGACCAAAAAGACAATGTCGGTCACTCCGTTTCTTGTAGTTACCAATCCTCCTTAGTATTCATCTTGCTCCTTATTTTATAACCATGGAAAAACCCCTGAGGGGAATGGTCCCTCAGGGGTTTTTGTAATTCTAAGCAGATTCTTCCTTTTTCTTCTTCCGATCACTGGTGACAAGCACTGGTTCTTGTTGCTTTTGAATTACTTCTTTGGTGACGATACATTTATTGACGTCTGTACGGGACGGGATATCGAACATGACATCAAGCATTACTTCTTCTAAAATGGCTCTTAATCCTCGAGCACCTGTGTTTCGCTTGATAGCTTCAGCCGAAATTGCTTTTAATGCATCTTCGGTAAACTCCAAGTTCACTTGATCAAGCTCAAAGAATTTTTGGTATTGCTTAACAAGAGCATTTTTCGGCTCTGTAAGAATCCGCACTAAGGCTTCTTCATCAAGCGCGTCAAGTGTGACAATTACTGGCAGACGACCGACAAATTCGGGAATAAGTCCAAATTTGAGTAGGTCACCTGGTAAGATATCTCGTAAGATCTCGCCAATCTTTTTGTCTTCTTTGCCTCGTATGTCAGCGCCAAAGCCCATTGATTTTTTACCGACACGATTCATAATCATCTTATCGATGCCATCAAAGGCACCGCCACAGATGAATAAGATGTTGGTCGTATCAAGTTGAATAAACTCTTGATGGGGGTGCTTTCGTCCTCCTTGAGGCGGTACTGAAGCAACCGTTCCTTCTAGAATTTTCAATAAAGCTTGTTGTACGCCTTCACCGGATACATCTCGAGTAATGGAAGGATTTTCTGATTTGCGAGCAATCTTATCAATCTCATCAATGTAAACAATGCCTTTTTCTGCTTTTTCAACATCATAGTCAGCAGCTTGGATTAACTTGAGCAAGATGTTTTCTACATCTTCCCCGACATAACCTGCTTCTGTAAGTGACGTAGCATCCGCAATGGCAAAAGGTACATTGAGAATCCTTGCTAGCGTCTGGGCTAGCAATGTCTTTCCGCTACCAGTAGGCCCCAGCATAACGATATTGGACTTTTGCAATTCAATATCGTCGATTTTTGAACCCAAGTTAATACGCTTGTAGTGATTGTATACAGCCACTGACAATGCTTTTTTGGCTTGTTCCTGGCCAATCACATATTGGTCAAGAATTTCTCGAATTTCCTTGGGTTTGGGGATATCCCCCAGATCGAAGCTGTTCTCTTCTTGCAATTCCTCTTCAATGATTTCATTGCAAAGCTCAATACATTCATCACAGATATACACACCAGGGCCAGCAACCAGTTTCTTAACCTGGTCTTGTAGTTTTCCGCAGAAAGAACACTTTAGTTGACCTTTGTCGTCACCAAAACCTTTGTACATAACCTCACCTCTCTGCTACTCATGCCTTGGCTGGCTTAAACTCCATCACCCCGTCGATGATACCATATGATTTCGATTCTTCTGCAGACATGAAGTAGTCGCGGTCGGTGTCCTTTTCGATTCTTTCTAGAGGCTGACCGGTTCGGTCAGCAAGAATTTTGTTAAGGCGCTCTCTTGTTTTTAGAATATGGCGTGCGTGAATTTCGATTTCGGCAGCTTGACCTCGAACCCCACCGAGAGGTTGATGAATCATTACCTCTGCATTGGGTAGAGCATAACGCTTGCCTTTCTCTCCTGCCGCCAATAGGAAAGCACCCATCGATGCAGCCATCCCTACACAAATTGTGGATACGTTACAGCGAATCAGTTGCATAGTGTCATATATGGCAAACCCAGCAGTTATAGCACCACCAGGGCTGTTAATGTAAAGGTGGATATCTTTGTCAGGGTCTTCTGCTTCCAAGAAAAGCAATTGAGCTACGACTAAATTCGCTACAGTATCATCAATCGGTCCACCAAGGATGATAATTCGGTCCTTTAACAATCGTGAATAAATGTCATAAGCACGCTCACCACGATTTGTTTGCTCTACAACCATAGGCACCAAGTGGCTCATCCACGGTATCCTCCTCAATATACAGTTCAGTCTATGTCTCAACTAGAGCTGTAGTTCAATAGAATGTAAAATTATGCTTCTACAGCTTTCGCATGGTCTACTAAAAACTGAACTGCTTTGTCAGCTTTAAGACTTTCGGTTAGATTGTCTAGTTGACCATTGTCTACAAGCAATTTACGCAATACATCGGCAGGTTGGTTATAGTTAGCAGCCAAAGTTTCAATTTCTTGATTGATTTCTTCTTCGCTAACATCCAAATTTTCTGTTTTGGCAATGGCTTGTAAGACAAGATCTCTTTTCACAGACTTTTCTGCTTCTGGTGTAAACTGAGCCCGCAAGCCATTTATATCTTGCTTCGTCATTTCTAAGAACTTATCCAAAGATAAGCCTTGATATTCAAGACGTCTGCCATAGTCTTGCAGCATCTGTTCGGCTCTTTCTTCAACCATAGCGGAAGGAATTTCTACTTCGACAGATTCGACAGCTTTTTCGATCAGTGTGTTGCGCATTTCTCTATCTTGTGCTTGCTCTGCCTGCGTCTGAAGGTTTTTACGAATATCTTCTTTCAGTTCATCTAATGTTTCAAAATCACTTACGTCTTTAGCAAATTCATCATCTATAGCAGCATATTCTTTACGCTTCATTTCTTTCAGAACAGTTTTGAATTGTACAGGCTGGCCTGCTAAATCTGCAACATGGTATTCTTCTGGGAATGTTAACTCTAAAGTTCTCTCTTCGCCCACTTTTGCTCCAACCAATCCATCTTCAAAGCCAGGAATAAAAGTGTTGCTACCGAGTTCTAAATGATAGTCTTCCCCTTTACCACCTTCAAAAGGTACGCCATCTTTGAATCCTTGGAAGTCAATAGTTACAGTATCTCCCATCTGGGCTTCTGCGTCTTCAGACAATACAGCCATTTTGGCGTGACGCTTTTGTAAACTATCTAGTTGCTGTTGAACCGCTTCTTCTGTAATCTCTACAGACTCTACCTGGTATTCTAGTCCTTTGTATTCACCCAAAGCCACTTCTGGTTTTACTGTAACGGTTGCTTTAAAGATGAGAGGTTTCCCTACTTCCAGTTGAACCATATCAAAGTTTGGTTGGTCGACTGGCTCTACCCCTTGTTCTTCAACAGCTGCAAAATAGGCTTCTGGCACGACAATCTCTAGAGCGTCTTCAAAAAGAATCTCAGGACCATAAAATTGTTCTACAATCTTACGAGGCGCCTTACCTTTACGAAAGCCTGGTATGGTTACCTTAGTAACGACTTTCTTGTAGGCTTTACCAAGTGCAGCTTCAAACTTTTCTACAGGTACTTCAACTTCCAGTACAACCTTATTCTGGTCTATCTTTTCCACCGTTGATTTCACCTATGTACACCTCTCGTCTTTTCTACGTAACTTGCCACCCTGGGCGTTCTACCAGCATAGTGTAACCGATATTGAGAAAAAGCATAAGATGATCATTCTACGAACATCTACGTTTTCCTGCTGAAGGAGCTTTTTTCGCATTGCAGTCAAGAAGTATTTTTCCCAATTATTGCTTTTTCATTACGATTTATCTTTGACAAATCGTTGATAATCTATGCTTTATACGCTTTTTTAAATAGCTAATAGTAAAACCTCGGCGATGGCACACCGAGGTTGAACCTTTTCCTAATGTAATCATCAGATGGATCACCTTCATGAGGCCTGTAGCAGCGGCAAGAGCATTGCTGGTACGGGAGAAGGGACTTGAACCCCCACGGTTGCCCGCTGGAACCTAAATCCAGTGCGTCTACCAATTCCGCCACTCCCGCATCTGCTTGCCAAGCAATCTTTGCTGATACCATAATATATTAACGAAACCATTTCTTTTTGTCAAGAGAAGCTTTTCCTTATTGCTAGAAGTTGGGTTTTCTTAATGGTTCTGGCTCTGGAAAAAGCAGTGCCCGTAATAAAAAAAACATTTTTTCCATGGCCGAGGCACGATGACTAATTCGATTTTTTACATCACTACTTAGTTGTGCCATTGTTTTTTTGTAAAAGGGTAAGTAGAAAAGGGGGTCATAGCCAAAGCCGCCTTCTCCAAGACCTTCTTGGGCTATGAGTCCATAACAAGCACCTTCTGCAAAAAATTTTTGTCCATCAGGCAAAGCCAGGGCTAATACACAAGTAAAACGGGCTGTTCTTTTCTCGAAAGGTACACCTGCTAATTCTTGAAGAAGCTTCTCGTTATTGCGCCGATCGTCTTTGGGTTCACCAGCATAGCGAGCAGAGTATATACCTGGTGCACCTTGTAAGGCGTCAACTTGCAACCCTGAGTCATCAGCTAATGCAGCCAACCCTGTCTTATTGGCTACGCACTGTGCTTTTAACAAAGCATTCTCGCGAAAGCTCTTTCCTGTCTCTTCAATTTCTCCGATTTCAGGAAAGTTGCGCAGAGAAAGCCATTGTACGGGTAGGGGGGAACGTTGACTTGCTGTCATCGCTTCAAATTCACGAACTTTTCCCATATTATTTGTTGCTAAAATAATCTGCATTGCTTCAACTCCTCATGACAGGAGCCTTAATTTTGTCCAATCACTATTTGTTAATTATTTTTCTTTGGATCTCTAGCAATTCGTTAATTCCTTTTTGCGCCAAACGAATCATGCCATCCATGTCTTGTCGTGAGAAAGGTACCCCTTCTGCAGTTCCCTGTAACTCAACAAATTTGCCATCACCGGTCATGACTACGTTCATATCCACTTCTGCTTGCGAGTCTTCCTCGTAACAAAGATCAAGAAGCAGTTGGTTGTTTACTTTTCCTACACTAATAGCCGCTAACTGTTGGAGCAGAGGAGTTTGCTGAATAGAACCTTTCTGTAACAACTTAGCACAAGCCTCATGTAAGGCAATAAAAGCACCTGTAATGGCAGCTGTTCGAGTCCCACCATCGGCTTGTATAACGTCACAATCGATCCAAATGGTTCTTTCTCCTAAACGTTGTAGATCAACAATAGACCGTAAAGCTCGACCGATAAGGCGTTGAATCTCCATGGTTCGCCCTTGTTGTTTCCCTCGTGTTGATTCTCTTTGGGTCCGCGTTCCTGTGGCTCTTGGTAACATGGCGTACTCTGCTGTAACCCAACCTTTTCCACTTCCTTTTTGAAAAGGCGGTACTTTCTCTTCTATTGTAGCTGTACAGATTACTTTGGTCTTTCCCATGGTAATTAAGACAGAGCCTTCTGGGTGAATTAAATAATCTTTTTCGATTCGAACAGTTCTCAATTGTTCTGGAGAACGGCCATCTGAACGAGCCATTATTTTCCTCCTCACACATTAAGGTTTCCTATCGTTGCATAGGTTAGACTTATTTTTTTCTATACGCTTCCTTGCCCTGCTCATATAAGTTATTACCTTGGCTATCAATTACAACAATGGCAGGAAAATCTTCTACAATCAATCGGCGGATTGCTTCTGTGCCAAGATCGTCGTAAGCGATGACCTCGGATTCTTTGATGGTACGGGCCATTAATGCGCCAGCACCGCCAATGGCCGCAAAGTAGACAGAGCCATGCTCTTTCATGGCCTCAATGACGGCTGAGGTTCGCAAGCCTTTTCCAATCATTCCGGTCAATCCTTTGACAATCAAAGTTGGCGCGTAGGCGTCCATCCGACCTGATGTGGTGGGTCCTGCTGAGCCAATTACCTGTCCCGGTTTTGCAGGACAGGGGCCCACATAATAGATGACAGCATCTTGAACATCAAAGGGAAGATCTTCTCCTCTATCTAATGTTTCTATCATTCTCTTGTGAGCAGCGTCACGCCCGGTGTAGATAACACCATTAATCAAAACTTGATCGCCTGCTCGCAGTTCTTTGGCTTGCTCTCTTGTCAGCGGTGTCTTTATCTTTTTGGCTTCCACAATTCTCTCCCCTTTCATTCTTTATAGTTCTACCTCAGCATGACGCGTAACATGACAATTTATGTTTACTGCAACAGGCAAGCCTGCAATGTGGGTTGGATACGTTTCTACATGAACAGCCAGCGCTGTTGTAGTGCCACCGAGCCCTTGTGGTCCTATGCCAAGACCATTGATTTTTTCAAGCAGTTCTTTTTCCAAAGCAGCAAGATGTGGCTTAGGATTTGATGTTCCGATGGTACGCATTAAAGCTTTTTTCGCCAATATAGCTGATTTTTCCATAGTTCCACCAATGCCAACGCCAATAACAATGGGTGGACAGGGGTTTGAACCGGCATTGTCTACCGTATCGATAACAAGTTTTTTGACAGCTTCAATCCCTTCAGAAGGCTTAAACATTTTAAGTGCACTCATATTTTCACTGCCAAAGCCTTTTGGTGCTACAAGGATATGCACTTTATCTCCTGGTACGAGATCAAAGTGAATGACTGCCGGGGTGTTATCACCTGTATTAATACGCTCTAGGGGATCTTGTACAACTGATTTGCGCAGATATCCTTTGTCATAGCCTCTACGGACACCTTCATGGATGGCTTCTTTAATATCTGAGCCTTCAAAGCGTACATCTTGTCCCCAGTCTACGAAAATAACGGCCATGCCTGTATCTTGACATATGGGAACACTTTCTCGAGCAGCGATATCATTATTCTCTAGTATTTTTTGGATAATCGATTGCCCTAGTGATGAGGCTTCTTGGTTACAGGCCCTCTTTAAAGCGTTGTTGACATCATCACCGATAATCGTGTTAGCTTCTATGCAGAGCTTTTCTACTGCACAGGCGATTTGCTCAAAGGTTATTCTACGCATAGCTTCTTAGCTCCTTTCTCATACTGGGTAAACAGCACAACCGATGGCACCGTTTAATTGGGGATACTGGGGGACGATAATTTCTGCTTGAACTACCTCTCGTAACATGGTTTTGATGGCACTATTGTAGGCGACACCACCAGTAAAGACGATGGTCGGGCTATAAAGTTCTTTAAGCATTGGTTCTACTCGTTTAACAATCGTTTCATTAACACCGGCAGCTAAAGCTTCGATGCTATGTCCTTCAATAATACGTCCAATCAATTCTGATTCTCCAAAAACAGCACAGGTCGAAGAAAGAGGGACGGGGTTATCCAGACAATTGCTTAATTCTTCCACCTTTAGGCCTAAGACATGCGCCATATTCTCTAGATACCGTCCTGAAGAGGCTGCGCATTTATCATTCGTTCGAAAATCAATCATACGCCCATTTTTCACTTTGATAACTTTACTATCTTGTCCACCCAAGTCAAGCAAGGTAAAGTCTTGAAGTCCCGTTTGGTAGATAGCACCCGTTGTATGAGCTCGTAGCTCAGGGATAGCCTTGCCCCCAGAGACTTGAATCAAATTCCTTCCGTAGCCTGTTGAGACAACACTTTCATAAGAAGGCCATTGTAGTGCTTTTTTATCGATGACCAGCTCTTCTCCTATTTTGCGGCCATACTGTCGATAAAAAGCAAGCGTATCGTAATACCGTTGTTCTACCATAGTACCTTCTCGAAAAAAAACGGCTTTGACAAAGCGACTCCCAAGATCAAGTCCAATATTCATAGACTTTGCAAAAGCCCCCATCTTCATTAAACTTTAATGTTAACCCTCCATGCCCGGTCGGGCACAACCAACGATGAAAATCAATATTTCCTGATCACATGGGGGTTACTTCATAGAGGGGCCTGGGCATCACGCTTTCCTCCGCTCTGGACTGGTCCCACGCTGTTACCGCCAGCAAGCTGGCGACAGCTGAGGTCCCAAGTCCCGCTCTGGAAATCGTGATGCCCAGGCCCAGAGCGTTTTTGCTGATTGTTACTTTCCGTTGACATTGCTTTGCGCACCTTTCTGCGATGTATACGCAACTGCCTATTGTATTTGTATTTGCAATAGGCCCAAACTCAGTCACAACCAGCAAGATGTACCTGGGTCAGGCGTTATGAATTCCTGGAGAGAGGACTTCAGACCTCAGCCATCGGCAGCTTGCTGCCGCTCATGGCGTGGGATGAGTCCGTTCGGAAGGAATTCATAACGCCTGACCCCACCACAAATTATCTATTTTCGTACTGACCAGTCATGCCCGGGGGCTGTGTTATTAATACGCCAACATATCAATAAAAGCATCAATCCGCATGCGACTTCTCGCATCTATAGGCCCTGGTCGATCGCCTTCAAGGGTCAATATGGGCACATTGAGCCTTTGTCGCAAAATAATATCTTCGATTTGACGAAAGCAAAAGCTCTGCGTATAGTGAATAATGCCCGCAATATTCCGACGCTCAATTTCTTGCTCTATATCCCGGAGTCGATGAAAAATGGAGTAAGGATAGGTGTACTGCTGATACTGCTTGACCAAGTCAGAAACCTCAAAGGGCATGGACATGCCCGGTCGGGCACAACCAACGATGAAAATCAATATTTCCTGATCACATGGGGGTTACTTCATAGAGGGGCCTGGGCATCACGCTTTCCTCCGCTCTGGACTGGTCCCACGCTGTTACCGCCAGCAAGCTGGCGACAGCTGAGGTCCCAAGTCCCGCTCTGGAAATCGTGATGCCCAGGCCCAGAGCGTTTTTGCTGATTGTTACTTTCCGTTGACATTGCTTTGCGCACCTTTCTGCGATGTATACGCAACTGCCTATTGTATTTGTATTTGCAATAGGCCCAAACTCAGTCACAACCAGCAAGATGTACCTGGGTCAGGCGTTATGAATTCCTGGAGAGAGGACTTCAGACCTCAGCCATCGGCAGCTTGCTGCCGCTCATGGCGTGGGATGAGTCCGTTCGGAAGGAATTCATAACGCCTGACCCCACCACAAATTATCTATTTTCGTACTGACCAGTCATGCCCGGGGGCTGTGTTATTAATACGCCAACATATCAATAAAAGCATCAATCCGCATGCGACTTCTCGCATCTATAGGCCCTGGTCGATCGCCTTCAAGGGTCAATATGGGCACATTGAGCCTTTGTCGCAAAATAATATCTTCGATTTGACGAAAGCAAAAGCTCTGCGTATAGTGAATAATGCCCGCAATATTCCGACGCTCAATTTCTTGCTCTATATCCCGGAGTCGATGAAAAATGGAGTAAGGATAGGTGTACTGCTGATACTGCTTGACCAAGTCAGAAACCTCAAAGGGCATGGATCGGTATCAAGTTTATCATATTCATAATTTAACAAAGGGCATTTGTACTGTTCCATGGAAGCATCGATAAGCATTGACGTATGACCATTTTTCTGTTTTATACTTATGTTATTCAATTTTTGGAACTCCTTTGTAGAAAGACTTGTTGGTGTTGGGAACCGAACAAGGTCTACTCTTTCTACAATAGGAGTTTTTTTCATTTTGTAAAGAGTTTTTTTGAAAACAGCTCTTTTTTACTTTATTTTGAATAAAAGTAATCTTTTCCTACTCGTGCAAGGCTACTGGGGCGTGCCCAATGTCATAAACCTATGGTTCCATAAATAGGTTGGTTTTTATTAGGCTGTTAATCAATGTGGAATGAATAATTAAAAATGATTGACTTTTTAAATCGTCACCATATTATTTTGTATATCATTAATTGGTATATCAAATAAAGAATGGTGACGATTGTTTCTATGAAGACTTTTTTGGATGGATTACTACATACAGAGAAACTTATTGCTGATATTGTCTTTATGTGTGAAAATAGAATAAAACCCACTTATTTCACACGAGCAGTTAATTGTAAAATGACTTTTAATGATCTCATCTTATTTATACTTAACTATGTAAAAAAGACATTGCAATTAGAATTAGATTTATACTTTGAAAAAATCAAAGGGGTGGAATACACTATTACAAAGCAAGGATTCTCCCAAGCAAGACAGAAAGTTTCGCACGAAGCCTTTGTTAAAATGGGCGACAATATAATAACTTGGTACTATGGTGATGACGACTTTAAAAAATTTAACGGATATAGACTTTCTTCTATCGATGCATCAATTTTGGAAGTACACAATTCAGAAGAATTAAGAAAAGCTTTTGGTTATGCCGAAGGTAAGGATGTTAAGCTTGCACGTGCTAAAGCATCATGTATTTACGATATTGAAAATGACATGATACTTGCATCAGAGATTACTAAATATACCACTGGTGAAAGAGAAATTGCTATAAAACTGATTGAGAAATTAAAAACTTTGGGTCTAAAAAATGACCTTATTCTTTTTGACCGTGGATATCCCTCGAAAGATTTCATCGCATACTTAGAAAGTAGCAAAATTAAGTACCTAATGCGTGTGAAAGTTAATTCGATGACTGAGTTTAATTTAGCACAGGAACCAGATCAAATTATTGAGATTATGGTTAAAGGAAAACCAATTAAGGTTCGTCTTCTTCGATTCATGTTAGACTCTGAGATAGAGGAAGTTCTTGTCACAAACCTATTTGATGAAAGCCTGGGGATTCAAGAATTCAAATCGCTTTACTTCAAGCGTTGGGGGATAGAAGTAAAATTTGATGAATTAAAGAACAAACTTCAACTACAAAATTTCACAGGAGAAACGGAACTTGCTGTAAAGCAAGATTTTTATGCTTCCATGTACTTAGCAAATATGGCAGCGTTAGCGAAAAATGAAGTGAATGAAGAAATTACACAAAAAAATGAAGATAAAGATTTAAAGTATAAATATCAGGTCAATATAAACATTCTAATTGGTAAATTGAAAGATTCGTTAGTACTTATGTTACTTGAAGATAACACTGAAAAGCGAACGGCCATGTTTCGTAAGATTATGGATGAGCTGCATCGCAATGTAGTACCAATACGTCCTGGAAGAAGTAGCCCTCGCAATATGAGAGGTAATGCTAATAAAAATACTATGAATAAGAAGAGATCACTGTAAACTCATTTTCTATACAATACTGATCTGTTGAAAGTAATTAAACAGAGTTCATAGGGGCTTGTTATTTAATTCCAAAAGCAAGTCCCGGGCATTGTATTGTCATTTTTATTATAACGGCCTTTGCTATCATCCCCTATCGTATAGTTTTGCTAAAGCGAATGAGCAAAATTATCGTAGTATACGAGGATTTTAACGATAATTTTAAATTATTGGAAGCATAGGTTTATGACATTGGGAACGTACCACCAGATTTTAAGGTTTATTTGAAATGTTTAGATGTTGAAAATTATGAAGAACTGAAGTTTGGGCATATATTTGCAGAACAAAATGATAATATTGAAGAGTTATTTGAAAAGTACAGTGCAAATGCAATAGATTATTATGCGAAAAAATTCACTTTTATAAACCAAAGACTCGAGCATAGACCAGAGGTAAAGTATGATGCTGTAATATATTTTGAAGGAAATGAAGCTAAGCAATCATATAATCCACTTTTAAGAAAAAAGAAAAGTAAAACAAAAGGCTATTACAAGGTTCAAGACCGTTATGGAATTTGGTTGTGTAAAGATTTCATCCCTATACAAAGAGTAAACGAATGGATTAGTGGTTTTGGTGGAGGGACAAGTTCATATACTCTACTTCACGGATTTATTAATTGTCAAAACCTAAAACTAACAGCAAATCGTGGAACAATTGCAAATACAGAGCCACAAATAGTTGAAGAACTAAAAAAGGAACTTAATACTATATTAGAAAGCATAGATGAATTTCTATACAAAAAAGATATAAATACACTTCAAAAGTGGCAATTAGAAGAGAAAACATTAAGAATCGAAAATGTGGAGTTTAATCAAAGAAAAGAATCAATAGCAAAGAGAAGAATCTTAAAGATAAACGAAATTTCAGTGCTTGAACCAAAAAATGAATCGGAATTATTTGGTTTATTTATTATGATTTACACCATATTTCCAGATAAGTTCGACTTTGAACCATTAGATTATAATACAAGACAAGGAATAGATATTATAGCGAGAAATAAGACTGATAATAAAATATCAGATTGTGAATATTGGTATGTGGAACTGAAATATGTTTTAAGTAAAAACTTTAACCACTCTTTTTCGAATATCAGATGGATTATTTGTTGGGATTTTGAAAAGGATCTAAAACATGGCTCAATATTAATGTCCGATGTCCAAGATGAAGAAAGAGAATTGTATATAGGGAAAGATAAAGAAGGTAAAAATATTTATTATTTAGACAATCAAAGCTTACTAACGAAAATTAAGATAATTAGAATGAAGGAATTTATAGAAAAAAATTTAGGTTTGAAGTTCCAGAAACAATGACGATTCAGCTTTGGAT
Source organism: Heliorestis convoluta (assembly GCF_009649955.1). NCBI lineage: Bacteria > Bacillati > Bacillota > Clostridia > Eubacteriales > Heliobacteriaceae > Heliorestis > Heliorestis convoluta. Next base: position 3,131,697 of record NZ_CP045875.1, on the reverse strand, counting down.
AATCACTAGGAGGGGAATATTTGTCTAGTCTTACAGGACATCTTACTTGTGATGATTGCAATTATAGCTTTGAGTGGATGGCTATGATACCTGAGTATATGTTAACAAGAAGCTACACTGTTCATATTTTAAATAAGCCTATAGCTAACATTTACGGTTTTAATGAAAATGAATACAGGCTTTGCATTTACTGCCCGAGTTGTGGAAAAAACTTGTTTTTTGTTTATGAAAGATGAGGAGGGGTGCTTTTGAAACTTGAAGAATTCTATAGTCGTCTTAGCAATAAAAAAAATAATGTATCCATTGAAAGAATATCTTCTGAGTTTAAAGAGCTAGGTCTAGAAAACTTTTTAATGGTAACAATGAATGAAGAAATGGAGATTTGGGATTCCACAGAGAAGGAAATAAAAAACTTGGCTACTTCTCCTAGGAAAGCTGATATAGAAGAATGGTTAAGACCTTTACTCAATGATATAGAAAAGTATAAGAATGATAACCTTATTACTATGTTTTTTAGTTATTTACCTAGGAAAAATTATTACATAGCTGTTGAAGTGGCAAATAGAGCTTCTATTTTTAAAACTTTGCCCAATCTAGTACCAGATGACACCAGTATTAACCATATGATTTGTTTTGAAAAACGAGAGTTTAAAAATATCTTATTACTATCCAGACTTATACCTTGGAGTATTGGAGCTCAGGGTTTAATAGGCTATAGAATTTACGGAAGTGATTTATCTTTTATTACAGACTTGGCATCGTTTAATGGTAAACCAACCATATTTCCAAAACCAAATGATTTAGTTCATTTTTGCGGAAACATGTTTAGACGTGATACAGATCCTTATAAGATAAAAGAAACTAGAGAGATAATTGAACAAATAATGAAAGAAAATGTTTTTGACACGGAGTTAGAAATGTCATTCTTCTTGAGAGAGAAAATAATGGTTCCTATTCAAGAAGAATACGAAAAAACAGAAAAATTCATTAGAGAACATATTAATGATGAAAATTGCGACATATGGAAAGCAGAAAAAGAGCAAATTTATACTGACTTAGTTAAATCAAACAAAATACATGTTAGATGGGAATCCGAAAAAAAATTATTTGACCTCGTAGCAAAGTATTTTGAAGATGCGATTTTTCAACATCGACCATCATGGTTATGTCCTCAATCTTTAGATATTTATATTCCAAGTCTTAGATTAGCCTTTGAATATCAGGGATTACAGCATTACGAACCTATAGATTTTTTTGGGGGAGAAGAAAGCTTTAAACGAAGAATTGAATTAGATAGTAAGAAGAAAGCTTTGTGCAAGAAAGAAAATGTAACATTAATTGAGTGGCATTACAATGATACTATCACAAAAAAGGTATTATTTAACAAAATCAAACAAAGCGGTTTAAGTGTTTAACAATTATATATAAACTATAGCTTTGATTAGATACTTATAATGCGAGGATAAATTGAGCAAAGTGAAGCTACTCACTTGCAAGAACATGTTTCCTAGCGATCATAAAAACATTTTTAGAGTTACCACGATTTACGCCAAGCATTTTTTCCCAAAAAAGAAAGTGACTTTAGCCTTATTGAATGGGATTTATGGTCGCTTTCTTTTTTTGTATATTTATTCTAAATATTCACTAAGTTGGACGTTGCTAACTACTAATAAGACAACTAAATTTATTACTCGACATACAAAATAGTACCGAATTTATACAAAAGCCACATGGAAATGAAAAAGAAGGTTATATAGTACTTATAATGTATAAATTAAGTACTATTTGTTTTTGGGAGGGATTAAAATGACAAAGCGGAGATTGCCCACAATCGTTACAAAAGAAGAGGTGCGGAAACTAATTAGTGTAATTAACTGTCGTTGTATGACTGGAAAAAGAAATCTAGGTTTAATACTCCTCATGTATAGGTCAGGACTTAGAGTCTCAGAAGCAGTAGGGCTAAGAACAAGTCAAATTCAGTGGGCAGAAGGCCAAATAAGAATAGTAGGTAAAGGAGATAAGGAGAGAGTCGTGCCTTTGGACTATCCAACAATTGTTGCCTTACGGGATTGGAAAGAAGTAAAACCAAAAGGGTCAAAGACATTTTTATGTACACTAGAAGGGAACCCTGTGAATCCACGATATGTCAATGCCATGTTAGAGCGGTACTGCAAACGAGCTGGAATAAAAAGAGTTCATGCACATATGCTACGTCATACTTGTGCCACGGAGCTATTGAACGACGACTTTAATATCCGTGAAGTTCAGGATATCCTCGGTCATGCAGATATACGGACTACGCAAATATATACCCACGTGAACCCTATAGAGCTTAGAGGGAAGATGAAACGGAGAGTTTTATAATCATCACTTTTCTCTAAAACCGAAAAACGAAGATAAATTACAAAAATAAAGACAAGCCATCACATCATACCCTGTAGCAGGGGGTGGGTGCGATGGCTTTATCTGTGCGAATAGTGGAAGGTGAACGCACAAAAATAAACAAATTGAAGTGCTACTACTATTTATATAAAAAATACATCAAAAAACATAAAGAACAAGAAAAAGAAAGTAAGCCAACAAACCATAAAAAGTAAAATATTTCCGCTACTATAATGACTTTAATATCGAAATCCTCATGCACTTACGGGCCATGAAGAAAACGCGCGGTGAAGTATCTCTTCACGATCCCATTGGCGTTGACAAAGAAGGCAATGAGATTACTCTTATCGATATTTTAGGTTCCGACGGCGACAGCGTACCTGATATCGTCGAAAGCGCTCTCGAACAAGCGAGATTGCTCAACAAGATGAAAAAACTAACGAAAAGAGAACGTTACGTTCTAGAATTACGGTACGGACTTCTCAGTGGTGTTCGGCAAACGCAGCGTGAGATTGCTAAGAACTTAGGTATTTCACGATCCTATGTTTCCAGGATTGAAAAAAGAGCAGTACAAAAGTTGATGAAAGATTTAGGGACAGAAGGGGCCTAGCTTCGACCGACTCAAGTAAAAAATCTCTCAGCTTGATAGCACTGCTACTGCATTTTCTGTTTGAGGGCGAGTTGTTCCAACTGAAGTATACGGCCCTTCAGCCCTGCACATAAAGCATTGGTTCTTGGCTCATCAATGTAGGGAGAAGATGAAAGCAATGCTCGGAATTCCTCGTCTAGATCTTGGAGGGCGGAAAAATCCACCCAATCAAGATTGCCTGCAAGGACAATCTGTTGACTGTGAGTAGCCTTGAAGGGCTGACAAGGCACATCGCTTTGCGGCAGAATGGCTCTACTCACTTGATCGTGCCACAGACTTGTTCCACTATCAAAAATCGGCGCGGGACCCTGCCAATGTAAAGTTTCTACGTTTCGGATGCAGCCAAAGTTATTGAAGTGCCGGTCTGTGTTTACAATCAGGAAATCAAAGACTAGCAGATAGTCCAAAAATTCCTTCATACCTGATATGCCTAAGTGGTCGCAACATAACAAGAAGTGCTCGTAGAAAGAATGATGATTTTGCTTTTTTCGGCTCTTGAAAATGTTGTAGGCGCTAACCAGCTCCGTATCCGGTGTGACTATATTCGAGCAGACGCTGTAGGGGACGTTGTTCTCCCAGATCAGATGGTACGGAACATAGGTCGCACCGTTCAGACGCTTGTGCAAGGAGGTGGCAAGGACCTCGTTTAAAGGTTCTTGCTGGAATGGATTGCTTCCGGATTTGATGAGGACCCGTTCCCCAGCGAGAATCTTCCACTTCTTTTTCAGCCATCCGTCGGAAGTATTGCAAGGCGAGAGCAAATCTAGCTCACCGATTTCTGGTGCCTGACCAAAGAGAGCGTTCCCTACATCGTCCGAAAAAGTATTCTCGAAAAAATTAATATTCTCCCATTTCAAAGGCTGCTCTATGGGGTTGATCCAATACTGGTCTGACAGGCTCAAGCCATAGCACTTGGTGAGAAGCTGCTCCGTATGGGATACATTTAAAAGGGCAAGCGCTTTCCGTATACCGGAACGGCTGGCTGGAATAGAACGTCCGCGCCACCAGTCATTGAGGCTTTTTCTGTCTGGAATCCCCCTGGTAATCTGGATACCCACTGGAAGATAATCCGGATGAAGCACCTGACCGACCTTTATGATAGCGGACGTTTCCTCGTCAATGCTCAGTTCCACAACGGGCCTATACTTATTCATAAGTGTATAGTTCATCCGCTTTACTTCCCTTCCCACAGCTTTATCAATGTAATATTATACCTCTTTTTCACAATTCAGACAAGAAATATAACCAAGGCATTCCGACCTTGGCAGCGATAAAAAAAGGACCCTCGGCTCGTCAGCCTGAAGGGTCCTTTACCTTACTTAGAATTCAAATCTTCAATTGAATCAATATCCATATAAGCAGGAACGACCAAACCAATGCGCGTTCCTACCATATTCACACCAAGATCTTCAAAGCGACCTTCGAATTCACTGTAATAGTCCGCATGAGTCGTTGGCAACCAGGCTGCTACCATAGCATCGGCACTGCCATCGGCTACGCCAGCCCACATGGGACCAGGCTCTACTTGACGCAACGTCACATCGTAACCAACAGTCTCTAGAACTTGCGCAATCACATTGTTACTAGCAATTTCAGAATCCCAAGCCACATAGGCGAGAGTGAGCCTATCACCGTCTACGGCTTCTACACCTTCGGTCCAGGTTGCTACAGTTTCAGCATTGTCGGCAATCCAAGAAGCGGCTGCCTCAGTAGGCTGCATTCCATCTTCCACCATCACCATAATAGAAGCCATGTCATCAGGCGTCCAAGCAAAACGATCCAGCACTTCATAGGCAGCAGGATGATCATCCTTCAAGCCTAGGCGAACAATCGTATGTACGAACTCCTCATCGCCATAAATGCCTTTCGGATCGTCAAGATACTTGAGATCGAACTTAGAAAATTTCCAGTGTGGTGTCCAACCTGTTACAATAATGGGCTCTTCGTTGTTGTAAGCCCGCGTTAATGCGGCAGTCATGGCAGGACCGGACCCCGTCTGTACACGCCAGCCATCTAACTCATACTCTTCAAGCACTCGATCGGTGGCTCTCATTAGGCCTGCACCAGGATCAATTCCTGTAATCTGATAATTAACTTGTGCACCGATCGAAGCATCACCATCGACAGTTCCTTCCTGGCCACAGCCAGCCAAAGCAACGGCAAAACCTACCGTAAGTGCGAGTGTCATTAGCTTTTTCTTACCTTGTAAAAACGAAATTTTCAAAGCTAGAACCCCTTTCTACTTCTTTTTTATATTTTGAGTAAACCGATCCAGCACAATGGCAAGTACGACAATGGCTAGACCAGCCTCAAAGCCAGAACCAATTTTTAATTGTGTTACAGCCCGGTACACCTCTTCGCCAAGGCCTGGAGCGCCAATCATAGAAGCAATGACGACCATTGACAGTGCCAACATAATGCTCTGATTCACGCCAGCCATGATCGTCGGCATAGCCAGTGGCAACTGAACTTTCAACAACTTTTGCTTTGCTGTAGAGCCAAAAGCATCAGACACTTCAACCAGATCAGCCGGCACTTGTCGAATCCCTAGGTTGGTCAATCGAATCGTTGGAGGCATAGCAAAAATCACAGAAGCTACAATGCCAGGTACCACACCGAGACCAAAGAAAAAGATAGCTGGAATGAGATAAACGAAAGCAGGCATGGTCTGCATAAAGTCAAGAATGGGTGTCACCACATTGCGGACACCATCTCGTTGCGCTGATAAAATCCCTATTGGTACACCGAGGAGCACAGATATGGCCACAGCCGTTAAGACAAGAGCAAGCGTATCAATGGTCTGCTTCCAATAACCAATGTTTTCAATAAAGAGCAAACCGAGACCCGTGAAGAGTGCAAATTTCCAATCACGAACATACCAAGCTAGAGCAGCAAGTGCTGCAATCAACACAATAGAAGGAAAGAAAGACATCATAAAAACAAGGAGTTCAACAAAGTTTTCCAAGTGCTTTGACAAAAAGCGGAAAAAGCCCTCAAAATGCGTAAGGAAAAAGTCAAGCACCGCTTCGATAGCTCGATCTACCGGAATTTTTGGCAAGAGCTCACCCATGGCTAGCCCACCTCTCTTTCCGGAAGAGCTTGACTATCCTTTTCATTCTTACGTTGACTTTCTTGATGTAGTTCTTGGGGTGTAGCGCCTTGTCCCTCCTGCAAATCTTCTAGACTCTGTTTTTCTAAAACTTTATCAAAAGAAAGAGCTTCTTTATTTCCCGCTAGAGCGCCGAGAATGACGCCTTTAATCAATAGACCTTTGATTCTACCTTGGTCATCCACAACAGCAACGGGCACGGGTGAGGTTGAGACCCTGTCGAATAAATCAGAAAGAAGGGTGTCCAAAGAAACAGTCGGAACAGAGCGAATCAATATATCTTGTAAGGACAAGCCTTTTTCGATTGCCTTGGAAGCATCTTGTGCTGTGATCACGCCGTGAAGAACTTGTTTTCGATCGACCACATAAATCGTAGAGATACCTCGTTCACGCATTAACTGCAAAGCTACACGAGGTCCTTTGTCAAGACCCATCGTTTCAGGGCGATTCATGACATGACCTGCTGTTAAAACGCGGGAGAGATCAATATCTTCTACAAATCGCTCTACATAAGAATTAGATGGATTCATTAATATCTCTTCTGGTGAACCCAACTGCACGATTTTGCCATCTTTCATTAAGGCAATGCGATCGCCAATGCGCAACGCTTCATCAAGATCGTGGGTAATAAAGATGATCGTTTTTTCCATCGTCGCTTGCAAAGATAAAAGCTCGTCTTGCATATCTTTTCGAATGAGCGGATCTAAAGCGCTAAAAGCTTCATCCATCAAAAGTATATCGGGATCGTTGGCCAGTGCCCTTGCTAGGCCGACTCTTTGTTGCATACCGCCACTTAATTCATCGGGATAGGACTCTTCCCAACCTTGCAAACCTACAAGATGAAGTGCTTCTTGCGCTTTTTCTTTCCGTTCAGCTTCCGCCATACCCTGAATCTCTAAGCCATAGGCAGCATTAGCGAGCACTGTGCGATGAGGAAGAAGAGCAAAGCGTTGAAAAACCATACTAATCTTTTTGCGACGCAGTTCTCTCAACGCGTCCTCTTTCATCGCAACAAGGTTGGAACCGTCTATGTAGATCTCACCAGAAGTCGGCTCAATCAAGCGATTCAACATTCGAAGCAACGTAGACTTTCCACTGCCCGATAAACCCATAATCACAAAAATTTCGCCGGGTTGCACCTCAAAGCTAACATTGTGTACACCTACGGCTACACCTGTTTGCTCTAAAATATCCTGCTTGCCCAGTCCTGCATCGATAAGCTGTAAAGCTTTTTTCTTTTGCTTGCCGAATAACTTGCTTACATTTTGAACTTTAATTTTCGCCAATTTTTTATCACCTTCAAACTTCTTCGCCAGTAAACGTAAGCCATAAAGCTTGGTCGTACTGGCAAAAATACTAGGAATCTCGGAATCCAGAGCAGAAACACAGGTCTAGATAGCAAGTACAGTAAAAGTGATGTATTTTTTACCAAAACTATCGAACCTTTTTAATTATAAGAGACAAGCAATAAAAAGATCAAAAAGCATATAAGGTTCATAAGGTCTGAAATTTTTGTACAGAATAAACTGTACAAAGCATAAGTCCCTTCACCGTACATATCCTCCAGATTCCTATCCATTAAAGGAAATGTTGCTACTTTACATCAAACAGCGGGATCAATTAGAATCAAAAGGGTGTGTAGGAAAAAATCTCATCTATTAATCGATCTATATACAATGAAAGAGGCAAACTGTAGAAGGCAATGGAGCGAGATAATGAAGGAGGAAACAACAGTGGATGCACAAGAGCGCATCGAAAAAGCGCGGGAAAGAGTCGTAGAAGCTCTTTCTAAGAATATGGACCTCTATGGCGTAACTCCTTCTATCGGTCGACTCTACGGTATCCTCTATTTTAACGATGGACCGATGACGCTTGAAGAAATGAGCGAAGCCCTGGGCATGAGCAAAACGAGCATGAGCACAGGTGTAAAAACGTTAACAGACCTCAAAATGGTCGAAAAGACATGGAAAAAAGGCGTTCGAAAAGATCTCTACCGTGTCGAAGAAGATTGGTATGAAACGTTCAGTCATTTCTTTTGTATCAAGTGGCGCAAAAGCAGTGTTATGAACCAAGCCGCCATAGAACGCTCTCTCTCAGAACTTCAAGCTGTGATCGCAGACGAAAGAACACCTGATGAGTTAAGAGAAAAAGCACAACGAGATGTAGCCCGACTTGAAGAAGCTCAACAGTACTACCAATGGCTGAATCGGCTTGTTGATGCTTTTGAAACGGGTGAAATTTTTAAGTATATTCCTCGTTAGCTAACCAGTCATGCCCAGTCGGGCACAACCAACGATGAAAATCAATATTTCCTGATTACGTTGGGGTTACTTCATAGAGGGGCCAGGTCATCACGCTTTCCTCCGCTCTGGACTGGTCCCACGCTGTTACCGCCAGCAAGCTGGCGACAGCTGAGGTCCCAAGTCCCGCTGCGGAAAGCGTGATGCCCTGACCCAGAAGGTTTTTGCTGATTGTTACTTCCGTTGGAATAGCTTGGCGAAACTTTCTTCTATCCGCAACTACCTATTGTATTTGCAATGCAATAGGCCCAAAACTCAGTCACAACCAGCAAAATGTACCTGAGTCAGGCGTTATGACTTCCTGGAGAGAGGACTTCAGACCTCAGCCATCGGCAGCTTGCTGCCGCTCATGGCGTGGGATGAGTCCGTTCGGAAGGAATTCATAACGCCTGACCCCACCACAAATTATCTATTTTCGTACTGACCAGTCATGCCCGGGGGCTGTGTTATTAATACGCCAACATATCAATAAAAGCATCAATCCGCATGCGACTTCTCGCATCTATAGGCCCTGGTCGATCGCCTTCAAGGGTCAATATGGGCACATTGAGCCTTTGTCGCAAAATAATATCTTCGATTTGACGAAAGCAAAAGCTCTGCGTATAGTGAATAATGCCCGCAATATTCCGACGCTCAATTTCTTGCTCTATATCCCGGAGTCGATGAAAAATGGAGTAAGGATAGGTGTACTGCTGATACTGCTTGACCAAGTCAGAAACCTCAAAGGGCATGGAAAACTGTCGCTGCACCTCGTTAAACACAATCTGGGCACCTTGGTTTTCAATATAATCGTATAGATCATAGGAGATGGGTGGTACGCCTACATAACCAAGGCGCACCGCCCCTTTTTGTTCTTGTCCAATTGCAGCTTGTAGCATATGTTCAAGAAAGGCTTCATACTGATCAGGATTGCCGTCAAAGTCGGAACAGCCAACCAAAGCCTGATGATTGTTCTTCCCATCGATAGAACCTTTTTGCCAGGTCCACGTATCGATTTGGTGAGCTTTTTGGCGTATTCTATCAAGCTTTTGCTTCCATAGATAAACGCTATCCCAATCTGTATGAAGCGCTTTTATAAGTTTTTCTATCTGCAATTTGAGCAGATCATAATCTCCATCATAGGGAAAGGCAAAAGGAATCACTTCAATTCCTGCAGCTTGCCAAGTTTCCATCAAAGCATGGGTGTTAGAGCAGTCCCCTTGTGTGACGGCTATAACCTGCTCGATCTCTTTTGATTCCAACAGAGTTGTATAGAGTCCTTTGATCCAACCACAGATGTTCCGTGGATAACCAGCCTGTTCTGCTTTTTCTACTGCTTCATTTGGTTTTTCTCCGGCAATAAACAGATTGTTTAGATCAACAGGCCTCAAACCAGCTGCATAGACAACTTCTATTGGTATGGTTGTTGTAATTCCAACTTTTTTGCTCATATCGTCTTGTACCGCCCAAATCACACTTTCAAATTCCAAGTCTTTCTTCGATAGATTCTACGCAGTGCCATCTTTCAGGCTGTTGCAGATATGAGCTGTGGAGCAGCTCCATCTAAGATTCCATGGAGAGAAACTTGGCGAATATCCGTTAAAAGATGCATTCCAATGAGTGGTCCACCGACCTGACGAAATGCCTGTAAATCGCCGCTAACGTAATAACGATGACAAGGTTTTCCATAGCGGCTATCACGAGCTGGTACGAGACCACTTTCGATCAAAGCTATTCCTCTAGCGACTGTTTGTCGAGCTGGATCGATCAAGTGAATGTTATCACCAATAACTTTGCGAATCGATGGTTCTAAATAGGGGTAATGGGTACATCCTAAAATAATTGTGTCTACCGATGCATCCATCAAGGGCTGAAGATAGAGACGAGAAGCTTGTTCTGCTTCTGCTGATAAATATTGGCCCGATTCAACCAAAGGCACATAGCGTGGACAAGCTTGACCTATTACCTGGATGGATCGATCGAGTTCTTGAATGCGCATGCTGTGAGCACCTTTTCGAATCGTTGCTTCTGTAGCAAGAACACCGACCCGTCCGTTTTGAGTAATACGAACTGCTTCTTGTGCACCTGGATCGACTACGCCTATGATCGGTACTGGGAAACGCTCTTGCAGCATTTGTAGTGCCAGAGAAGAACTTGTGTTACAGGCTACGAGGATCATCTTGGCACCCTGTGACACGAGAAAAGCGGTAATCTCAGTCGCAAAGTGAATTAGTTCTTCTGCAGGACGAGGGCCATAAGGTACATGAGCTGTATCGGCATAATAAAGAATCTCTTCATGGGGAAGTTGGCGAAATATTTCTTGAGCCACTGTTAATCCGCCAACACCTGAATCAAAAAGTCCTATAGGTTGGCAACGTCTCAAAAGACCTCACTCCTAGCCAAAAGGCGCTAAATCGTCCGTTTAAACCATAGCATATAATATGCTTGGTGAAAAGAAAAGTTACCAACGAAGGAAGCACGTGAGAAAAAAACTCACGTGCTTGTTTATCTGTTACCATTAGGGCTGTTCAAAATGCCGTTCTAATGCTTCTGCAATAGAGCGGGCTGATCTTTCTCTGATATCTTCTTGTTGTAACAATCGCTCTTCTTCTAGATTAGAGATAAATAAGATCTCTACAAGAACAGAGGGCATTTTGGTCTCTCGTAAGACAACAAAGTTCGCTTCTCTAATGCCAATATCTCTTCGCCCTAGTTCTTGTACCAGAGCTTGTTGAATCATAGAAGCAACTCGTACTCTCTCACTTTTTTGTCCTTGCAAGGAACCGGAAGCATAGTAAAAAGTAGCAATGCCTCCTACATCTTTGTTAAAGTGGGCATTGTTGTGTATGCTTACAAAAAGATCGGCCTGGGCAGAGTTGGCCACTTCCGCTCGATAATGCAACTCATTGGAAATAGCGATATCGCCATCTCCACGCCGTGTCAGAATAACAGTCGCGCCCCGAGCTTTCAAGTGCTCTTCCAGTCGTAAGCTTATATCCAGACAAATATCTTTTTCCTTCGTCCCCAGTTGACCTACCGCACCAGGATCAATAACGTTCCAACGAAGATTTAAGTTGCCATGGCCAGGGTCAATAACGATGGTCTTACCCGTCAAGCTAGAAGAGTTTAGATAACTCTCAGGTGTAATTCCTACGTTGTTTTCTGGCGCAGTCGGATTATAGCCTCCTCGACTGGCTTCACCAACATTTCTTCGATTCTCCATATCGATGTCTGCTTGGACTGGCTCCTGTGGAGAAAGGGGTTCTGCTTTTGCTAACCAGGAAGCTAACCAACCAATAACCTGCCCCTTTTCCAACACTTGATACCAATTATCTTGTACTTGCTGAAGTTCAAAGCTTTGACCTTTCGGCACAGTCTTTATAATGCTGTATTCCCAGCCCGGTCCGCTTCGAATATTGGTCGAATACTCTGTTGTGATCAACCAAGAACCCTGGTCTACGCCAAAGCGACTATCTCTTTCTTTAGAATCATCATATGTAGGATTTTCATCTTTGAAATCCTTTGGTTCTTCTTTCTTTACATTTTCTTCTGGAAATTGTAAGAGCCATTGTGCTATCCAGCCATGGGAGCCATTATTCATACGAATCTGCGACCATTGATCTTGACTTTTTATGACTTCAACGACCTGCCCGGCCCGGTATGTAGTGAGAATTGAATAGGAAGTGCCAGGGCCGGAGCGGATATTGACAACTTGTCCATTTACAACAGCTCTTGTATTTTTCTGTTCTTCTGGCAATAGAGAGTTCTCCATCTCTATTGGCAAATCCTTTTTCTCTGGTCTTAATTCCTTCTGATCTCCTCTTAGTTCTTGCTGCTGGTTTAACATTTGCCAGCTAGAATGAATCCAACCTGGTGATGCGCCATTCTGCCCTGCTTCTGCCATCGTAGAAGCAAGGGGAGACAGTAACAAGACACCTCCTAGTAATAGCGTTATCATTTCTTTTTTCATTCAACACTTGCCTCCTGCTTAAAAAAATGCGAGTTATTTCTCACATCCCCATCCCCATCTCACTCACTTGATGAATTGCTACAATCAGCAATCCTTACCAAAAAGATTCGCATCTATGACCATTTTTTTGTCGAATTGGTTCTTAAATGCCCTGCTTCTATCATAAAGTAGATCAAAAAAACCCGCAACCATCGTCTGAATTTTGACGACAGTTGCGGGCTTTTTTTTCTTATTTATACATAAAAATCATGGTTATTCCGCAATCATAGCATTATGTCTAGCCATAGCCTGAGAGACATCCATATGACCAGCAATACTTTCTATGATCTGACCTTCAACCAGAAACTGCACTTTTTCTACCGTTGGAAACTGGGTAAGTGTATTTACGATGGAATACACTGTCAAGGTCTCTCCGGCTGAACCACCCTCATGATTCGTTTTAAACTCTTTGCTTAAATCAATAATACAAATTCCATCCCGAATATTAATATCCAATAACCTTGTACCGGTTGGAACGGTTGGTGAGGCATCTTGTGTCAAGTTTGGTCCTTTAATCAGCTCTTGCACAGCCGAGCGAGCCAGGCTTTCTGTTTTGGGTATCGATCTTTCTTCGGCAACGAGATTTTGTCCTTTCGAATCAGCAAAGTAGAGCGTTAGTATGTATTGCTCCCCTAAGAAAGGAGGATTGTCCATATCGAGCTCTGCACTTTGCTCAAAGGTCTCTTGTTCCATAACGACTGTTCCTTCTGTCGGTATAACGCCTGTTTCTTTCGCTTTAAAATCTTGTTTCATAGATACATACCGATCTATGGCCTGGCATCCTCCAAGACCAAAAGCAATAACCAGCGCTGTGACAAGCAAGATAATACCTGCTGACCAGCTTCTATCTTTGTCCATGACCACTCGTCCTCCCTTATGAAACTCTTTTGTTTCATAGATATGGACAAGTCATCCCTTATATTCCCATTTTTTGATTTTGCCCTTTTTAGTGGTGATGAATGAAGGAAACAGCAACCATGCAAAGGGCTCCGATTAAGGCACCTGTGTAAGCCCAGAAAGGGCTATTTTTTCTCGCTTCAGGCCATAGCTCATCCCAGACAAGATAAACCATTGCACCACCTGCTAAGGCTATCAGTTGTGCCAACACTTCTGTCGATATAGCAAGTAAGCCAAAGCCAAGTAAAGTGCCAAGTGGCGTAAACAGTGACATAATGACTGTGAGCAAAATAATTTTCCAGGCCCGTAAGCCACTCATGCGTAAAGGTGCCGCTGTAGCAATCCCCTCAGGAATGTTGTGTAGCCCAATGGCCAAGGCCACAACCCAACCAAGATGAACTTCTGCAGCAGCCCCTGCGGCTATCGCAATACCTTCGGGAAAGTCATGCAATGAAATGCCAATCGCAATCAAGTAACCCATTTTCCGTAAAGGTGCCATGGTTCCATTTCCTAGGGTCGATCTTGTGAGGCGAGTTAAAAGTAGATCGGCTATTGCAATCACTATGAAACCCATGACAAAACCGGTTGCCATAGCACCTAGCCCACCCCACTGCCAGGCCGTCGGTAATAGATCGAGGGCAACGACAACTATCATTACACCACTGGCAAAGCCAAGAAAAGCACTAAGTTTTTGGGGTTGCAGATTGGGCCACCATAAGACAACAAAGGCACCTAGCGTTGTGGCAAAGCCAGCTACAAAGCTCAGCAGCAGCATGGGCACAATTAAGTCTTCTAGAGCACCTCCCACGATACCCGCTCCCCTCTTCTTCTTGCTCTCTTATATATGTGTTTTTTGATGAGAGAAGACCCTGGAGAAAGGATAAAATAAAAAGAAAACCCCAGTGTATCACTGGAGTTTTCTTTACTATAAACCGAGTAACTCTCTTAGCTTTTTCGATTGGCTACGACTGACAGGAACCTCGCTTTTTTCGAGATCATCCACAATAAGTGTGAATGTTCCGTTAAAAAAAGGAACCACTTCTTTGGTTTTTTCTAAATTCACGAGATAGCAACGATGACAGCGGAAAAAATGCTGTCCCTGCAGGCGTGTCTCTAATTCTTTTAAAGTGTACTTGGTGATAAATTGCTCTCCTGCTGTTTTTATATAGACAGCATCTTTGTCAGTAAAAGCATATACAATTTCACTTTGGTTAAGAAGAATGGTTTTCCCATTTTTCTCCACGGGAATGATTCCTAGATAAACATTTTTTTGCAAAGACATGGAAGCACTTGATTTAGACTGATTTTTTGCCTTAAAGCGTTTGATTTTACGAATGCTCTCATCGATACGTTCTTCGGCAAAAGGCTTTAACAGATAATCAATGGCATCAACTTCATAGGCTTTCAAAGCATATTGTTCCGACGATGTCACAAAGATAACAAGAGGTGGGTTCGCAGATTCTTTTAATCGGGCACAAAGGTCCAACCCATTTCCACCAGCAAGCTCTACTTCTGTGAAAATCAATGCATAGTCGATATGTTCGAGTAAATCAAAGGCTTCCTGGGCAGAGGATGCTTCACCAACGAGCTGGATCAGATCGTATTTTTCTAACTGTTGTCGTAGCTTCTGACGGGCCATGTGCTCTTGATCGACAATCAAGGTTCGTAATCTCATCACCTGCTCCCCCTTGTGTGTACAGTTCCTGCTCCCTTTTCTCTTTACTTTTGTAATTAGACATGGAATACCAGATTCCTTCTTAGAAGCTTTGGGAAAACCATAGAGGACACAAGGCAGGGAGGCTATTATGTCTTTTTTTTCTGTAAATCGACGAACTTTATTTTTTTTATTGTTAGCCGGCCTGGCGACAGGACTGGTGAATGGTCTCGTTGGCATAGGTGGGGGGACCATTGTCATTCCAGCCCTTGTCTTTTTTCTGAGTCTGGCACAACATCAAGCCCATGGAACTTCCTTGGCAGTCATTTTACCTACCTCACTCACCAGCGCTTTAATTTACTGGTATCATGGTTTTCTGCCTCTTCAACTTACTATCGTTGTCGCCCTTACAGGTATGGTTGGCGCTTATCTAGGTGCTCGCTTAATGAATCACATCTCACCAAAGAATCTTCGCCTTCTATTGGGATTATTTATGATAGTAGCAGGAGTAAGAATGTTATGGCCATTTTCTTAGGAATCATCGGCCTTCTTGCCGGTGTTTTAAGCGGTTTGGCTTTAGGCGGCGGCACACTGCTTGTGCCTTCACTTGTCATTTTGCTCGAACTCGGACAACATCAAGCCCAAGCCATTGCACTAGCTGCCTTTTTACCCATTTCTACGGTAGCCATTATTACGCATTTTAAAAATGGCAACGTAAAGCCCCGGCTCGCTCTTTTACTAGCGTCCGGGGCTGTTGTAGGTGCCTTAATAGGAGCAACACTGGCTTCCCATTTGCCAGCACCCTTCTTGCGTAAAATTTTCGGAGGTTTTTTAGTCGTTATGGGTATTTATGAAGTAGTAAATCATCGGAAAGCCATTTCAAAGAAAGGTAAAAAACCTTAAGTTCTTCTATCTCACATCAACAAGCCAAAAACCTTCTTCATGCCATACCCGCTCCCCCTCATAAGGAGGCGGATCCTTATCCATCCAAACAAGATAAGCAGCACCTTCTGCTCGAGCTCGTTCCAGATAGGTATCATTAAAAAGAGTTGGCTCAATAAACCATCCAAAGCGTCTGCTATGAAAAAGGGTCCGCGGGGTCCCTTCAACGATTAAAAGCAAATCTTCTTTGTCCGTGATCTCATCGAGCTTACTTCCGACTTGCAAGACCTTTTCATCGACATTGTACCAAAGTTCGTAGCGCCATGGTTCACCTTGCAACCACCATTGTGGCAACCACCAATGATAGGTGTTAACGACGAGATAAGAGCCTCCTGCTAAAAAAAGCCAAAACAGTACAGTATAGCGTATCTTTTGCCAGCTTTGCCGCCAAATCCAGCTATTCATATCTTGAAATCGCTCTGATTCCGATAATGCAGCTGCCACCAGAAGAGCAACAAGTGGTATAGCAACAAGATAGTAATATTGTAATAGATTTAAGACGTTGCTGCCTGCAAGCATAAAAAAAGCCGTTAAACCGACGATCCAGGGGAGAATCCACTTCCAAGCATCGCTACTGAAGGCGCGCCATAAGCCTACGAGGACAGGCAACAAAAGAGCCGGCGTAAAAGTATAGAAGAACAGACCACGAGCAACATCATTAAACCAACCTAAAGGGATCCCTTGCTCTAACAGACGACCGGCAAAGCCAATGGTAAGACCTGATACAAAAGGATGCTGCGCAATGCCATGGATAGACCATATATAAGCTGCCGTAAATGCAATCGGGAAAAAGAGGTACGCTGCGGCAATATACCAGTTGCGGTCCGAATAAAACCACCATATTGCTAGCGGGAAATAGAAAATAAGAGCCGGTGGTTTCACAAGAACAGCTAGCGTTAACCAAAAACATCCGAGTACAGCATGAAAAAGAGAGCCCTTATTCCGCCAAGCTAAAAAATTCGCAAGACCCGCTAAGGCCAGTGCAATCATCGGAACGTCGGGTTGATAAGAGCGCGAAAAATAAACATACGTTGGATGTAAAGCGAGTACAAATGCAGCAGCAAGGCTTGCCCAAGTACCCCAAAAATGATGAGCAATTCGATAAATTGATAGAATAGACCAAATAGAAAATAAAACAACAACAGAACGTGCTATCCAAACAGCTTCTCCTCCCCAGAGGTGATAGAGTAAAGCTGTAATAAAGGGCAGCAAACCAAATTCAAGCTCTGCATAATTGGGTGGTGCACCATAGTAATGAAGCTGCGGTCGCAAAATATTCATTTCTAATTCATAAAAATGACGAGCCACAGCCGCTGTATCGCTCTGGCGCCAACTGTGAAAGTCAGCAAAAGGCACATCAATGCCTTGCAAGCGGAGCAATAAAGCGACGAAAAGAAGTCCTCCTAACAACCAAGGTGCGAAAGGACTATGTAACCCTTGTAAGTCGGGTTGGAAACCTAGCTTTGCGCGATCAAAAATACGCCTAAACAAATAACTAGCACCCCACTGATCCGAATCAAGGTAATCGTTTCACCGAGTAAAGCCCATGACAAAAAGAGAACCAGTACATAACCAAGGCTCACCATAGGATAAGCAAGACTAAGTTCCACCTTAGAAATCGCTACAATCCAGAGTAAGGAGCTCATTCCAAAAAGTAAAAATCCCCCAAGGATCAGGGGATTTTTAACAATCTGTAAGAAACCTTGTACAGCCATTGTCCCCAGGGGAGCACCTTCAGGAAAAGCTAGCTTATTCGCACCGAGTTTAAATAAGACCTGACCACCTGCGCCCATAAATATAGAAAGTAGAATAATGGGAAGACCATCACCTAAGCTGTGTTTCATGAACGATCATCCAACCTTGCAGCTTTTCTAGCCAAAAATAGATATTGAAAAACCGTCTCCAGAACAGGCATCTTGCTAGGTCCTGCTTTGCGATCATAGCGCAACACCAAAGGTACTTCGGCAAATTGAGGTCGAAAAGGTCGCAATTTTAGTAGTATCTCGGCCATACAGTCAAAGCCACGAGCCTCTATAAACTGTGAGCCAAAGCGCTCAAAAGCCTGCTGCAAAAGACCGACACGATAAGCGCGATAACCAGAAGAGTAATCTTTGACGCCTTCTAAACCAAATAGAACACTTAGAAAAGTTGAAGCGCCCCAAGACATAAGCCGACGATATTGAGACAACCCAACTTGTTCACCGCCTTGCTGATAGCGGGAAGCAATGACTACATCAGCCCCCTCATTCATTTTCTTCAACATAGCAGGAATATGATTGGGGTCATGGGTATCATCAGCATCCATGGTAACGACAACATCATTCGGTGTCCCTTTTTCACAAATCCACTGCAAGCCTGTCATCATCGCACAGCCTAACCCTTTGTTCTCACCATGCCGTATTACTTTTACATCGAGTACCTCACTAAAGCTTTCTGCAATCGCCGCTGTCTCGTCTTGTGAACCATCGTCAACAACAACAATTTTCAGATCTTCATAATCCCGACGAAGGCTGTGAAATTTTTGCAATAGCTTTGGCAAACTAGCTGCTTCATTGTAAGCCGGTAGAAGAATATACAGGGCCGTTGCCCTCCTTATACGTCATTTCTTTCTCAAGTTATATTATCAAAAATTACCATGGGCTGTCCAAGGTTTTTTTAATAGACTTCTCTTATTATGTACACTCACCAGAGATATACACCTGTTAATTGAAAAGATAAGCAGCCGAATATTTACCAAACATGAAAAACTGATATAAGCAGAAGAATAAAATAATTACTTTCAGTACCTTGGGAAGGATGAGTAGATTGGGCCGTTTACAATGCTTGCAACAGCTATCTTTCGAGCCCTTGCCCCACCAGGTACAAGCAGCATGGAAAGCTCTTTATCCAATGGCTGGTAGAGCCATTCTGGCCGATGAAGTCGGATTGGGCAAAACAATTGAAGCAGGCCTTTTTGCCAAAGAGTTACAACATCGAGGACAAGCACAAAAAGTTTTGATTCTTACACCCGCCAACTTAACAGGCCAATGGGCCCATGAAATGCGCAGCAAATTCGAATTCCCTTGCTGGGTAAACAAACGGGATTATGGATGGAACTGGCATCCTTTTGTTGTTGCTTCATTAGATCTGGCCAAACGGTCGCCTCATGCAGAGCTTATTCAATCTATCGAGTATGATATTGTAATTATTGATGAGGCCCACAGGCTTAAGAACCCACGAAGTAGCAACTATCAATTCGTTCGATCGATACGATGCCGCAACCTCTTGTTATTAACTGCAACACCTGTGCAAAACGATCTCAAAGAGCTTTATCATCTTGTCGATCTCCTTCGCCCTGGCTACTTCGGCGTCTTTCGAGATTTTCAAAGCGCCTTTATGAAGAACAAGAGAGAACCAAAAAGTCCTAAGGAGTTACAAGATATCCTTGCCGGAGTTATGGTTCGTCATCATCGCCATGAATGTGAAGTAAAACTACCACCAAGAAAAGTTCATCTACTACCTCTTGAGCTGACCGAGCCAGAAAGAGTGCTCTATAATGCTGTCGTACAATATCTACGAAGCGAATTTCAACGTCGTAAAGAAGAGAAAAAAAGTGTCCTCGGTCTATTAACCTTGTTACGCGAAGTCTGCTCTAGCTCTTTTGCAGCTTTAGGGACAATTGAAGCAATGGGCTTGACAGAATTAATACCTCTTGCCAAAAAAATTCGCCATAATGCCAAAGGACGTGTAGTTACAGAATTTATCAAAAACAGCAAAGACAAAGTAATTATCTTTACGGAGTATCTTCAAACTTTGGACTACCTAGCCATGCATTTGCAAAGTGACGGGATTCCCTTTTTAACGTACCATGGTGGCTTAGGTAGATGGACCCGCTCTATTACCCAAAGTGAATTTTACCAGAGTGACATCCCAGTCCTTCTTTCGACAGAGTCTGGTGGTGAAGGAATTAATCTTCAATTCTGCCATCAAGTGATCAACTACGATCTACCCTGGAATCCTATGCGTTTAGAACAAAGAATCGGCCGCGTTCATCGCCTTGGACAAGAGAAAGACGTCCATGTCTACAACTTAAGTACACGCAATACCATCGAGGAATATATGCTAGACTTGCTGAACGAAAAAATCAATATGTTCACAACAACGGTCGGTTCTTTAGAGCAGCTTTTATATAGTCAAGAAGCAAGTCAAAAGATGGAAAAAGAAGTTCTTGAACATCTATTAGAAATTCAAACAGAACAAGAAAAAAGAGAGCCGAAGTCCCCTCTACAGAGGCCCTTAACTCCCTTTCAACCATCTACAGCACCACTTTTTCTTTTATAAGGCCATCGCCGAAAGCCTTCACCAAAGACTTCGTGAACATCGCTGATAATCATAAAAGCTGTTGGATCTACTTCATAGACAAGTGCTTTGAGACGAACGAGTTCGCTTCGACTTACCACACAGTAAAGAATGTCCTTCTCCTGTGCTGTATAGGCTCCACGGCCTACAAAAACAGTAGCGCCTCTGCCCATCTTGCTAACGACTTCTTCTCCAATAATCTTGGTTTTCTTAGAAATGATCGTAGCAGCTTTGGCCGAATAAGCACCTTCCTGGACAAAATCAATCACTCTTGTGGCTACAAAGACAGCAACGAGCGTATACAGAGCAACAGTCAAGCCAAAAAAAATGCCTACTGCAACAATCACTATTGTATCAACGAGCAACAACCCTCGCCCAATCGGCCAGCCTCCGTAATGATTGATAAAGCGAGCTACAACATCAGCGCCGCCTGTACTACCTCCGAGATAAAAGATAATGCCAAGGCCAAGACCAACAGCACCACCACCGTATAAAGAAGCCAAAAGCAGGTCTTCCGTCATCGGTGCTTGATAATGCTTTGTCAGCTCAATGGCCAGTGATACAAAGACTGTACCCACAAGGGTTTTCCAGGCAAAATCAGATCCTAAAAAACGCCACCCTGCTATAAACAAAGGCAAGTTCAAGAGAAGATAAGTAAGCCCTACAGGCCAATCAAAGAGATAGTGTAAAATCAGTACGACACCAGTGAGGCCGCCTTCTGCTAAACGATTGGCAATAATAAAATAGTTAAGGCCGAAAGCAAAAATAAAAGAACCGAGGGCAATCCCAGTAATCTCATAGGACCATCTTTTGATACGCTTTTTCCAAATATTCATTCGTCAACTCGCCTGCATATGATCTATCGACTTCTGTCTGATAGATTGCCCAGCTTGTTAACGTTACAATCTATTAGCGAAATACTTCTTCAATAAAAACAGTTTTTTCTGTGATAAGGTTGTACTCAATCGGCTCAATAACACGACTGCGCTCTTCAAGAACTCGAATTACAGGACGCATCGGCATAGAGCTGTTCTGATCGACAACAACACCAACTTCTCCTGTAGACAGACGCACCGAAGAACCGGTTGGGTAAGCAGCGATGCTCTTTAAGAAAAGCCGCACCAATTCTACATCAAGACGAGAGCCAGCCTGGGCCATAAGATATTCGCAAGCTTCGTGAGGCAACAAGTTACGGCCTTCTAAACCACCGTTGACCAAGTTGTCATAAAGGTCACAAACTGCCGTAATACGACCAAAAAGGTGAATCTCCTCACCAGCAATGCCTCGTGGATAACCTGTACCATCTACATGTTCATGATGTTGATAGGTCACATGGGCCGATAGCAAGTTAATATTTCCATTTTTCCTTAAAAGCTCAAAGCCTTTCGTGGTATGTTCATTGAAGCACTTTCTTTCATCCTCTGTCATTTTCAAAAAGCTTTTAGCAGCAATCTCTTTGGGGAGCAAAGTAATGCCTACGTCATGCAGAAGAGCTCCTGTAGCTAGATCTGCAAGCCTAAAGCGATCAAGTCCACAAGCAATGCCCAGTAAAGTACTAAGAACACAAACTTGAACACTATGAGCCATCAGTTGGTTCTCATTCGTTCGAATATCAGGAAAGCTAATTAATACTCTGTGATTGGCTGTTACTTCTTCTATGACTTGATGAACCGAGTCTTTAAGTTTTTTACTTTCAAAGTTCTTTCCACTGCGAATCATGTCCGTGGAATCTTTTAAACCGCGTAACACTTTTCGTCGAGTCTCTTCGGTGACAACATCTCGAATCTCTATATCGCTAAATCTTTCATCTCTCACGTATAAGGCAGTCATGCCAAGATTTCTCAATTTAGAGATATATCCTGCTGACAATACAACGCCTCGCCCCAAAAGAACTTGGCCATCCGCTGCGAATATAGGTCGTTCAAGAACATCACCAATATTGACATAATCAATGCCTACTTGTCGCACAGTATTCCCTTCTTTCCTCTCTCCCACATAATATAGCAATAGAACAAAAAAGTGACTACCAAATAAAATGTAGCCACTTAAGATTATACCATGTTTTTTTCTTCTTCATTGCACCCGATTTTTAAACTTTTTGGAACTCTTTTACTACAAGCGGAATCGCTTCTTTTTCTGTAGACTTTTCAAGAATATAAGCGAAATCGCTATTACCTAAGAAGGAAGCATTCGCCTCGTCAGTATCAACATGAAGCTCTAAACGCAAGCCATGTGCTACTCGTACTAGCACATTGTTAAAGATAACCGATCTTTCGCCTGCCACACTAAGATTGACACGGTCTTTATCCTTCAGTTGAAGCGCTTCTGCTTCTTCAGGGCTACAATGAATGTGTCTGGCTGCTATAATTACGCCTTCTTCTAAGACAACTGTTCCTTTCGGACCCATTAAGATACAGCCAGCTGAGCCTTCTAGGTCTCCGGAGTCACGAAGAGGTGGCTTAATTCCTAGTAAATAAGAGTCGGTACGAGATACTTCCACTTGTGTTTGAGAACGAAGAGGACCAAGCACCCGTACATTGGGAATAATACCTTTAGGACCAGCAATGGTAAGAACTTCTTTGCATGCATAATGTCCAGGTTGATAAAGAGGTTTCAATTCAGTCAACTTATGACCGGGTCCAAAAAGTTGTTCTAGATGATTCTGGGAGAGATGAATATGTTTATTAGAAACACCGACAGGTACTTGTACGGGAATGTTGTATTTTGTCATGATGCTGTTCTCCTCCCGATTTATTCGTAAAATGATAATCTAATTATACTTGGCACAAGCGACTTTGTGCAACATATTACAAATAAGTTGTAATTGCAAAAATATTCACCACAACAAAGGGCTTTCTCGACGATTGTAAGGTCCAAATAAACTGAATAATGCAAAAAAGAAGGATTTCTCACTTCAGTGAGAAATCCTTCTTTTTTGCATTCAATAATTACTTTTCTTCACCTTGGCTGGCTACACGGTTCAATTCTGCAATCAATTTATCTACATCTACACCATGAGCACGAGCACCTTGCTCAATATTCTCAAATCGAGCAGCAGAGCAACCGAGGCAACCCATTCCAAAGCTCATGAATACAGGTACAACTTGTGGGAATTTTGAAACGGTATCACCAATACTCATATCTTTTGTGATCATTGTAACAACACCTCCTTTACGGGCTCGAAAACACCGTAGGCTCAATTATACAATACCCTCGTAGATGGTGCAATAAAAGTAAAAAAGAGATGCATTTACTGGTAATCCAGCGCAAAAAAGCATTTCATGTGCTTTAGCAGCTTTTTCTGAGCTCTTTAACCAAAGTTAATTCGTTCCAGTTCCCTCTTCGAGCAGAATGAGCTTTGTCCATACAGTGGAAAATCAAAAAAATACCCCTACCACTTTCACTACAAGGAGGAGGGGTCTTGGCTTCACGCTCATGAATTAGAAAACTTTTCCCCTGATCAAAAATTTGAATCTCTATCTGTTCTGCCTTTACAATAACTCGAAGCGTAATCGGCTTGTCACCTTCTCCTCCATATCCATGATTGATTACATTGTTAATCGCTTCTGATAGAGCTAGCTTTAATTGAAATATTACAGCCTGATCCCAATGATTTTTCAGACCCAGTTCATCAATCAAGCGATGGACACGGGCTAACTCACCATAACGGTTTACCAAATCCAACTCAATCATGTCCATGTGTTTACGCCCTTTCTAGCTAGATACCCTTTAATGTTAGGCCAAACCTAATGAACTCAAGATGCGTTCTAAAGATCCTTCTTCTGGAATCAAATAAAGCGTCCCTCGCACTTCAATATCCAAGCCATGAAATTCTGTCTCTAAAAGCATGGCATGATCTCCTACTTCTGCGATTGTCGTCAAAACGACGCTAATAATAGCCGCCGCCATATCAACAGCAAGAGCAGGCACAGAAGACTCAAAAGTAATATTGGTAAACATAGAAAGCGCATTCAAATAGGTGCCTGCTAAAATGTTCCCCACTTCTTGCAGAGCCGAACTTTCCATCTCTCCCAATGTGGCTGTCGTTCCCGGGGGCAAACCTAGAAGCAAATCAACCATTCTTCTAGCAGAATCTTCGGTTAAAGCAAAAAGAATATTTGCTGGCGCCACGCCGTCCACGCGAAGATATACGCCTACCACAATAGTTTCATCGCCACCCATATGATCAGCTACTTGTTGAAAAGGCACTACTTTCAACGCCGGAACTTTCATATCAATGGTTCGTTGTACCATTTGAGACAGCGCAGTGGCGGCATTGCCAGCTCCTACATTGCCAACTTCTTTCAACGCATCGATTTGCATGGGATTTAAAGTTAGAAAGTCCATCTATGAGTCACTCCTCTATCTCAAGCAAACTCAATGCATCTTTCTCTGTATCGACGAGTATAATCACTTTATTAAGTCGCACTATCTCAAAAACTTGACGAATCACATCACGCAAGCCATAGACAATAAGCCTTCGGTTTTGTGAGCGCAATTGCTTGTAAAATGCGACCAAGGCACCTAGACCTGAGCTGCTAATGAACATGACATCGGTAAAGTTCAGAATAACTGCTTTGCTTTCGCCTTTGCCTGCTTCAGCCAGACCTGCTTTAAATCGTTCCAATCCTAAACCGTCGATTTCCCCTCTAACATCAAGCACATTCGATGAGCCGAGTTCTCGGGTCTGGAATTCCAACACCCGTCCCAACCCCTTTACAGGACTAATTTTTTAACACAAGCATACCATTATCTGTTTAACCTGACAAGACCAAGAGACACAGTAAAAGGTTCTAATTGCACAATACTTTCTATGTCTTTAGAGAATTTATCTTGATCTAGATTATATCCTGCAGACCAAGTTGTAGTGGGATAATCTTCTATTGAGACTTTTTCTTGCAATAGATCAGGTAAAAGATTCAACCGTAAGTTTATCCTTACAAGTTCATCTTCACCGGCATTGATCAAACGCAGACGAAGCTTTTCTGCGCGATGGGACAAGAAGGAGCAGAAAAAAGTTCTACATACAAGGGGACGCAAAGCATGATGTCGACAACAATTTCGCTGCTTATCAAAAAGAATGCATTGACCCTCTTCATTGCGCTTCAGTGTGATATCGACGGCGCCCCCCAGACAATCGATTTGAGCAAAAGTACGCAAGACTTCTTCTAGATCCCTGCTACGGACGAAACTATTATGCTCATCTTTTCCGGGAAGGGCAGAAACCAAACGCACAACATCGCCTATCGTAAGGGGGATTCGTTCAGAGCAGCAAAGGGGGCAACCAAAACAATGGTCCCACCCTTGCTGTTCTTGCTTAGACTGTCGTAATACAGTCCATCGCGCTTGCGTAAAAAAATCTTCTACCGCTCTCTCATAATCGGCCACGGTTGCATCAGGCTCATAAGCAACGACATCATAGCCGAGTCCCGTTGAAAAAGGACGACTTTGCAAGATGACTTTGTTATCCATCGCTATAAAGACTCCTCAAAGTGGCCAGAATGATGCATCGCCTCTAAAATTCGTGAGATTTCATTGCCTAAAGCATCGAAATGCGTTTCATAACTATCTAACTGTATGGGCCAACGATAGATTGCGTAGGCTCGATGAATCTGAACTTGTTGATCTGAGTCTACAGAAATTTCAAAGTTGACTTCTGGAGAGTTCTGCGGTTCAACCATGTGGCTGATAATGCTCTGTACCCTTCTCGACAAAAAACCAGCCCACTGAAAATCTTTTGCGGGAAAATAATATTTAATCTCTAACTCTAGAATAGGACCACTTAACTGGCTCCTCTTAAAGGGACCAACTTGCTTTAGATTATGGGTGTCTTCTAAAAATTGTTTCGAAGTCTCAACAGGTTCATAAAGAGATGAAGCCGTCATTCTGGCATCCCAGAGAAAGGCAATCTCCGTCTTGAGCTCTGAGTGAACAGTGGCATCGGGGACCTGACAGAAACAGCGAAACTCGCGTAGGCAACTGCCAGTCTCAATAAAGTGTTGAATATCAAAAAGCTCCAACCCCGAATCTTCTAATGCATTCAGCAGTTCTTCCCAGACGTCTTCGTACGTTAACATATCCTTTCTCCTTATGAATCAAAAAAGTTTTTAGATAGCTTTGTAGCGAATGGAAGCCCGTGGTGACTCCCATACTTCTACAGAAGCTACTATGATATGAGAATACCTTGTTTTAACCCATTCGGTCAATTGTTCATGAAAAAAGCGTGCTAAGTTTTCTGCTGTAGGGTTATGTTCTTGGAAATAGCTATGTTCATTAATCATTTTATGATCAAGTTGATCGCAGATACGATTTAATTCTGCTTTTACAATACCAAAATCAACAAGCATACCTAGATTGTCTAACTGCTCTCCCTGTAAAACGACTTCCACATCCCAGCTATGGCCGTGCACCTGGGCGCACTTTCCTGGGTAGTCCCGTAGATAGTGAGCCGCATCAAAATGACTTTGCACAATTAGTTCATACATTGAGTAAGCACTCCTTCATTTTTTTTGTTACAGAAGAAGGGATAGGTTTTCCATTGTACATAATTCTGCCCAATCTTGTCTTTGGTTTGTTGGAACCATGAAAATCACTGCCTCCTGTTATCAGCAAATGATGTTCTTGCGCCAAGCTTACAAATTTTTTTACATCTTCGGCAGAGTGTTCTGGATAATAGGCCTCTATCCCTCGTAAGCCATAGGAGACCAATTCTCCTAGGATCGCCGAAAAGCTTTCTTTTTCTTGCTTTTCCAGATAAATAGGGTGCGCCAAGACAGGGATGGCTCCCGCTTGCTTTAGCAACTCTATGCCTTCTTGGGGAGTAAGCTTTTCTTTTTTCACATAAGCAGCCTGACCTGCTCCTAGAAAACGTTCAAAAGCTTCCGCTGTAGAAGATACAATGCCTTTGCGCATAAGAACTTGCGCAAAATGAGGACGACCCACAATTTGTCCACGAGCCATTTCTTCTACTTCTTCTAGAGTAATCGAAATTCCCATTTTCTGCAATCTTTCAATCATCAAAGGATTGCGAATATCTCGATAATGGCGTAACTTGTGCAATCCTTCTAGCAAAAGAGGGTTTTTTCTATCTACATGATACCCTAAAATATGCATTTCTTGGTTGTTATAATTCACACTAAGTTCGACGCCCCCAATAACTTCGATTCCTAATAGGCGACCCCAGGTCTGTGCTTCTTCTACACCATCGACAGTATCATGATCTGTGATGGCTAGTACGCTGACACCTTCTGCTTTTGCTTTTTGCACTAGCTCGCTAGGCCGAAAAGTTCCATCCGATGCTGTTGAATGGGTATGCAAATCAATGTAGTCCATCGCACTCAATTCCTCCTACAAAAATAAGATGAAGTAGGATAGTCTTTACGGATTTATCAAGATTCTTAAATTATAGCAAAAAAGGCAGAGCTTAGAGCACCCTGCCTTCTAATTAGGATCTATTATTTAGATTATTTACGCAAAATATCGATCTAACATGCCTTTTAACATCTGAGCATGACGAGCTTCGTCTTTTGAGGATTCATCGAAATAATCGTGAGCTGCCTATTCCACCTATCGGGAGATCATAAAAAGCTGTTCACAAGATATGTGAACAGCTTTTTATGATGCTATCTTATACAGCTTCGAATTGATCTTTACCAGCGTTACATAGTGGACAGACCCAGTCAGCAGATACATCTTCCCAAGCAGTGCCTGCAGCAACACCGTTTTCTGGATCACCTTGCGCTGGATCGTAAACATAACCACAGAGAAGGCAACTATACTTCATCTCGTTATTCACTCCTTTCTTTCTCTTATTCATCATAGCAAGGCTTGTAAAGTTTGCCAAGTGTCGCTATTGTTTATGTGAAAAGTATTTTTTAATAAAAATCTACGTACGAAGAATTTCCATGATAGATCAGCTGTTTTAAAGCCCCAACGACTGCCGTAAATTCATAAAATCTGAAAGCTCTTGCTTAGAAAAATCTCTTTTTGTAGCGATAGCTTCCCGCAATCGATTGGCTATGGTTAGATCACCGAGTAATATAGCGCCTATAATACGGCTCTGTCGAAGAAAAACTTTTTTGTATTGCCCCTTTTTTTCATCGATTTCTTGTAGCGTTGTTACTTCTATATCCTTTGAGTCAATCTGTCCCAAAGAGAAAACTTTTGTGCCAAGAACATTGAGCATACTTGCTGGCGTAAAGCCCGCGTAGGACCGCCACTGCGCTGGGTCAGTAACAGCATTATAACCAGCTACTTTTCCTTGTTCCATCGCGACAGCCCAAAGCCCTGGAATTTTTCCCTCATATTCAGCAGCATCACCGGCTGCAAATATAGCCGGATCTGAAGTATTCATGTTGGCATTAACGACCAATCCTCGTTCCATAGACAATTGCCCTTGTCGCAGAAGGTTTAACTGAGGCTGAACACCTACAGAAAAAAGGGTCATAAAGCCTTCAAGAACCCTGCCATCTTGCAAGTGTATTTCCAACTGCTCATTTTTCGAGTGTATTTCAGCTACATTGGCAGACTTGATCAGGTTCAAGCCTTCTTGGCAAGCCCTCTCTTCTAGAAATTTCGCGCCTTCTTCATCCAATTGGCGACGAAGCAGATAAGATCCTCTTTCCAAGACAGTGACAGAAAAGCCTTTTTGCAATAGGTCCCAGGCTGCTTCTAGTCCGAGAAGACCACCACCAACAATGACTACAGAACATCTAGCCTCTTCTTTCCTCTGTATCCCTATGTTAATTTTGCGCAAATCTTCTAGGGTTCGTAAAGTATGGACTTGTGGTAATTCGGAGCCTACGATAGAAGGCTTTATGGCGCGAGAGCCTGTTGCAATAATCAGTCGATCGTAATAGATTGTCTCACCATTGTTAAGGCTAACTTCTTTTTTCGCATTGTTGATTGCTAAGGCCGCTGTTCCTCTTAGCAGCTTAATTTTTTTCTCCTCGTACCAATGAGGTTTTTTGATTCCTAATTGTGCTGTGTCAACAGTTTTACCTATAAATGAAGAAAGTCGAAACCGTAGATAAGGGTATTCTGGCTCTCGGGCAACCATCACGATTTCTACAGTAGGATTCGCTTCTCGAGCCGCTTCAGCTGCAGAAAGGGCTGCCATGCCACCACCTAGGATTAACAATTTTTTAACTGCCATCCAAGCACCTCCTTGTAAAGGTTATTATAACCAAGAAAGGGTTGTAAAAGCCAGAATACTTGGACAAGTAAGCCTATCAATGCTATGATGAATTTCAAAATAGCGATGGCGAAGGAGGGCTTCAAGATGATGCGGCATCATCAATTACAAGAATATCTGAAAGCGCAAATGAAAAATGGTCCTATCACCTTTCGTGATTTTATGGATATAACTTTGTATCATCGTGACTTCGGCTATTACACAGCAGACCGAAGCCCTTTGGGACGAGAAGGCGACTTTATCACTTCCCCCGAAGTAAGCCCTCTTTTCGGTCAATTGTTGGCTAGACAAATCGAAGAAATGTGGCGTCTTCTTCGCTGTCCCTCTCCTTTTTCTATCGTTGAGCTCGGACCTGGGCGAGGAGTAATGGCTCACAGCATCCTAGAAGCTTTGCAAAGCTCTGAACTAGCAGAGCACCTTATTTACCACCTTGTTGAAGTAAGTGCACAGCGTAAAGAAGAACAACAGAAGCGACTCTCTGAGCTTATAGCATACAAATCCTATGACTTGCCTGTCTCAGCATCAAAAGGCTCCTACGGCTGGTCAAAACCGGATCAATTGCCTGAGAATATAGAAGGTCTTTTTCTTAGCAATGAGTTTTTTGATGCCTTGCCTGTTCATCGGTTGGTTCAACGAGAGTCCGGTTTGCAAGAGCTTTATGTAACCTCCCAAAAAGATACCTTTGCCTGGCAGGAAGGTGCCCTTTCTCAGGAAAGTTTAGCTTCATGGGTAGATCAACATATTTCTCAGCGTGGCATTGCCTTGGAGGAAGGTCAAATTATTGAGATCAATCCGTCTATAGGAGACTGGCTAACTTGGATTGATCGGCATCTTCATTGTGGCTTTCTGTTAACCATTGATTACGGTCATCCGGCTGAAGTTCTCTATCACCCTTCCCGTCGCGAAGGTACATTGATGACTTATTTTCAGCATCAAGCCAATAGCAATCCCTTTGAAGAAGTGGGCTTAAAAGATCTAACGACCCACGTTGATTTTACAGCATTGCATACCTTAGGACAGGAACGAGGTTGGCGTACAGTCGGATTAACCAATCAGATGTGGTTTCTTATAAGTTTGCTTGATCCTGAAGAAATGAAGCCAAGAGCAACTATGACAGTAGATGATTTTCGTCGACAGCAGCAGTTAAAGAAATTAATACAGCCCTGGGGAATGGGTGAAACCTTTCGCATACTAATTCAGACGAAAGCTGTAACAGTGCAGGAGCTGTTGGGACTACGTCAGCGAGGCCGGGAAGCTTTTCCTCTTTAATTTTCTATACTGTAGGCTCTTTAGGGGCATAAAAGATCATAAAAAAAACAGTAAAGGGATAAGATACCAGATAGTTCTACTTTCCGTAGAGTTATCTGGTCTTTTTTTTTGTAAACGATCTATGCCAAAAGGGGGTTCTCTTTTTTGTTTTCTTTATCCCAGCAAGATGGTGCAAAGCGAAAAAAAAATATCTATTCCGGTCTTTTTGCCTTACTTCTTCTTTCTTCCTCAACTTTTCTAGTTCTTTCTTATTTTGTGCCCAAACCACTCGAAGTAGAAACTATATCAGTAGAGCAAGGACCGGTATGGCGTGAGCTCTGGATCAGTGGAGAAGTGCGCCCACAGCGGGAAGTGGCCTTCTACGCATCTCGCCCTGGCGTGATAGAGTGGCTGGTGCAAGAAGGTGATGATGTAAGAAAAGATCAAGTCATAGCTCGTATTGCTGAACAAGACTTTACGAGCCCCATTGCAGGAAAGTTAACGGAAAAGCAAGCTCATAGTGGTGTATGGGTACCTCTCGGTGTTCCTTTGGGCCAAATTAGCGATACCCGTGAGCTAGTAATTCAAGCAATGGTTGATGAAACAGAAGTATTGCAAGTAAAGCCAGGTTTACCCGTTCTCTGGTCATTTATAGGTTATCCTGGACAAACTTTTTCAGGAGAAGTACTTACACTATCAAAAATGGCGCGGCGAGATATAGAAGGAAATCGTGGTTTTCAAATAACTCTATCCGTACCCAAAGAAATTACAGTCTATGCAGGCATGACAGCCGATGGAAAGGTACTTCTTGAAGAAGTACTCGATCTGCGGATTTCCGTTGATTCGATTTTCGAGGAGCAGGGCCAAGCAAAAGTCTATGTTTTACGAGAAGGCCGCGCCAAGGCCGTTGATGTTGTGCTCGGCATTCAAGATGATTATCACGTCCAAGTTCTTTCAGGCTTAGAGGAAGGTGATGAAGTCATTCTTCCCTTAGGACTATCTATTACAACGGGGCAAAGTGTAAAAGTGAAAGGGGACTCCCCCATTAAGACATGAATCGAGGATAGGGTTTATGAATAACAAGATCATCGAAATAGAAGATATTCAAAAGTCTTTTAACTATGGAGGGAACCTTTTATCAATCTTAAAAGGTATTACCTTGCATGTATCTTCTGGTGAGTTTGTGGCTATCATGGGTCCTTCAGGAAGTGGAAAAAGCACTCTAATGAATATTATTGGCTTGATGGATCGTCCTACTGCCGGTTCTTATCGTTTGCAAGGACAAGCAACAGAAGGGCTTCACGAAGAAGAGCGATGTAGGCTGCGCAACAAGACCATGGGATTTGTATTTCAATCTTTTAATCTCCTTCCTCGTTTTACAGCCTTGCGAAATGTCGAAATCCCCATGCTCTATGGCGGCATTGCTGCTTTTGAGAGAAGCAAGAGAGCACAAGCTTTGCTGGAACGAGTTGGTTTAGAACACCGTTTGTACCATCGCCCTAACGATTTATCAGGTGGAGAAAGGCAACGCGTTGGCATTGCCAGAGCACTGGCCAATCAACCATCTGTTTTACTGGCCGATGAACCAACGGGCAATCTCGACCAACGAACGGGAAAAGAAATATTATTACTTTTTCGAGAGCTCCACCAAGAAGGAAAAACCATTATTATGGTAACCCATGATCGAGAAGTGGCTCGTTGGGCAGACCGCGTGGTGACCATACAAGACGGTGCTATCCTGTTAAATGATACACAAGAAGTTTTTCTACAAAAACATGGCTATGACTGTGGAAAGCCGAGCCTCGAGCCAGGATTGGTAAGCCTATGAAGATACAAGAAATTCTTCGTTTGGCTTTAGAAGCGCTTTGGGCCCATCGCCTTCGTTCAACCTTAACCATTCTTGGCGTGGTCATTGGTGTTTTTGCGATTGTTACTTTGATCTCTCTCGGTCATACAGTGCGTAAAGAAGTGACCGGGCAGATCTCAGAACTAGGTGCAGGGCTATTGATGGTTATGCCGGGTCGAGAAGATGGCGCTTTTGGTCCTGGTTTACTGAGAGCCAATTTAACAATGAGAGACGCAGAGAAGCTAAAGAATATTCCCAACATCGAAGTAGTTAGCCCCAATCTAACGATCCCTGTACGAGCTGAAACGACGAAAGGCCAGGTAGGCGTAAGCCTTTATGGTGATAGCGATAATTTTTTATCTATCCAAGGCTATGAGCTCGCAGAAGGTCGATTCTTCCATAATGGTGAAGTAACGGCACGCTCTCGTGTCATTGTTTTAGGTGCCCGTACCAAGGAAAAACTTTTTGGCACTGCCGATCCTGTTGGTCGTACCGTTCGAGTCAATGGTGCAACCTTTCGTGTACTAGGAACATTACAAGAAAAAGGTCGAGCCATGGGCCATGATCGTGACAATATTATGGTAGCACCTGTTACAGCCGTGCAAGATCTATCGGGTTCACGAGATATCGGCATCATCTTTGTACGAGCCAGCAATCCAACATTGCTTGACGACTTGCAAGAACGAATCGAGACGGTTCTCGGACGTATGCAAAATCAACGTGAAATTCAAGTCTTTTCACAAAGAGATATTATGAAAGTAAGCGATAATATCCTGGGAACCTTAACTTCTTTTCTAACTGCCATAGCGGCCATTTCTCTTCTAGTCGGTGGCATTGGTATTATGAACATTATGTTGGTTTCTGTACAGGAAAGAACTCGTGAAATTGGCATTCGTCGCGCTCTCGGGGCAACACCTCGTCAAATTATGATTCAATTTCTTTTTGAAGCTCTTTTACTCGGTGCTCTGGGAGGCCTCATCGGTTCTCTTCTTTCTTTACTTACCATACATGGCCTAGCTATTGGGCCAATTGGCCCTTAGAAGGTCTTCTTTCAGCTTTGCCTCTTTCTGCTTTTTTACTTGGTCTTGTTGGTGCTTCTGGTATAGGTCTTCTTTTCGGTCTTTATCCCGCTTCAAAAGCTTCTCGTCTTGATCCGATTAAAGCTCTTCGCTATGAGTAATAGGGAGAAGTTCGCATTTAGAAAGGATGGGGATAATCCGTGCAAAAGCTCTGTCCTGCTTGCAACGGTCTGACTCGCATCTCTGTGCCTTGTCAGCACTGCAGTCACTTGATGAGCGATCAAGGGCGACTTGAAGATTACGCACAGCCCTATAGCCCCTATGATCGCGATGATCAGTTGGGTATGAACATTGATGAGGAGAAGAATTGCCAACATCTATTACATTGTCCCGATTGTAAGGCTGAACGCACTGTAGTGGTGCCTTTAAAAGAATTCTAAGCATAGAAAAAGAAGATGTGCATAAGCACATCTTCTTTTTCTAATTACCTTAGTGCCAGGTCATATGACTCGGTGCGTACGAACGGCCTTTGTCCCTAGACCAACCACTCTGCTCTAATCTTTCATAAACATAGTCACCATAGGGCTTGAGCTCAGGAATGTCGTGGAAGTTGCCTGCTCGAGCTGCCGCCATCGTTGCTTGGTGAGCCAGTTCAATCGATTCTGAAAGGGTGCTTAAGGCAAGAGGGTTGTTGTGGAAGCCCATAGAGTTTTCAGCAGCTACATAATCCCAGCGCCATTGTGCTTGACGATGGAGGTCACGAGCTTCTTTAAGAGCTTCATCAGAAGCACCGAGTTCGATAGCTTTAGCAATCGTATTGATAGCTTGCTCGTTGTAAGAACCTGCTTTTTTCAGCATTTCAAAAGTCTTATCTTGCTTGCTATAGACATAGTCTCTAAGCTCTTCTACGTTCTGTCTATGACAGACCGTACAAGATTGTTCCATATGCTTCAGCGGAGAAGTCATCCAGTGACTGGAGATCTTCTGATTACCTTGCTTAACGTAAGGCATGTGGCAGTCCGCACAGGAAATACCATTGATCTGGTGAATAGAGCCTTGATACATTTCAAACTCAGGGTGCTGCGCTTTCAGTAGAGGTGTACCCGTCATAGGGTGAATCCAGTCTTGATTAAAACCATATAAGGGTCCCGCAATTTCATTGTAATACTGTTCCATATCGCCAGGTGTAAAACCTTTGTCCCACGGGAAGGTTACTTCACCTTGACGAGCTGGATTAAAGTAGTATTCAACGTGACACTGGGCACAAACATAAGTGCGCAATTCTTGTTGTGTCGCTTTGGTAACATCTTCACCAATACGAGCCATGGCATCAATAAAAGGCTGTTGTGCTACACGAAGCTTCATTGATTGAGGATCGTGACAGACAGAACAGCTAAAGCCATGTTTAATATCTGGGATAAGCTCGTTCAAAGGCGTAGAGTAGTAGTCTAGACCCATTTCAACCTGAAGATCAAAAGCTTCTACGGTTTTACAGGTGAGACAGGAACCCATCTGCTGTCTGCCACCTGGTAGGCTTGTGACTCGCTTGATCTCTACAAGGTCTGTCATGCTATAAACGTGACCGCGATCTTCATTGTACTCTAAGGAGAAAGGCATACCCGCAAATAGGGTTCTCATATAGGGATACTTTTCCAAGTGATCGTCATGAATACTGCCACCATACTTAGAGTGATAGTCATCCATTTCCGCATTTTTCATGAAAGAATCATAATGATGGGGGAAGAGCAAGGCGTACTTTTCCATATCATGCTCATTGGGACCAAATCCTGTCTCTATGTAGCCAAAGGTTGCTGCTGGTTGAGAGTTACAACCACTAATAAAAGCACCGAACATGAAAATGATCAGAATGCCCCAGATAGCAAGAAGCCACTTTTTCTTACTCATTTATGAATCTCTCCTTTCTATTTCGTTACGTCAGTATCGCGGTCGGTATGTGTCGTGGGGCACAGAGCTGTGACAGTCAAAACAGTATTTGCCACCGATAGAGGGATTGGCCAGGCTTGTTTTGAAAATTAGATCGCTATGACAACTGACACAATTGGCCTGAACAATATCACGACTAGAGTCATAAAGTTCTAGGTAGTCAGGGTGATCTGTGAGGTAATTGACATATCCATGGAGAGTACCTGCTTTTACTTTGGACCAAGTCTTCGTCAAAAGATTTCGCTGATCGGTGTGACAGTCATTACAACCAGCAATTTCTCTGTGTGAAGAATGCTCCCAGGAACTCATATAGTTGTCCATAATATGACAGCTTGCGCAGAAAGCAGAATTTCCTGTTACAGAATGCATGGTAGCCGTTCCTGCACCAGCTGCTAACAATAGAAAACCTATAGCTAAAATGACGATGCGTACCTTTTTGCCAGCCTCCACTATTACCTCCTCCTCTCTGCGTATGTAATCACTTTCACGAGAATATTTTTGCCTATCCCTCCTCATAATCCTTTACTCGCATTGTAATAAAAAGAAACACCAAAGTACGTGATAAATGTCACATTCACGACTTGGTGTTTCTTAAAATTTTTAAGACAATAACCCTTTGTTATTAAAAAAGCAAATTAACAGCTGGTACTATTCTTATTATTTACACGGTGCTTCTTGATACTATTAAAATAGCTTAAATTTTCCTTTTTTAATAAAAGATGAAGCAAGATCGAGCAGTACGTTCTGAACAGCTGGTGATTTCATCAAGTCTCCTACCATACCCATCATCGGTAAAGAGCCTGAAGCAGAGGCTGTATTTCCTGCCACATTGGCAGCACTTACAGCACCACCACCGCTGCCCGTTAACATAGAAGCTAGATTGAGTATGGCACCTAGATCAAGTCCTCCTGCGCCTTCTTTCCCACTGTCTCCTCGTTCTTGAATTTTACGCCAACGGCGATAAGCCCAACTACCTCGTTTTGGCTTAACGCCCATATATCCCATTGATTTAACAAGTGAGTCAAGTGCTTCGTCGGCTTCTTTTAACAATCCTTCAACTCTATGTGCATTTGACTTAAGTCCTTGTATCTCTTTCTCTACATTCTGCAGATCAAAGTTTTTGGGGAAAATATCACGGAGCGCCGAGATTGGATTGTCAGGCAGTGATTTCGATGCAGCTTCTTTTTCTAACATAGCAGCCACAGCATCTGTTCCTTCATCATCCTGATTCTGATTCAAAAAGGAATTATAGTCTCTTTCATCATCTAGTGTAGGTTCATAAGATCTGTCATATAAAGTTTCTATTTCTTTCCCTTTCTTCCTTTCATTTAACCTTTCCTTTTTACTTTCTAAGCGAAGAATCGCTTTAAGAAGTCGGCTTTCACGCTGTTTTAGAAGTTTTAGCTGTTGATCAATGGAAGTTTTTGTTTTTCTGCTGGTTCTTGTCTTTTTACTGCGACGACGCGATTGTACTTTCATTCCTACACCTCCAGGAAACACTCTAACGATTGTTGGTAATACATATTATAGAATTTTAGGAAAAAGGTGTGTTTTTGTGGGCAATAAAAAAAGAGAACTCGGCTAGAGCTCTCTTTTGGTCTGTGGTCTCTCGTGGTCTTCTTATTTTTTCTTATTTAGTGATAACTAACAAACAAAGTAGGGTAAAAAGTTGCTATCACGATCAAGGTAAGTGCAAGGGCAATAACACGTCGATCTACATAAAAAGGCGCAATCCTTTCTGTACTACAAGTCATGATTTATCACTCCTCTCAAAGCTTGATCGCATTCATAACATTTTCTTAATTTCTTCTAAAGCAACTTTATCTTTATCCGATACTTTATGGTTTTTCATCAGTTGATCAAGCATTGCCTTGAGCTGTTGACCCTGTTGCGGTGCTAGTTGCTTGGAAAAATGACTAACAAGTGTAACAGCTTTCAAACGGTCTTCATCACTAAGTGATTGTCGTTTTTTCACTTTATCTACGATGCCCTTGACTTGCTTTTCTTCTACATCGCTGATCGGAAGATTCAGGTTGCGCTGTTTCAAAAGCTGCGAAATCGCTTCTTTCATGTTATTTATGTCCATAAAACTGGGACCTCCCCTACAATTCCTTTTTCGTAATTATCTTATTACCTTTCCATCTAATGGTTCCATTTGTAGGGTAGGTGGGGCACTATTTTTTATTTTTTTGGGGCCAATATCGGTGACCGAGATAAAAGATCGTCATTATGAAAAGAATATGCAAGAACCACCATCCAAGCCGAAGAAATTCAAAAGTCGTTCCATCTAAAGGATTGCCAAGCAAGTTCCCGACCTCCTCTTCATTTTTCTTGTCCTACAATTTATGAGTGGAGGTCTTGTGACTTTACTATTTTTCTAAGGCTGAGGAAAAAGTGTCCCCGTCCTTTCTCATCATCTATGATAGGATGAAATGTATGGAAAAGGAGTCATCGAAGATGAAGTTACGAACGATCTTATCCTCTTTTATTTTCCTATTTTTTGTTGTTTCTTCACCTGTCAATGGAGCTTCAGAGAAAAACTCTTTCTCTTTATCCATGCCCGACACCGATCCAGCGTTGCATTACGCCATTGATTGTACCTTTTCGCCTTCTTTGTCAGCCATTGATGGTAAAGTGACCATAAGCTGGCGCCATCCTGGCCAAGTTCCCCTTTCTGAAATAGCCCTTCATCTTTATCAAAATGCTTTTTCGCCAGGTTCTACTTTCATGAATCACTCCCTGGGGCTCCATCGCGGTCATCAAGCCTCGTCGATGCAGAGGGGTTATGTGGAAATTTTCAGTATTTCCTACCATACCCCAGAAGGTTCTAAAGATATTACATCGACCTTGCAATATATTCAGCCTGATGACAATAATCACTTAGATCAAACTCTTGCTCTTGTGCAACTCCCTGATTCATTACAACCAGAACAGCTTTTAGAGATCACTATTTCGTTCCGCACCCATTTGCCTGCCATTTTTGCTCGTTCTGGCACAGCGGAACCTTTTGTGATGGCCGGTCAATGGTATCCCAAGCTCGCCGCTTATGAGCTTGCTGGTCAGCGAGGTCGAGCCCACGAAGGGTTTAATCTTCATCAATATCATAGTAATAGCGAGTTTTTTGCTAATTTTGCCAATTATGATGTTCGTATAACGGTACCAAAAGAATATATAGTAGGCGCAACAGGCGAAGAAGTGACGGAGCCGATTCACCAAAATGGAGAAAAACAGTATCATTTTGCCCAACGATGGATCCATGATTTTTCTTGGGCTGCTGATCCCCGCTTTCTTGTCTATCACGATGTTTTTCAACCAGATAGTGGCGAACCTATTATGGTACAACTATTTACACGGAAAGAGCATGCCCACATGGCCAATCGCCAGTTAGAGGCTGTTCTCGGTACTTTAAATGAATTACAAAGCCTTTTCGGTACCTATCCTTATAGAACAGTAACGATTGTTGATCCGCCCGGTGATGCTGCTGGCGCTGGTGGGATGGAATACCCTACTTTAATCACAGGCGGCACACCTTTACTTTCCCACCGCCGTTCTATGGAGCCAGAACGGGTACTTGTTCACGAGATGATCCACCAGTATTGGTACGGGCTTGTGGCTACCAATGAATTTGAAGAGCCTTGGCTGGACGAGGGCTTCACAACCTACACAGAAGGAAAAATTTTATCGCGCCTTTATGGTGATAGCCGTAGTTCCTTTTCCCTTTTCGGACAACCTATGTTGCCCCTTCCTTTAAGCACAGAAAGCCCTGGCCTTTTTCGCACTGTATTACAACCCTTCGTACTTGATCCGATTGACCTTCCAGCCTGGGAATTTGCTTCTTCACGCTCCTATGCCACCTCTGTCTATTACCGTGCCGCTTTACTGCTTTATAGTCTTGAAGGATTCATTGGCGAAGAGAAAATGTTTGATGTGCTATCAACCTACTACCAACGATGGGCCTTTCGTCATCCTGGGACGGACGATTTTATTGCCATTGTTAAAGAAAAAGGAAGCGTTGAAGCGGCTCAGTTTCTAAGAGAAAGTCTTGAAAAAGACAGTTACCTAGATTATGCAATTGGCGATATCAGCCCAGTCGGTACACCTGAAGGATTGAACTGGACAATCCGCATAGACCGCAGAGGTGAGATCATTGCACCTGTCGATATTTTAATCGTTCATCACAACGGCCAAAAAGAACTTTACCATTGGTCTGGAAAGGAACGGTACCACCAGATTCAGGTGCCCTATTCGACAGCACCTCTGGCTATTCATATTGATCCTGAAGAGCGTCTTCCTCTCGATATCAACCGTTTAAACAATGATTGGACACAAGAGCGCCCTTGGTGGCCCGCTTTGCGATGGACTTTATTCCTGACGCTCTATTACCAGAGTCTTTTGACCTTAGGCTTATAAAAAGACTCAGATTATAAAAAGGGCTCATAATTTCTTTTTTCTTAAACGTTCTTCTGTCATGGCTTTATAGGAAGTCCAATAAGATGAAGCAGGAGGTGATTCTTCCTGCTTCGTTATCTTTTTGGTCCTGCTATAGGCCGTGCTGTCCTTCTTTTTCCTCTAGCATTGCTGCTCTGGTTTTTTACGCTACTCCTTTTACTACCACTTATCGTTCCGCTCTTTCTTTACTTATTGAAAGCCTTGCCAGCCTTACCTGTTGACTGGAATAGTGCCCAGGGTCTTACTACAGGTGTGGCTGAACAAAGTTGGAGTAGTCTTAGTTATAGTGTCTATCACGATCTGCTATTGCCTTTTGGTACGCCTGCTACTAGCGCTATCGTACAAGGTCTAATCTACCTTCCCTTTCTATTGTTTGTACTCTTTCTTCCTTTTTGGCAAGCTGGTATTATTGGTACACTCCAAGAAAGTCGTTTTGGTCGCTTAACAGCGCATCAACAGTTCCGAGCTTTCTTTCGAGGCATTGGCGAAAACTACCTTTATTGTTGGACAGTCTTAACGGTACTGGTACCTTTTTATCTCCTTCTTTTTTGGCTGGCTTCATCTTTTGGAACTGTCAGTCCCACCTGGACAGTTTTCCAGTGGGCTATCTACTGGCTTTTCAAGGTTTCCATCATTCTGATTGCCCTTTCATACATCTCCTTTACTGGCGATTGGGCTCGCTTGTCTATAACGAAAAGCTCTTGTTGCTTTAGAGGAAAAACATCTCCTTTATTCCGTCTTTTAGAGTCTTTTAAGATGGCTGGGCAACACTTTCTTTCTTTATTTTTCTTGCGTGGTCTCATCTATGGTAGCGCTTTTTGCATTGTTGGACTTTTGTATCTCTTCTTGATGCATTGGCCTGGAGGCGGTTGGCTAAGCCTTTGGACGTCCTTTTTGGTTCAACAAATAACAATTGTCTTATTGATTTGGGCTCGCTTGTATGCTCTTGTGGTAATGGATGAATATATGGGATAGGTGGAATAGAAAAAGCCCTGCATCTAGCTCTAAAAGGCGCTAGATGCAGGGCTTTTTTCATGCCCAGTTGGGGTGATTAAGAACGATTGACGGCCATCATAGAAAGCGCTTCTGCAGAACGAGCCACTTCATCAGAAGCTTCCTCGATCTGCTTCGAAGTGGTCGTTAAGCTTTCAATCTCAGTCGCAATGGAACGAACGCGCTCCTGGTTGTTGTCGATTGAACTAATAATATCACCAAAGCTCCGAACAACTTCTTGAGCGACGGAAGAAGCAGCTGCCATCGCTTTACTCGTCTGAATCATGGCTTGCGATACTTCTGTAGTATGTTGACGTGAAATCTGAATCATTTCAGCAATTTCTTGCACCGATTGCTCGGAGAAGCCGGCTAGCTTTTTAACTTCGTTCGCAACGACAGTAAAGCCTCGACCTGACTCGCCCGCTCTCGCTGCTTCAATGGCAGCATTCAAAGAAAGCAGATTCGTTTGTGTAGCAATTCCTTGAATTACGCCTGCAATAGACTCAATTTTTTCAGAGCTTTCGTCTAAAGATTTAATCTTTTCCTGCATGCCTTGAATCAAAGAGTTAAGATTCTCAATGGCTTTGCCTGTATCTTGAATTTTCGATTCACCCGACTCAGCCAAATGATTTACCTTGCTTGCGTATTCAGTAGCTTGCACTGCATTCTGGGAGATTCTCTGCGCAGCAGAAGCCATCTCTGCAGCAGAAGCGGCTGTTTCTTCCGCCGTTGCTGCTAGCGTCTGACTAGAATCATTGACTCGATCTTGCAATTGCTGCATCTCTGAAAGCAAACTTTCCATTTCATCTTTTTGGTCAATTTCTTTCAGGTAATCTTTAATATAAGCCGACATTACCGTTTGTTGATCGAGATTGGTCAATCGCTGCAAAGCTGTCATCATTTCCATGGCTTTGTTACGATCACGTACTGTTTCTAAAATAGGATACATCGCATTAAAAAGTGCCTGGTAGGCTGCTGTATACCAGTAAGGAGGCAGCTTAACACGGTTATGAACATGTCCAATATGAGTTCTATATTGAATGTACTTGTCATCGACGGTCGTCGTAAAGAGACTCATCATGTAACGTTTAAAAGTGGCTAGCAGCTTCTCGATATTCGAGTTCTCCTCAATAAATTTTCGTAACTCTGGAATAGCCAATAACTGCTTATAAAAATTATTGGCCACTTCATCGAGACGAGGCTCTAGGATTGGTTTTAACTCTGCTAGCAAGGCCAAGTCTCTTTCACTTAGATTCAACAATTTCTGAGACACATGCGCTTCTCCACCTGAAATCTTTATGGAAGTATTCGGTAACGAAGCTGTTGGTTTGCCTCGACTAAAAAACATACCTCTCGCCTCCAATGTTTTTATGCTGCATAGTAAGAATATAACAAACTATTTCTATTTAGGAAAGCATGATTCCTGCAGATTGAATGTTAAATCATAGACATTAATTCTCCTTATGGTGATAAAGGCAGGATAATACTTTTTTTTATCGAAAGATACAAAGATCCCAACTATAACTTCGTTGGAGGGAGGACTTTTTTTGTTCCAATACAAACGACTACAGCGCTCCATAATCTTACTCATTTTTTTCTTGTTCATCACGATACTTTTTTTATCTGGTTGTAGCAATTCTAGAGAACTTGTTCAAGAAGAAGCAGAAAAGCAAAACAATATAGAAAAAATTGTTCAGCTTTACTTTCCTGATCATGATTTGAATCGCCTTGCTCGTGAGGAATATTCTTTTTCCGGCTCTAAAGAAGAAATGGTGCATCAAATCTTTGAACAACTGAAAACGGGTCCTCGTAATGACCAGTTGAACACCCTCATTCCAGAAGAAACTAGGTTATTGAATGTATATGTTGAAGAAGATAGAGTTACTCTCGATCTATCAAAAGATATATATAAAGTAAACATTGGTTCTGCAGGAGAAGCACTGCTCGTTGGCTCTCTTGTCAATAGTCTTACATCGGGTCTCAACGTGACTTATCTGCAAATTCTTGTAGAAGGTCAGCAAGTAGAGTCCATAGCAGGTCATGTGTATATTGCAGAGCCTTTACGTTACCTTAATGAGTTGACAGTCCGACAAGGCAAAATTCCTCATCCTTCAAATTTACAGGAACTACAAAGCGCAGTCCAAGAAGGTCATCAGGTATGGCGCCTTGACCCTATAGAAGTGACTCGTGTTGACGGTATTGCCCTCGGCTTTTTACCCGACAAAGACTCTTTCGTCTTATCAGAGCAATCAAGTAGTATAGGTCGAGCGGTCGTGCATGTTACCCATGGTGAACATAAATACTTGGTCTATCTTGTTCAACCGCTCCGTGTAGGTGCTGAACATATCTGGGTAATTGATGAAGTTATAGTAGAATGACAGCCCTCCAAACAGGTCACAATAAGACTTGTGAAGGAGGTATGTCCATGACAGATAAATCAAAAGGCATGGTGACTTATCAGCTCGATCGCCAATCCCTTGAAGAGTTGTACAAAAAATATGGTCGACCTGGTGAAACAGCACCAGGCGTAAAAGCTCCTAGAAAGAGGAATATTCCTCCTCCTACACGAGAGTCGGGTGCTGTTCCACTCTTAGAGACAGAGTAATGCATCTCTTTTTAGATGAATCGAACCCTGTCCTCTTTGGGCAGGGTCTACTCATTCCTGACTGGACCGAGGGTCAAGTTGGCAGGGTAAGAAATGTCTACGTAAAGTAGCTTGAGGATCCCATTTTTCGAGGTGATATTTTTGGGTGAAACAGCCTTTTTCTCTATAATGCGTTTTTTGCCTGTTTTTGCCTTCTTGTTGGTTAGCTATTTATCCTATATGGCATTGGTTCGATGGATTCCATTTTTTCGCCCCGTCAATCGAAGGATTATTTTTTGGGTTCTTGCATTTTTCTCAATATTGCCTCTAGTCTATAGCATTGTTACAGGCTTTCAAGATGCACAACCTTGGCTGCGATTTGCTTATTACCCCGCCATTGCCTGGAACATAGCGCAAATAATTTTTCTGGTTAGCCTGCCCATCCTTTTCATTCTTCATCGTTACTACCTTAGTGAGAAGAACAAAGATAAGAAGGAACTGCAAAAGGCAACAAAAGAAGATAACAAAAAACCGAATCAAGAAGATAAAGAGGAAAGAACAAGCAAGGTTCATTTGCCTGATCCGCTTACTCGACGACGATTCATTGAAGGTTCTATTACAGCCGTTCCATTTGTTGCGCTCGCTGTAGCAACACAAGGAACCCTGGTTGGCGAT
Organism: Heliorestis convoluta; assembly: GCF_009649955.1. Taxonomy (NCBI): domain Bacteria; kingdom Bacillati; phylum Bacillota; class Clostridia; order Eubacteriales; family Heliobacteriaceae; genus Heliorestis; species Heliorestis convoluta. The sequence goes on along the minus strand of NZ_CP045875.1, from coordinate 3,087,487 downwards.
ACTAGAGTTGTTACGAGAACCTTTCCCATCACCGTTCCTGGACTTTCCAAAGAACTAGATGGCCTCCGACTCCTTCAAATATCCGATGTTCATCTCGGTACTTTTTTTCCTTTAAATCGCTGGGAAGAGGCCATAGAGATGATTGCCAAAGAAAAGCCCGACATTCTAACGATTACGGGTGATTATGTAGACGATTTAACGTTACTAAGACCTGCATTGGCTATGGCCGATCAGCTTCATCCATCTCTTGGCTCTTACTATTGTCTTGGTAACCATGAGCACTACCGTGGTTTAAAGGAAGTGCGCGCTGCCTTTGCCGATAGCTCTATTGTGAATTTAGAAAACAGTTCAATGACCATCGCCGATGGTCAACTTTGTATGGTAGGTGTAGACTATCCTTTTGCGAGACAAGGCCTTTCTAGAGTTGAAGTCCGCAGCCAAATGCTTGATCAAGCTTTGCAAAATGCACCAGAAGGCGTGCCCAGAGTTCTCCTAACGCACCACCCTGACTTTTTTGATGAAGCTCGAATGCGAGGTGTTGAGCTTACTCTAGCCGGCCATACCCATGGAGGTCAGGTGGGTATAGGAAGTCGCTCCTTCTTTCCCTGGGCTCTGAAGTACATGCGAGGCTGGTATGGTGATGAACAAAGCAAGCTTTTTGTCAACAGTGGTCTAGGACACTGGCTACCCTTTCGTCTGGGCTGTCCATCAGAAATTATTACAGTTGTGCTGCGCCGACCTTGATTGCTTCTCCTTTTGCTAAAATATTTTATTTGAAAAAAATACCACTTGCTTTAATGGCGCCCATTCTATATACTATATGAGCGTCACTTGTTACAGAAACTGTTATCGCACCGTTTCTGCTCTCACTGTGATAGAATTAAAAAGAGTATGGTGGATAGTTGCGGCATCTGTTGTAGATGTCGAGGAAATTCGAGACACGCCCAGGCCTGCTTACTTGTGGGTCTGGAGTATGGTGCCTGGTGCAAGCCAGGGCAGGGCGACCTGACGACAGCAAAAACATCTTTTCGAAGATGTGAGTCGCTATAAAGTGCCACAGAAACGATGTCCTCTGGTGACAGAGGAGTGCAAGGGTAAACTCCACTAGCGTGCAACCCAAATAGGCGGCCTTGTGTCGCGGGTAGGGGCACTCGCTACGGCGAGAAGTAAAGTTTCTAACCAAAGCTTTGCTTAGACAAATGACTATCCATCGGCTATGGCCGAGGACAGAATCTCGATTACAGCCATACTCTTTTTCATTACATGGCCGGAGGGGTACACCCGCCGGCCATTTTATATTTTCTCGGTAATTTCAGCCTACATAGGGGCTGTTTTTTTTAAGAGACCGGCTTTTTTCTTCGTGGCCACCATCGAGGTAGATGAGCCATTGCTTCTACATAATTTGTCGCTTCAGCCAAAGCTCGTTCTTCCAAAGCAATGCGTTGAGAAAGTATATAGGCATTGGCAATTGTAAAAATGAGGGCTGTTCCGTAAGCCCCAAAGATGAGCGGTAAGGTAAGCAACTCGATAACCACAACGAGATAATTGGGATGTCGAAGATAGCGATAAGGCCCTTTGGTAACAACAGGCGCCTGCGGCAATACAAAAATACGGGTGTTCCAGTAAGGGCCGAGAGAAAAAATTGCCCAATACCGAATAAACTGCGCCAGAAAAAATAAAGCAGCAGGCAAAGGCCACCACAAAGGTGCCACACTTTCTAGGAATATCACTTCTGTATAAAGTGCAAGAAAAAAGAGACTGTGTAGTAAAATTATTATTTTGTATTGCTCTCGTCCGACTTCGTAGCCTCCCTTTTGTTGCAAGAAATGACCATTTCGTTGCGCCAGCACTAGCTCCCCAAGTCGCTGTAGAATCAGTAGAATGTAGAGAATGTGAAAAAATAGATACAAGACTTGCTATCTCCTTTTTTACAATAGAAATTGTAAGGCGCTAATAAAGTCTAGTAAGGTCTATCGATCTCCTCACCATTGCACCAGAAGAAGTTCCGAGCAAAAGCCTGGGCCTAGTGCTGTGAGTAGACCGTAGCTACCTTTTTTCGGTTCCCTTTTCATTGTTTCTTCTAACACAAAAAGTACTGTCGCTGATGACATATTGCCATATTGGCAAAGAATTTCTCTAGAAAGCTCGGTCTTTTCATACTCTAACCCAAGCGCTTCTTCATAAGCATCAAGTACTTTTAGCCCTCCAGGATGGGCAATTAAGAAGTCTATCTGGTCGAAGGTCAACTTGTGCCTAGAAATAAAAGGTTCTACAATGTTTTTTATTTCTTTCTTGACCAAACTAGGAATATGTCGAGAAAAAACAACTTGCAACCCATCATCCGTTAGATCCCAACCCATGACGTCCAGGCTTTCAGGCCAGTAATGACTTTGCCAGTCTAAGATAGTAGGTCCTGCTTGAACAATTGTTCTAGACTCCTTCGTATCGTTGCTCTCCTGTGATAGAAGAGCTGCCGCAGCACCATCGGCAAATAAAGCAGTGGCAATTAAGTTGCTTTTAGAGCGATCAGAATGCATAAAGGTAAGGCCACATAACTCTAGGGTTAGCAAAAGTATATTTTTTCCTGGAGTAGCTTTGGCAAGTTCGGCAGCTCGACTAAGACCGACAGCACCACCGCAACAACCGAGACCCCATAAAGGCATGCGTCGTACTTCTGCCTTGAGCCCTAAAAGATTGGCAAAGTACATGTCTAGAGATGGTGTGGCAATACCTGTAGAAGAAACAAAGACGATTCCATCAATATCCTGCGCCGACAAGCCTGCTTTCTGCAAGCACTTCTCCACCGCTTTTGTGCCTAATGTAAGACCTTGCTCTTGATAGAGTTTGTTTTTTTCGGAAAAAGATACTTTTTTCTCAAACCAAGAAGAAGGCATACAAAAGTGGCGCTTCTCAATTTTGCTTCGTTCAAAAACCTGCAGCAAACGATGCATATCCTTAAATTCCTCTTTAAAAAATTCCTGCGCAAATAGTCGCGCTTCCGACTGTCTAACCACTTGCTCCGGCACAGCAGTTCCCACGGCAAGAATATGAGTCATCAGCGTAAACTCCCTCCGCTTTCTTATATCTACCAACTATGCTACGCTAGAAAGCCTCATGTCAGGTTTCAATTGGAATTAATTACTTAGCATTCATTTCTCTGCGCTATAAAGGTCAAATAACGATGGAGAGCCGACGGATTGGGATTTCCCCACTTCCGTCGGCTCTCTTTGCCATGCTGTACGGTTGATATAAAATTATGTGTTAGGGTCCATAGCCAGCTGCTATACGAACAGCAGCCTGATGTTGCCGATCTTCTTGATTACTCCCGAGTGCGTCTCTGACATGAGTACGACTTCCTAAAAAGTGAATACAAAAATGGCCAGGGAAACCATTGTTCAGCGTGTTGTAGTCATGAGGCATCCCATTGATAGAGCCCGCCAAACGCCAGCCACGAATTGTGATAATCATAGGCTTGCGCTCCCAACTCCATCGACCACCGTAAATACGACGAAAGCGGTCTGTTTCGTTCCAGGTCAAAGGTTCCATATCGGCGTGGTTCACGCCGCCTGTTCTTCTCGCTCGAAAAGACTGACCACTTAAAGGTTCCGTCAGTAAAACATCGGTCCCTCTAGGTAACAATAGCGTCGCTCTCGACCACTGTACCATCTGGGGGCGTAAGGCTTGTAAAGTTTGGTTGCCCACAATACCATCAACTTGAAGACCTCGAAATCTTTGAAAGGCTATGACGGCGTCATGGGTAAGTGTGCCGAAAAAACCGGTAGGATTGACATGGAGAAAGCCCATGTCTCTAAGTCTAGATTGTAATAGCTGTACATCTTGACCTGTGACGCCATGACGCAGCAGACGATTGTTGACGGTAAAGGCCGAAGCAATGGATTCTGAGGGGGCTACAGTGATGGAAGCCAAAAGTGCGAGAGAGGCAGCCATAAACTGTCGTCGGTTCACTATATTCCTCCTCGATTTAACCACAGCAGGCCTATATACAATTCGTCAACAATACAAAAATACCTCTATAATATGACATCTAATTTCTACCATCTTCTGCGACTACCCTGATTGATCTGGTATTTTTGCATCCTAGAAGCCAAGGAGGCTCTCGTCATACCAAGAGCACGAGAAGCTTGATTCTGATCGCCTTGGTATCGCTCCAGTGCATATTGAATAAGCCTTTTTTCTATTTCTTCAATGAAAATAGACTCATCATCTTGTAAAACCAAAGTAAAGCCAGCACCTTGTATAACTTTATCTTTTTTCTTTGGCAGAGGGGCTTGTTCTTCTTCAGAGATGGCACAGAGAGCCTTCACTTTCTCTTCTTGAATTCTTTCTATGTTGTTCAGAATATTTTCTTTACGACTTCTTTTCCTGTCTAATCTTTCATAGCCCTTTCTTTCATTGCTTTGCCTTTCATGATTTTGTCTTTCGACGTTTTCTCTTTGCTTACCGGGTCTTTCTATACTCTTTTGCCTTTGTTCATTCTTATCATCCATCTCTGCTCGTACTTTTTCTATAGTTCTTTCGATAAAGTCTCTATCTTTACGAACCTGTTCATAGGAACTATCATAAGAACATTCCGCAACTTCTGGCAAATATAAATCATCTCTATCAATCCATTCTTGCTGACATAGAAGAATGGATCTTTCCACAACGGTTGCCAACTCTTTAACATTTCCCATCCATTGATAGGATTCTAAGGCAGCCATAGCAGAAGCTGTAAAGCCGTGTATTCGACCTGTTGAATCATAGCGTTTCAAAAAGTGATGAGCGAGAGATGATATATCTTCCATACGCTGTCGCAACGGAGGCAATAAGACAGGAACAATCCTGATATGGTAGTAGAGATCTTCACGAAAAAGACCTTGCTTGACCAATTGAGATATATTACGGGTCGTAGAAGTAATAAAGCGCACATCGACCACTTGCTCTTTCTCTCCCTGAAAAGGTCGAAAAAAGCGTCGATTCAATACTTCGAACAAGCTCGCTTGCATAGGCAAGGATAGAGCTGTAATTTCTTTCAAGTACAGAGTCCCACCCTGGGCCATCATCAAGGCGCCTTTGTGCCTTTGTTCAAAATCTTCTTGACCAAAGAGCTCCCTGTCCACCAATTTTTCCGGCACTGCAGAACAGTCGAATATAATTAAAGGCTTTTCTCGACGTTGACTTTGATAATGGAGCGCTCTCGCCACCGTTTCTTTACCTGTACCTCGCTCTCCTTGTAAAAGAACCGTTGCCGTTGAATTGGCTACCTGATCAACCAACTGTTGAATCGATTTGATAGCTTGGCTCTGCCCTATCAGCTCAAATTCACCATAACCCCGTCCCACCTGTTGACGCAAAAACCGAACTTCTTCTTGAAGTGATTCCATTTTGAGAGCTTTTTCAACAGTTACGCGTAATTCTTGCAGGTCAAAGGGTTTGTGAACGTAATCACAAGCTCCTAATTTAAGGGCTTGCAGCGTTTTCTCTAATCCTGTCTGGTGGTTCACGACGACCACAGGAAGCTGAGGGTGCTCTTGCTGCAACTTTTGTAAGATCAACATTCCATTCCAGTTAAGAGCATCCAGATCGAGAAGTACTAACTGTGGTACTGTTTCACTGATCAGTCGATGACCTTCTCCATCACTTTCAACGGCCCTTACCTCGTAGCCGACAGAAGAAAGAGCTCGAAAATAAACCCACCGCATATGCTCATCTTCAGCAATGATCAATAGGGTTGCTGACACCTCTACAACCTCCCTTCTCTGAGGAAGATAGGTACTCTTCTTGCAAAGGAAACTCTAGGGTCCATAAAAGACTTTTGTCCTCATCTTGATAAGATTTTTTCACTAGTAATTTCAATTTATAGAAAATACAATAAGCAAGAAGATAGTGTAAATTTTCTTCTAGGGAAGCATCCTTTTCCGTTTTGTTTTCAAAGAAAACAATAAAAGTTAACTGCAAAGGTCTTTGTGTATCTCCATCTATACAGCGAATTCCGTGTAAAGCTTCTACGCGAGCGAGATGGCTAAAAGCCAACTTTACTTTTTCTCCATCGGTCCATATTTTTTCTCTGATGAAGTTTGCAGAGAGTCCTTCTCTGGGCAAGACTTGTAATATCTGCTCTAGCCGCGTCCAAGAAAAAGAAGGATTTCGAATCAAACCATTGTAAATATCTTGCCATAGCCGTTCCTGTTCCACCAATTGATGCTGAAGTAACCGACTGTACGTCTGAAGTTGCGAGTGTTGACCTACATCTTCTTCCATCACTTGTAAGGTACCTTTTAACCTCGCTGTTTGCAGGCCTATCTTTTTAGCGAACTGGTTCAGCAACAACAGGATATCTTCCCCTATTCTATTGATGTCTGCTCTAGAAGAATCCTCTTTCTCTGTTAACTTGTTATTTTTTACCCCTATTTCATTTACTTTATCTTCTTTTACTTCTTCTTGTATTAACACTTTCGATTTCTTATTCCTGACAAAGTCTTGTTCAGACCATTGTTCCACAAAATAAAGACTGGTCATGGCAATGACCAGCATAAGAAAGGCTAATAACCCCGTTAATTCCATAGAAAATTGAAAAAAGGACAGATCTATATCCATCTCCTGAAGGAGTGGGCGAAGTAAAAATCCAAACAAAAGGGACGGTACGAAGAGACCTCCCACAAGCAATCGCATAAACCTTTTTTTCGTCTGGAGCTTCATCGCACCGTTCCTCCACACAGAAGCATCATATTCTTACTTAGAGCCTGTTTTTAGCAATAGATCCAACTGCTCACCCACTCGGACCATATGCCTAGCTAGCACTTCCATCTGCTTTTCTAAATCCGTAACTTTGGTTTCTACTTCCTCTACCATTTGTTGCATTTTTTGAAACTCATCAGATGGTATAAATGGCGTATTTTTATCATTGATAGGTCCGTTCATCGCTTTTTTTCAGTCCCTTCTATCGCTACGTTACAACCCAAGTCTCTAGAACTTTGATAGCGTCGAAAGCCTGTCTTACATTCAGGAAGGAAAGAGACTTACAGGAATATATGCACTTTCATTTGGATAGATAACTCAAAAAGATTTTTATTTTTTATACAACAAAACCTGATTACTCGCTTATGTAACACAAAAGTATTCTCCAAACATAGAGACCGGAGCCATACCAAGCTTCCGGTCTCCTAACCCTCCTCTATGATACACGCAGCTGCCGACTGCATGATTTGTCACCTTGTCTATCGGCTGTTCCCCATTGGGTATCGCTTTTCTTAATACAGCGCTTGTGAGCACCGATGAGACAAAAGAATATAAGAATTAGACCTGATAAAATGAACCATCATAAAAAATTTATTGTCATTTGCTCGAGCTTCTATGTCATTCCATAACAAAACGATTACCCTCCCGTTATGACCTTCTCCTCCTTTCTTAATCTAGCTATTCATGCCGGCCTATTACTTCCCCGCTCCATCACCCTCCGTGGTTTAAGAGAATGCTTCACCTTTCTGCTTTCCCTACCAATCAGGGTTTCCGCTCTGCAAAAAGGATCAACAACGAAACAATTTATCAGAGAAGCATGAAATAACGCCCCCTCTGGCAATGCCCTCCTGAACAAATCCCTCTCTGCACCGTAACGTGCTGCCGTTACGAAAGCTACCACCACAGTTGCAGCATCACGCATTGGAAACATCGATTTCAGAGTCAGTACCATTGCCTCGGTAACTCAGCCCATAAGCATCACCTTTCCTTCATAAAAAACTCTAAAACTATATTCGCCATATGGAATTATTTTCCTTCTTTTTCCACTTTCTTTTTTAATTAAATAGTAAATAATTTCCTTTAATTTTGTTAAGCCATAGACGATTTGCTCTAACATGGTATAATAGAAAGCAGAATCCTGCTTTTGTCCGGGCACAATGTCCGGGCAAAACTAAGGATGAAAATCAATGTTTCCTGATTACGTTGGGGTTACTTCATAGAGGGGACTGGTCATCACGCTTTCCTCCGCTCTGGACTGGTCCCACGCTGTTACCGCCAGCAAGCTACTGATACGCTGAGGTCCCAAGTCCCGCTGCGGAAAGCGTGATGCCCAGTCCCAGAAGGTTTTTGCTGATTGTTACTTCCGTTGACATTGCTTTGCGCATCTTTCTGCTATGTATACGCAACTGCCTATTTATTGTATTTGCAATAAGCCAAAACGCAGTCACAACCAGCAAGGTGTACCTGGGTCAGGCGTTATGACTTCCTGGAGAGAGGACTTCAGACCTCAGCCATCGGCAGCTTGCTGCCGCTTATGGCGTGGGATGAGTCCGTTCGGAAGGAATTCATAACGCCTGACCCCACCACAGAGTAGCTATTTTCGTACCAACCTCTCATGCCCGGGTGAGCACAACCATTTTGATGATTATTCTATTTACCTGTTAAACCCGCCATATCCGGTCGATATAAAAATCATAAAAGCAGATACTAGGAAATATCAGAGAGGGAAATAAGATGCAGATATACGCTTTCGTCGGTCCCAGTGGTACTGGGAAAAGCCACAGAGCCATCCGTTTGGCCCACGACATACACTGTCAGGTCATCATCGACGATGGTCTGTTAATACAAAGCAATAAGATATTAGCAGGCATATCCGCCAAAAAAGCAGCAACCCGCATCGGCGCTATTAAGACAGCTTTGTTTCATGAAGAAAAACATCGGGATGATGCCAAAAAAGCACTGGCTGAACTATCTCCACAAGGTGTGCTTATTCTGGGTACATCCGACGGAATGGTCAAAAAAATTGCGACTCGACTGGATCTGCCAAAAATAAAAGAAATCATTCGCATTGAAGATGTAGCATCGACGAAAGAAATCCGCAAAGCTCGTTATCATCGTATGCAACTGGGCAAACACGTCGTACCTGCACCTGCTTTTGAAGTGAAAAAGCGCTGGTCTGATGGTTTGATTAATCCGATCAAAGTATTCTTTCGCAAAAAAAGTGAAGAGCGAAAAGCCTGGGCAGAACAGTCTATTGTAAGACCTACCTTTACATCTCTTGGTAACCTTTCCATCTCTAGTCCTGCTCTTATTGATAGTGTTACCTATCAAGCAGGTACAATTGAAGGTGTAGCGACCATAGAGAAGGTTGATGTAGATTATAATGACGGTGATATCATTGTCGATCTTTTCGTAACCCTCTACGGCGGACAACCTTTGAATCAACTTGGCAAAGCCATTCAAGAACGGGTGCTGCAGGTGCTTGATTCTGGACTTGGTGTTTCTGTTCGTGCTGTAAATGTGCATATTGATAATGTTGTGTTTGAAGATTAAGAGACACAAAAAAGACTGGTCACCTTTTTACAAGGACCAGTCTTTTTTGTATGCTTTTATGGCTGCTATCGCTAGGCTGGATAGACAGGCTTATCTCCTTCAGACATTTCCTGGGCTAACTTAAAATCAACGCCTGTCTTCTTAGACAACTTCTCTTCCAAAAAGCCATAGGCAACATTGGGGAAGATAGCGTATGAAACAACATCTTCCTCTTTCTGCATCACCGGCGCTACGCCTTTCTTTGCTTCCTCCATACCTGGCGGAATTAGATCGGCAGGGCGACAATGGATCACTTCTTCATTACCAATGATCTTTTTGCGAACATCTTCATTTACTGGACCCGGTGGTTCGCCGTAGAAACCACGCATGTACTGTTTTACTTCATTCGTTGCCATTTTATAACGTTCACCAAGTAAGACGTTTAAGGCAGCCTGGGCGCCTACAATCTGGCTAGAAGGTGTAACAAGAGGTGGGAAACCGAAGTCTTCCCTAACTTTTGGCACTTCTGCTAGCACTTCTGGAAGTTTATGCAGTGCATTTTGCTGTGCTAGCTGCGATAAGAAATTGGAGATCATACCGCCTGGAACCTGATAGACAAGAACGTTCGTATCAGGTGTGCCATCGGTTAAGTCAAACTCACGGTATTTTTTACGAACATCTTTAAAGTAGTCTGCAATTTCTTTCAGTTTGTGTAAGTCTAGATTGGTTTTGTAACCTAGGCTTTCTAAAGAAACAATCATGGATTCTGTAGCAGGTTGCGATGTCGATAAAGCGAGAGATGAGATGGCTGTGTCCACAACATCAGCACCTGCTTCTATTGCTTTCATATACATCATAGCACCCATACCAGAGGTATAGTGGGTGTGTACTTGTACCATAAGTCCGACTTCTTCTTTGATGCCTTTGACGATTTCATAAGCAGGACCTGGTGCCATGATTCCCGCCATGTCTTTTACGCAAATGGAGTCAGCACCACGTTTTTGAAGCTCTTTGGCCATGTTAACGTGATAAGCTACGTCATGAATAGGGCTAATCGAATAGGAGACAACAGCTTGGGCATGACCGCCATATTTTTTGACGTATTCTATGGCTTTTTCCATGTTACGTACGTCGTTGAGCGCATCAAAGACACGGAAGATATCCATGCCGTGCTTGCAAGCATACATGACGAACGCTTCGAGAACATCGTCGGCATAATGTTTATAACCTACGACGTTTTGACCTCGCAATAACATCTGCAAAGGTGTTTTACAATATTGTTTTATGATAGATAGACGCTCCCAGGGATCTTCATTGAGAAAGCGCATTGTGGTATCAAAGGTTGCTCCACCCCATACTTCGAGAGAATGGTAGCCGATTGCGTCTATTTTATCAATAATCGGCAGCATGTCTTCGATTTTCATTCGAGTGGCCAGTAGAGACTGATGACTATCACGCAACGTAGTGTCGGTGAACTTAACAAGACCTCTTTCCATGCTCGCTTTCCTCCTGACCTTATGGTCTGGTCTTAGCCAATGCGTACCAGTACCTCACCTGCATTGACGGCCTGACCTTTTTTGACGCCAATATCTTGCACCGTACCGCTTTTCGGTGCAGCCAGTTCATTTTCCATTTTCATCGCTTCCAGTACCACAACTGTATCGCCAGCATTGACTTGTTGACCAACAGTGACTCTTACATCGATAATTGTTCCTGGCATAGGTGCTTGTACAGCTCCCTCTCCACCAGCCGCCGGTGCTGCTGCTTTGGCTGGGGCTGCTACTTTAGGAGCTGCCGCTTTTGGCGCTGCTACTTTCGGTGCCACCTTGGCAGCAGGGGCTGCTACTTGTGCTGGTACAGCCGTTGTGGCAAAGCCTTCGCCTTCACCAGGAATTTCTTCCACTTCAACATAGAACATCTGGTTATCAACACGAACCTTAAACTTTTTCACAAATATTTCCCTCCCGCTTTCAGGCATTCGAGATGCGACTTGCCTGGCGATTTCTTCTATGGACCGATCTGTTGTCTTTTGTCCAAGTGCTTCTGCACGGCCTCGTGCACGCCAGCCTGCTCTTCCAGACCAAGCTGAAGCGGTGTTCGATGTTATTCCGTTACTTCTAACAGTGATTCGACCAGACTTTTGATCGAGCTTTTCTATCTGTTCATAGCATTGGGCGCAGATCATGGCCGCCACTTGTGCTTGCTTTTGCCGTAAGGGGCTACGGGAGCCACCCTGTCTAGTACGGACCAATATGAACCCAACTCCTTTCCGAAGCGGGATTGTATTGCTCATACGTTCAGGAATCGTCAACTATATAGAAATAGTACTATTCCCTGCGTAAGATTGATAACCGCTCTTTATACAGGAATATTACCGTTCTTCTTCACTGGTCTACTTTCACGCTTGTTCGCAAGAGCTTCTAACGTTGCAATAAGCCGACTCCGTGTTTCTCTAGGATCAATAATATCTTCTACATAGCCACGGGCTGTTGCGATATAGGGGTTTGATACTTCTTCCCGGTATCGCTCCACCATTTGTTGACGCATTGTAATAGGATCTTCTGCATTTTCAATTTCTTTACGATAAATAATGTTGGCTGCCCCTTCTGGACCCATGACAGCAATTTCAGCAGTAGGCCAAGCGTAAGCAACGTCGCAACCGAGAGGCTTACCGCACATGGCTAGATAGGCGCCTCCATAAGCTTTGCGTAAAATAATTGTGATTTTAGGTACTGTTGCTTCTGAATATGCATATAGCATTTTTGCACCATGTCGAATGATGCCGCCATACTCTTGGTTCGTACCAGGTAAAAAGCCAGGAACATCTTCAAAAGTTAATAAAGGAATGTTAAAAGCATTGCAGAAGCGAACAAAGCGAGCCAGTTTGTCAGAAACATCTATGTCAAGGCAACCGGCAAGAACTTTTGGCTGATTGGCCAATATACCGACTGGACGACCATTGATGCGCCCAAAGGCCGTAATTCCGTTTTGTGCCCACAATGGCTGAACTTCAAAGTAGGAGCCACCATCGACAATACGCATTAAAATATCACGCATGTCATAACCCTGGTTCGGGCTTTCAGGAATGATTGCCAGCAACTCTTCTGGATCTAATTCTGGTGCTACTGGATCTGCCATAGGGGGATCTTCCATGTTGTTAGAGGGTAGATAGGATAAAAGAGTGCGAATCTGTGCAAAACTTTCTTCTTCGCTATCAGCCATAAAGTGAGCAACACCAGATTTTTGATTGTGCGTTAAAGCACCACCGAGCTCTTCAGGAGAAACATCTTCACCTGTGACCGCTTTGATTACTTGCGGACCTGTAATAAACATTCTTGAAATGCCGTCCACCATAAATATAAAGTCCGTAAGAGCGGGTGAATAGACAGCACCGCCGGCGCAAGGCCCTAAGATGGCTGAAATCTGAGGAATGACACCGGAAGAAATGGTATTCCGATAGAAAATGTTTCCATAACCATCGAGAGAATCTACACCTTCTTGAATACGAGCGCCACCAGAGTCATTGAGACCGATGCAAGGTGCACCGTTTTTAAGGGCAAGGTCCATAACTTTGCAGATCTTATCAGCATGTGCTTTAGAGAGGGAACCGCCTGATACAGTAAAGTCTTGCGCATAGACATAGACAAGACGACCATCGATGGTACCTTGACCAACTACAACGCCTTCACCTGGATTCTCAAGGTTGGCAAAGTCTGATTTCCCTACAAAAACGCCTACTTCTACGAATGAGCCCGCATCGAGAAGCATATCAATCCGCTCGCGTGCTGTTAGTTTGCCTGCTTCATGTTGTTTGGCGATCCGTTTCGGTCCTCCGCCACCTTTGATCTTCTCACGATATTGCTCCAATTGAGCCAAACGTTCTTCCATGTTCAAAGGATAGCAACCTCCCATGCATTCAATTACTTTTCATCTTCCCTTTGGCACAGTTCTACTAAGTGTCCAAAGGTTCCCTTAGGATGTAAGAAAGCGATCATAGCTCCACCAGCACCTCGACGAGGCTTCTGGTCGATCAAAGCGACGCCTGCTTTTTTCAGTTCTTCAAGCTTTGCTTCTAAGTTGTCAACGCGGTAAGCAATGTGATGCATACCTTCCCCATTTTTGGCGATAAACTTAGCCACAGGACCTTCTGGGTCTGTTGATTCTAGAAGCTCTACTTCTGAGTCACCTGTCGGTAAGAAAGCTACTTTTACTTTCTGATCAGGTACTTCTTCGATCATGGTACACTTGATACCGATGACATTTTCATAGAAGTCAATGGCCTGCTGTAGGTCTTTTACTGCAATACCAATATGGTCGATTTTTAGAACTTGAGGTTTTACTTGAGGACCATAAAAGTGATCTTGAATGTAGCGCACCACATCTTGCGTTGACGTTCCAGGCGTAAAGACAGCAGAAATACCCGATTCCTTGAGAGTCGAAATATCTTCGTCAGGAATGACGCCGCCGCCAATAACAAGTACATCGTGAATACCTTGTTCTCGTAGCCTCTGAACAACAGGTGGGAAAAGGTGCAGGTGAGCACCTGATAAGGAACTAAGAGCAACTGCTTGTACGTCTTCTTGAATCGTTACTTCAACAATTTGATCCGGTGTCTGACGAAGACCCGTGTAAATAACTTCCATACCAGCATCTCGTAGGGCCTGGGCGATAACTTTGGCGCCTCGATCATGACCGTCTAAGCCTGGTTTCGCGACGAGAACACGAATTGGTTTTTGATTCATTGCAACAACCCTCCTTGAAAGCTAGAAAATGATCTGTTGACGATATTCACCATAAACGTCACGAAGGACACCGCAAATTTCACCCAGAGAAGCGTATTCTTTAACAGCATCAATAATGACTGGCATCAAGTTATCGTTGCTTTGTGCTGTGGCACGTACTCTTTCTAGAGCAGCCTGGACGCGAGCTTGGTCGCGTTGTTCTTTGATCTGCTTGAGCTTTGCTTTTTGTGCTTCACCAAGGGCTGGATCAACGCGAAGTAAATCTTTGGGAGGCTCTTCTTGCATCTTGAACTTGTTAACACCGATGACGACGCGATCTTCTGACTCAATCTCTTGCTGATATTTGTAGGCACTAGCCTGAATCTCTCGTTGCATAAATTCGATAGCGTTGGGTGCACCGCCTATTGAATCAATCTTATCGATATAAGCCATGGCTTTCTTTTCAAGCTCGTCCGTTAAATGTTCCACGAAATAAGAACCACCGAGTGGATCGACCACATCAGCCGCACCAATCTCGTAACCGATGACTTGTTGCGTCCGTAAAGCAATCAGTACAGATTCCTCGCTGGGCAGAGCAAGCGCTTCATCACGAGAATTAGTATGGAGAGACTGGGTGCCGCCGAGTACAGCCATCAAAGCTTGATAAGCGACACGCATAATATTTACATTGGGTTGTTGAGCTGTTAAAGTAGAACCTGCTGTTTGTGTATGGAAACGTAGCATCCATGACTTGGGATTCTTAGCGCCAAAGCGCTCTTTCATGATTTTAGACCAAATTCTACGAGCGGCTCGGAACTTAGCAATTTCTTCGAAGAAGTTCAGATGTGCATTAAAGAAGAAAGAAAGTCGTGGTGCAAATTTATCAACATCCAGTCCAGCATTGATAGCTGCTTGTACATAAGCAATGCCATCAGCAAGTGTAAAGGCAATTTCCTGGGCTGCTGTGGAACCTGCTTCACGAATGTGGTAGCCCGAAATAGATATAGTATTCCAGTTTGGTACCTGCTCTGCACAATATGCAAAGATATCAGTAATGAGACGCATTGAAGGTTCTGGTGGGAAAATATAAGTTCCACGAGCAATATACTCTTTTAAGATATCGTTTTGAATCGTTCCGTTCAGCTTATCGGCACTGATGCCTTGCTTTTCTGCAACAGCAATGTACATGGCCAGTAGAACAGCAGCAGGTGCGTTGATCGTCATGGATGTAGAAACCTTGTCCATAGGAATTTGATCAAAAAGAATCTCCATGTCTGCCAGCGTATCAATGGCTACGCCTACTTTTCCGATTTCTCCCTGTGCAAGATCGCTGTCCGAATCATAGCCGATTTGTGTAGGAAGATCGAAAGCGCAAGAGAGGCCTGTCTGACCTTGTTCTAATAAATAACGAAAGCGCTTGTTCGTTTCTTCTGCTGTCCCAAAACCAGCGTACTGGCGCATGGTCCAGAGTCGACCTCGATACATGTTCGGTTGTACCCCTCGTGTATAAGGATACTCACCTGGTAAGCCTAGCTGTTCGTTGTAATCAAAGGATCCAAGATCATCTGGTGTGTAGACAGCATCGACAGAAATGTCACTATCGGTTGCAAAAGATGCCCGACGCTCTGGAAATCGTTGTGTTACTTTATCCAGTTTGTTCGTTTTCCAATGTTCTTTTTTCTCTTTTAATTGAGCTACTTCGTTGGGGTCGAACATGAAAGCATTCTACCTCCCTCATTGATCGCATTGGTATATGTGAGTAAAGCGATGAGCGCATTGCCACAAGGGCAGCAATTGTACCCATCGCTTCCAATTTTGAAGGAACTATTTTTTCAGCACTTTTTGAATCATATCAACAACTTCGTAGGGGAAAGTGGCAACCTGGGCACCTGCTTCTGTCAAGGCTTTCACTTTGCCTTCATAGGTACCTTTACCACGCTCGATAATTGCACCAGCATGTCCCATTCTTTTCCCGGGCGGTGCACTTTTACCAGCCAAGTACGCTATCACTGGCTTGGACATGGTCTTAATATATTCAGAAGCTTCTTCTTCTGCGTTGCCACCGATTTCACCGACTAAAACGACTGCTTTCGTATCAGGATCCGCTTCAAAGAGCTTCAGCATATCAATAAAGTTCGTGCCGGGTACACGGTCACCACCGAGACCCACCACACTCGTTTGACCAATACCAACATTGGTCAAAGAGCCTACAATTTCATAGGTAAGGGTTCCAGAACGAGCTACTACACCAACAGGTCCCTGTGAAAAAGCAACGTTAGGTAGAATACCTAGCTTGCACTTCCAAGAAGCCATACCAAAAGTATTGGGACCAATAATGGTGACACCTTTCATCTTAGCCCGATTCACAATGAACAATTCGTCCATCACAGGAATATGTTCTGTGATAATGACGATAACTTTGATACCTGCTTCAATCGCTTCTAAAGCTGCATCTTTACAATAAGGAGCCGGAATGAAGAGAACTGTAGCATCAATGGGATGTTCTTCTACAGCTTCAAAAACCGTTTCATAAAGAGGCACACCTTCGTGAATGCGACCGCCTTTGCCTGGCGCTACGCCAGCGACAACGTTGGTACCAAATTCTTGCATTCTTTTCAGATGAAAAGTGCCCTGTTTTCCTGTGATCCCTTGAATAAGAACCTTAGATTGTTCATTTACTAAAATAGCCATGCTTACTGTGCCTCCCCAGCTTTAGAAAGTTCTACAGCTTTTTGAGCTGCTTCTTTCATATTCCTGTATGCATCGATTCCTACTTCTTGTAGAATCTTTACGCCTTCTTCTTCGTTCGTACCAACCATACGAACAACAACAGGCACAGGAATACCTTTATTTTCTTTCACATAGGCTAGGGCTTTGGCTACATCATCACAACGAGTGATGCCACCGAAGATGTTAATAAAAATCACTTTAGGCTTCTGTGCTAGCAAAATCTCAATGGCTCTAGCTGTTCCTTCTACGCCAGTGCCGCCACCTGCATCCATGAAGTTGGCAGGTTCTCCGCCAAACAGCTGTACCATATCCAGTGTACCCATGGTGATACCAGCTCCATTGGCCATCACTGCAATGTCGCCACCAAGCTGAACATAAGAACCGATGCCTGCATCGCGTGCCATTTTCTCTATCTCGGTCATATCTTCATCAACATACTCAATATCTTTTTGGCGATAAAGAGCACTGTCGTCAATGGTAACTTTAGCATCGGCTGCGATTACTTGATCGCCAGAAACGACAAGTGGATTGATTTCTACAAGTTCAGCATCTTTTTCAATCATGCAGCGATACATTTTCTGTACCACATCGCTATAACCTTTGGCCAAAGCACCTTTTAGGCCAATTCGACGAGCCAGATCTTTCGCCATATAAGGTTGCAAGCCTAAGAATACATCTAAGTGAACTTTTACAATATCTTCTTCAGCCTGTTCCTCAATATCCATACCACCTTTAGCGGATGTAATGAGAACAGGTGCTTGAGAAGCACCATCAATGGTAATGGCTACATAAATTTCACTTTCTATTTTTAACTTTTCCTCTACCAACAGGCGATTCACAGCGTGACCTTGTACGGTCATCGATAAAATTTCAGCAGCAGCATCTTTTGCTTCTTCCGGTGTATCAGCAAACTTAATGCCACCGGCTTTGCCTCTTTTCCCTGACAACACTTGTGATTTTACGACAACGGGACGTCCAATTTCGGCGGCCACTTTTTCTGCTTCTTCTGCCGTTGTTACCATACGACCAGAGGGAACGGGAATTCCAAACTGTGCGAACAATTCTTTGCCCATGTACTCAAAGCATTTCACGGTATGAGAAAACCTCCTCATTTTACAGTACACTTTTTAACAGTTCACCTTCTATAATAACAGGCAAGTCTTTACAAAAAAAGTGTTTCTTTCATTGGAAGTTGTCGAAGGTGCTGCTAAAAAGTGTCGCATATGCAAAAAGACCTGCGTCTTTTATTGGATGGGAGGACAAAAGGTCAGATCCGATCAATGCATATATATGCATTGATGAAGCCTGAGATCCCTTCGTCCCTTTACAACCAATAAAAAACTCAGGCCACGTTGCTAATTCCATGAAGGAAGGTCTTGCTATAAAAGCAGGACCTTTCCTTCGTCTTTAAGTTACCCCGTTAAAGCTATTTAAACCCTTAGGATCGCAATGCTCTGGAGAACCAACGTTTTACCGTTTCTCTCCCCATATCACCAATGGACGTGGTCAATGGAATTTCTTTTGGACAAACTTGAACACAGTTCTGGGCGTTACCACAGTCACTGATGCCGCCTTTGTCCATAATTGCATCAAGGCGTTCGTTTTTTTGCATCGCCCCTGTTGGATGGGCGTTAAAAAGACGGACTTGCGATATTGCTGCAGGTCCCATAAAGTGCGATTTTTCGTTGTAATTTGGACAAGCTTCTGCACAACAACCACAGGTCATGCAGCGTGAAAGAGGATAAGCCCATTCTTGCACTTCTGGTGCCATTCGAGGTCCTGGGCCTAAGTCATAGGTACCATCTATTTGAACCCAGCCTTTTACCTGCTTTAAGGTTTCAAACATTTTTTTTCGATCCACATGGAGATCACGAAGAACAGGAAATTTGCTTAAAGGCTCTAGTGTAATCGGCTTTTGGAGTTGATCTACGAGAGCGGAGCAAGCTTGTTGAGGCTTTCCATTAATCACCATCGTACAAGCGCCACAAACCTCTTCCAAGCAATTACATTCATAGACAACGGGAGATGTCTTTTGCCCGTTGGCTAAGACTGGATTCTTTTGAATATGCATCAACATGGCAATGACATTAAGGTTTTTTCGATAAGGAATATCGAATTCTTCCCAGCGAGCTGGTGCTTCTGGGCTGTCTTGTCTTTTAACGCGTACTCTTATTTTTTCTCCCATGATCACTTCGCCTCCTTGTCCACGTCATATCGGCGAGGCCGCGGCTTGATCAGAGACACGTCCACATCTTCATAGGTGATGTTGGGACCTTCAGCCGTCCAACGAGCCATGGTCGTTTTGAGGAATTTCTCATCATCACGTTCGGGAAACTCAGGCTTGTAATGAGAACCACGGCTTTCATTACGCAATAGAGCACCGACGGTAATGGCTCTAGCTAGTTCTAGCATGTTCCATAAGTGGCGAGTGAAGATAGCCGATTGATTGTCATGACGTGCTGCATCAGGTAAACCAATCTTATGGTATCGTTGCATCAGTTCTTGAATTTGCTCATCGGCTTTTTGAAGGTTTTTATTGTAGCGAATGATCGTAACATGCTCCGTCATCAGCTCACCGAGCTCTTTATGCAACACATAAGGATTCTCGTTGCCTTGCATTTTATAGATTGATTCCATTTTGCTTTGCTGGACTTTGACTTCTTGATCAAAGATAGATTGCGGTAGATCCTGGGCAGACTTTTTGAGCCCTGAAGTATATTTCATAACGGATGGCCCTGAGACCATACCGCCGTAAATTGCAGAAAGCAAGGAGTTAGCACCGAGACGATTGGCACCATGGTACTGGTACTCTGCTTCACCACTGGCAAAAAGACCCGGGATATTGGTCATGCCATTATAGTCAGTCCAAAGTCCACCCATGGTATAGTGCATACCAGGGAAGATTTTCATGGGCACTTTACGAGGATCTTCGCCTACAAATTTCTCGTAAATCTCGATAATGCCGCCCAGCTTACGGTCGAGCATCTTCGCATCAATATGGGAGAGATCGAGATAAACCATAGGCTCTCCGTTGACGCCAAGCTTGAGCTCATAGCAAACTTTATAAATGGCTCTTGTTGCTACGTCACGAGGCACCAAGTTACCATAGGCAGGATACCACTCTTCTAGAAAATACCAAGGTTTCCCGTCTTTATAAGTCCAGACTCGACCGCCTTCACCACGAGCAGACTCTGACATCAAGCGAAGTTTGTCTTCACCTGGAATTGCTGTAGGGTGAACCTGAATCATTTCACCGTTACTATAGAAGACACCTTGTTGATAGGCAGATCCTTGTGGTGAGCCTGTGTTAATGGTGGAATTGGTGGAACGGCCAAAGACCATGCCAATGCCACCTGTGGCTAGAATTACAGCTTCACCACGAAAAGCTTTGATTTCCATGGTTGTCATGTTCTGTGCTGTCATGCCTCGGCATTGCCCTTCGGAGTCAAGAACAGCAGAGAGGTAATCCCAACCTTCATACTTTGTAACACGGCCTGCTGCTTCCCAACGACGAACTTGCTCATCCAAAGCATAGAGAAGCTGTTGGCCTGTTGTCGCACCGGCAAAAGCAGTACGATGATGCTTTGTGCCACCAAAACGACGAAAATCTAGAAGGCCTTCCGGCGTTCTGTTAAACATAACACCCATGCGATCGAGCATGTTAATAATGCCAGGCGCAGCATCACACATAGCTTTTACAGGCGGTTGGTTCGCTAGAAAATCTCCTCCGTAGACAGTGTCATCAAAGTGTTCTGCTGGGGAATCGCCTTCCCCTTTTGTATTTACTGCGCCGTTGATGCCACCCTGCGCGCACACGGAATGCGAACGCTTCACTGATACTAATGAGAAAAGGTCGACTTTGCCACCTGCTTCGCAAATCTTAATCGTTGCCATAAGGCCTGCTAACCCGCCGCCAACGACAATAATTTTCGTTTCCATATTATCCCACCTCTTGCGTCTTTACTGCAGAAAAGAGATCAGGGATCCGATGCCTGCTGCCGATAATACAGCGAAAAATCCCATACATAGAGCAAAAGATACTTTTTGTGCTTTCGGGCCAATGGTTACGCCCCAGGCAACAAGGAAGCTCCAAATACCATTGGTAAAGTGAAAAGCTGCTGCTAGAAAACCAATTAGATAGGCTGCGAAAATCAGCGGGTTAGAAAGCATTTCTCCCATAGCCTGGAAGTAGCTTTGCGAATAATAAAGATTGGCCGCTTTCAATGTCCATACGTGCCAGACTACAAACACCAAGGTTATAATGGCTGTAATTCGTTGTAGATAGAACATCCAGTTCTTAAAGTAACTGTATCGCAAGACATTGTTCTTTGCACCGTAAACAACCCAGAGTCCATAAAGAGCGTGAAATGCAATAGGAAGAAAAATGAGACCAACCTCTAAGAAGATCTTAAAGGGAAGATTGTGAAGAAAAGATACAAAAAGCATCCACATCTCTTCTCCCAGAATCGCCATGGAATTGGTGATAGTATGCTCTAGAAAGAAGAGTCCAATAGGGATAATGCCGAGCAAAGAGTGCACTTTTCGGATGGCAAAATGATTGTTAGACGCCATAACGCTGCCCCTTTCGACCCAGATTTGTAATGGTCTGGTTACTTTTCTTGCTTTTGTTTTTTATTTACGACTTTGTAGAAGCATGAAAGAACTTCAGGAAACTAGGTCACCCAAAGTTAGTACTTTTTTTCGCAAGCCTCCTTCTAACTTATCCTTTTATAAAATGCGCGCATTCTAAATTAAATTTGAGAACGTTGAATAGTTTATCATGTGTCAACAAAAGTAGTCAACTATTTCTGGATGGGCTAATATACCAATTGTCTAGCATATTTTTCTGATTCTCTTAAATTATCACATTATTTCTTGCATTATCACAATGACTTACCTCACTGTTTATTGTGAATAGTTTAACATTCAAGTGTATATCTATATGTTCACTTGGTATTGTCTTTGTGTATTACTTATTAGACAGAATTTTATAATTCCCTTTTCTCAAAAAATTTTGAATACTTTTGATATCTGACAAATGCTTTTTGTTTTTTTTCACCATAGAAATAGACGTAATATGTTAAATTATGTACTAATCGATATCATAAGTAAGGCCCCCATCGTTTTTAAAAACGATGGGGGCTCACTTTTTGATTCATTGTTATTTTGAAGGCAACTTTCGATACTGCTGCATCTTCTAGCGAGATATAGCTTCTCCAATATCGCCTAACATATCATTAAAAGATGCTGAGTTGATCTTACCACTACGTCCCATATAGAAGACTCTTGTAGGGTGGCTTTCTGTTTTTGGAGGCACATACCACACTCTTCCAGACTTTCCTTTGGCTTTTTCGTAGGTCACAGCCATACGACGTTCCGCTTCGTAAATTTTCTGACAACTCTGTTGGTAAATGACCGCTCTAACCACGGAAAGGCGAATCTGACTCTCCATATTGCCGGATTCCCGACAAGTAGACTCAAGACGCTCAGCTTCGGCTTGTAGTTCTTCCAGTGACATGTTGATGAATTCCATGGCCATATCTTCTCTTGAAGTCACTGACTCACCCTCCCCTTTACAGAGAATACTAAATTTTAAGAATATTATAACGCTCTTACCAGCTATCGTCAATGGTTAAACAATCATTCCTAGGCAGAATATTTTTTTTCTTTTTTCACATACCCTTTTGTTCCATGAACCAAGAAAGAAGATGCATTGTTTTTTATTTTTGTCAAGATTAGTATAGTATTTTTTGGTTGAATAGGTTACGCTAGACTTGACAATTAAACCATTTCGTGTTTAGAGCCCTCTCTCTATAGAACATTTATTCTTCTTTACGGAGGCATTCTTGTATGGAAAAAAGATTTGACGCTTTGATCATCGGTTGCGGTCCTGCCGGATTGTCAGCAGCTTTGAACTTACAAATTCGAAAGAAATCTTTTCTCATTCTAGGATCTAAAGTTTGTAGTCCCTGGCTAGAAAAAGCGGAACGCATCGATAATTATCTTGGCTTTCCCGGTATCAACGGTACAGCGTTGCGCGATCTTTTTCTTGACCATGTCAAGAAAATGGACATATCGATTCAAAGCGAAAAAGTTTCCTCCATTTATCATCTGGGCGACTTTTTCGTGGCAAAAAGTGGCACAAAAGAATATGAAAGCAAAGCTATAATTATTGCTACGGGCGTGCACATAGAAAAGCCTTTAGAAGGGGAAAATGATTATTTAGGTCGCGGTGTCTCTTATTGCGCCACCTGCGACGGACCTCTCTATCGTGATAAAAAGGTAGCACTTGTTGATTTTACGGAAGAAGAAGGATGGGAAGAGGCAACCTTTCTATCTGAAATCGTTGATAAGATCTTCTACTATCCCGTAAAAGGCATGAAAACTCGAACCCCCTTGTCCAATATGGAAGTATTACAAGAAAAACCGCTAGCTCTCGAAGGCAAAGATGATAAACTACAGGCACTGGTTCTTGAAAACAGTACTGTCCCAGTGGAAGGTCTTTTTATCATTCGTGAAACACAGCGTGCTGATGTACTGCTACCTGGTCTAGAGACAAAGCAAGGTGCTATAGTAGTAGATGAAAATATGGCAACGAATGTTCCAGGCGCTTTTGCGGCCGGTGATTGTACCGGCAAACCTTATCAACTAGCAAAAGCCGTTGGTCAGGGGGGCATTGCGTCTTTATCTGCTGTTTCTTTTTTAGACAGTCGCCGTGCCTAAGCTGACCTCCATTGTCCCTAGGAACATGTTTTTTCTAATCATGGCTCTTATAAATTCCCTATGCAATTCTGGGTAGACTTCTTTTTGTCTTTTGTGGTAACATGTTCATGAAAAAGGAGAGTGGGGATTTCATGCTTTTTAAATCTAGCGAAATTGTTGAGTTTGCTGTGGCTATCGAGAGAAATGGTGAAGCTTTTTACAAAAGCTTGCTTGGTAAAGTAAAAAGCGGCCAAGCACATCATGTTCTTCAATATTTGGCTGCTGCAGAACAACAGCATATTAAAGATTTTCAAAGCTTACGAGATCGTTTAGGCGACTACCAGGCACCTCAACAATATGATGGTGAATATGAAGCGTACCTTACATTTTTAATTGAGAGCAATGTTTTTGGAAAAGCACCAGAAGTGGAAAAGTTGGTAGCACAAATACAAACAGATCAAGATGCCATAGATCTAGCCATTCGCTTTGAAAAAGAATCCATTCTTTTCTTTAACGAGCTTCTGCGTCTTGTTTCAGAAAGCGATAAAGAGCCCGTTAAGGAACTAATTCGCCAGGAACAGGAGCATATCTTAAAGTTAGTTGAATTGCGTAAAATAATAGAAAACGCATAGCTTATTCATAAGAGAAAATAAAAAGCCTTGTTGTTCACGTGAAACAAACAAGGCTTTTTTTCTGTGCTTGAAGGCATAGAGTTTTTCTTCATAAATTTAGTATTTTCTACGAACTATAAAAGCACTGGATACTTTTCACTTTCACGTTCCCTTGCTTTTTTAAGCAGAAGAAAGTACTATAAAGAGAGAAGAAATACCCTCGGGGGTATCATCTAGGAGGAGTCTTGTTTATGAAAAAATTTCGTCTATCCCTACTTCCCCTTCTATTGCTCACCCTTGCTTTAATTTTGGGCGGCTGTGGCGCTGACAGTAGCGATCAAGGGACACCGACCACTTCTTTCGGCATGAGAGGTCACCAGGCACCTGATTTTACACTGAAAACATTAGAAGGACAGGATATCACCTTATCTGAACTACAAGGCAAACCTGTTGTGCTTAATTTCTGGGCAACCACATGTCCCTACTGCTTAACCGAAAAGCCTCATGTGAACCAGTTTTACGCAGAAAACCAGGAAAATGTCGTTGTCTTAGGTGTAAATCTTGCCTTTCAAGATGATATCAACGATGTGAAAAAATTCTTAGATATTGCCAATATAACCTTTCCTACCGTCTTTGATGAAACAGGCGAAGTTACCATGGCTTACCGAGTTGGTGGACTACCTACAACCTATATCATCGACAAAAAAGGGATTATACAAAATGTAAAAATGGGTGCCATTGCAAGCAAAAGTGAATTAGATTCCCTTGTAGCACCCTTGCGGTAAGGTAAGAAAAAACCCTGGTCCAGCGCTGTTTTTCTACAGCGGGACCAGGGTTTCTACTGTATTTGAGACCTAATTAGGACTTTTCCTCCAGTGCAGCAACAGGTACTTCGATTCGCTTACCATCTACTAGCAGCTTCACCTGCGCTGTATCTTTTCCGCGGTCTACTTCTTCAATCCAGACAGAGCTTTGTTGGTACTGCACTTCAATCGTATCAGGCGACTGAAGAATTTCTTCGGCTCTTCTAGCTTCCATTCTTAGCACCTCCATTTATAAGCTTCTACTCGTAGCATGGAGAAAGTTATTAAAACAATGCATGGATAAAAATGTATACTAGAAAGGAAGGTCGCGATGTAAATAATGAATAGGTACGGCTAGACCAACGATTGATTCGCTATCTTCCTCTTGTCTCAACGTTGCAAAGATAACAGCAACCACATTACCAGCTTCATTAAAAACAGGGCTTCCGCTTGAACCTTGGTAAATTGTACTTTCAATCATCCATACAGGCTCATCCCAGTTGCGAAGTTTCGTGGACCCCAGGTACTCGCCTTCTTTTATGACTTTTGAAAAGCCAAGAGGGTTGCCAATAATTAACAAGGACTCGCCCGCATGAATCTGTGAGCGTAAATCTACAGGCAAAGCCGGCAATTGATCTCCATCAATTTTTAGTAAGGCCAGATCAATTTCAGGAAATGATTTGTGTTCTTGCACGCGATAGACTGCGCCACCTCGTGAAAAACTAACATAAATAACTCGAGCATCTGCTATCACGTGATGATTGGTCACAATCAGTCCTGACGCATCAATATTAAAGCCTGTCCCTCTTCGCCCTAATGATTCTACATGAACGACAGCCTCCTGTAGCGCTTTCATTTCTGGGTTTTGTGCAAGTTCCTGCGAGCGAGTTAAGAAATCTAAAGGCGGAAGACGCAATCCATAAGTGCTTCCTAAAAGAACAAGAAATAAAAAGATAAGTCCTGTAGTCCATCCAATCACGCGAACCATCATGGCTGACTGTTTTTTTCTTTTTCCCAGCTCTTCCGCTTCATCGTCATGTTCATAGCGCTCATTCAGTTCTTGAAAAAGATCGATTTCCAGTTGGCGTTCCATCTCTGGTGTAATCGGCACTTTCCAGTAAGATTGGTCGGAATTATTTTCTCTACGAACAGCCAGACGACGTTCTTTCTTTTCACTGTCTTGCTTTTTTTCTTCCATAAGTCCTCCCCTATTGTAGTGCTATCGCATGGCCGCTTTTTTTCTACAGACAAAATGAACAGGAGGGAATCTACCATGCCCCTGGTCTTTACCGAAAGTCAAATACAGCGCTGTTACAAAGCGATTCAAGTGCGTACTTCGAGACGAAAGTTTAACGGAGAACCATTAAAATCTCATGATATATCTGTTCTCCAAAGCCTCTGTCAATCCTTCCGTCCCTTTCATGGACTTAGAGCTGTCCTAGTCAACGAGCCACCTGATGATATCTTTACAGGTCTTGCCGGTTCTTATGGCAAGGTAAAAGATGCACCTGCTTATATGGCCTTTATTGGTAAAAGCGATCTCGAAGAAGTAGAAGGAAAGATTGGCTACCTTGGAGAAGCCCTTATCTTAGAGGCGACAGCAGCAGGCCTTTCCACTTGTTGGGTTGCAGGTTTTTTCTGTCCTTACATGGTTAGAAGTCAAATTGACTTGCAAGAAAGAGAAAAAGTTTATGCAGTCACACCCCTTGGCTATACAGACAAAGGTCTTAACTTCGAAGAAAAAACTATGTCTTTTCTTGTAAGTTCAAAAAAAAGAAAAAGCCTTGTTCAGCTTACAGCAGGTCAAGATCATACCACCTGGCCTCAAACAGTGCAGGAAGCTCTCAAAGCAGTACAGTGGGCTCCCTCTGCAGTCAACCGTCAGCCTTGGAGAATTCGAAGAGAAGAAAAGAGCTTCATCATTGCCACAGATGGTCCACAGGGCAGTTATGGCATATCGAAAAGACTGGATTGTGGTATTGCTATGGTGCACTTTGAAGTGGCACTGCGCTATCACGGAGAAGAGGGAGATTGGCAATGGCTTCATGAGCCTGATGTAGCAAAGTGGACTGTCCTGGAGAAACAGTAGAAGGGCCGTAAGGCGCTTTTGCTTCCTGTACAATTGAGGTCTGTCGACAGGCTATTGATAAACCAGTATAATTGCATAGAACCAAGAATGGTTGGAGTCTTGGTTCATCCTATTATTGCCATTACTAAAAGAGAATGCTTCTGTATACGTATGCGGTAGTGGAAGACCTCAACGTCCAACCATCAAACCCTCTCTAAATACCCGCATGACAGTCTCCATAAGAAAAAAAGAAGTGAACCAGAATAGGTAGATCGTACATACATTTTTCTTGAGAGGCTTTTTCTCCGGAACAGTAGAAAAGGATGATTGACATGCCTGATGAAAAAGAAAAAATTTTACGGGATCAGCTAGAATTAATCAAGTATCGGCTAGAATTGCTTGGACAAATTGAGGAAAAGCTCAAAGAAATGCGCGCCCTTGCTGTCTATGCCTCAACAAGAAACCTCAACGAAGAAGAAGCCCGTAAAATCCAAGAATGGGTTGATAAGTTACAAGATGAGATTGCTCTATTAAACGAAGAAGCCGAAGCTTTTTCTGATAATCACGACCTTTCTCAGCAAGAAAAAGACCGAATTATACATTAACGAATTGAGAGAAAGCAAAACCAACATTCTCTGAACTTCTTTAGGAGTGAACGCTTTTGCTTTTGACAGAGAAAGAAAAAGAACTATTGCTATCAATTCTAAAAAAAGAACGTGGCAAGATATTTCAAGGGAAAGAAAAAAAAGACTCCATAGAGTCTCTCATCCACAAACTAGAACAATCAATGCGAAATATACAAGTCAATAAAATTCCCAAAAAAGTAGATACTTTCAAAAAGTCTTTTTCTGAATAACTTTTTTATAGAAGCAGAGAGAATCCCCAGCCGTAACAGGTGGGGATTTTTTCATTTGATGGTCATGCAACAAGCAGGGCAACCTGTTTTTCCCCAGAATGGGCGCAGAGATCTCGGGAAACTTAACCATATAGGAACGGGCCATCCCGCAACTACCAAGAAAAAAGGCAGGTGGCATATAAAGGCTTTCTACAGGTGACAGGAAATTTTTAAGGAGGATCGGCATTGCAATGGCGTGATCAATTAGACAAAAGAAATTTTATCTTTCTTATGGCCAATGGTGCCTTGTACTTTTCTGCTCTCGCTTTTATTGACGCCAATGTATTAATCCCTCTCTTTTTGAACGGTCTAACAGAATCACCTTTTCTGGTAGGTCTAGCAGCAGGGATTCGTTCCATTGGCTTTTTCCTGCCTCAGATCTTAATTGCCGGTTGGGTTACAGGCGCTCAGAATTTGAACATTTTTCAATCTCGCTTGCACCTTTTTACACGTACAATTTTAATCTTACCTGTTTTGTCCATTTGGTTTGGATTTTCTCCTACTATAATTGTGACAGTATTCTTTATAAGCTTTACCATCTTTGCTTTTGGCGAAGGCATGGGGCAAGTCTCCTGGATGGATATCTTCAGTCGAACCATCGATAAATCACACCGTGGTAAGTTGTTGGGTATGATGCAAGCATTGGGTGGCCTTGGCGCTTTAGTCGGTGCCTTTGTCGTGCAAAGAGTTCTTGTTTCACCGGAGTGGGTTTTTCCCAACAATTTTGCTTTGCTTTTCTTTCTCGCTTTGTTTTTACTCTGGGCTTCTATTTTTGCCATTCGTATGACCCAAGATCCAGCCAAAAAAGACGCCGACAAAAGAAAAGTGTCAGCTCGCTATGTCGTAAGCCATGTGCCCAAGTATCTCGGTGATCATCCTACCTTTCGCAAAATGTTGCTTGTACAAGTGCTTATGGGTTTTAACATCATTGGTTTTCCTTTTTATATTCTTTACGTACAACAAACAGGGTCTTTGCCTGCCTGGCTCATCGGTTTTATCGTTATGTTCCAGATTATCGGTCAAGTGCTTGGTGGTTTGCTCTGGGGCTATTTGAGTGACAAAGCAGGCAATAAAAAAACGATCATGACCACCCTCGCTGTAAATATCTCAGTCCCGCTCTGGATCCTCCTATCGGGGCAAGTTACAGGCTTGATCTCGATCGTTGTAACATTGGCTGGCTTTTTGAGCCTTGGTATGGTACTCGGCGG
Organism: Heliorestis convoluta; assembly: GCF_009649955.1. Taxonomy (NCBI): domain Bacteria; kingdom Bacillati; phylum Bacillota; class Clostridia; order Eubacteriales; family Heliobacteriaceae; genus Heliorestis; species Heliorestis convoluta. The sequence continues at coordinate 3,058,479 of NZ_CP045875.1, read as the reverse complement.
CTGGCTCGGCTTTGTGAACTACCTCATGGAGACAACATCAGAAGAAAAGCGACCTATCTATGTAAGTATCTCTAACCTTTTTGCTTCTCCCGTTGCACTTTTGCCTCTGGTAGCCGGTGCCTTCCTGAAAATCATTCCCATGCCCTGGTTGTTCATTACCATCGCTATAATTCAGGCCATCGCCCTCTTCTTCGCCTTCCGCTTGCCTGATCCTCGAAATCAAGAAAGCACTGGTGTACCCACCTTTTTGGGACACCCCGAACCGGCTCGGCGCCCGAAAGAATAATCGAGCACAGAACACAAGGGGGGACGGTTCTGCTTTGTCGTCCGAACTGTCCCCCCTGTGCACCTTTTGTGCCTTCGTTATGCGAACTTCTGCTCAAAAGCCACTTGCGCCATCCCTTTTTCTAAAGCCCCTTGGTTAAGAGGGATCAAGGCGTGACGATGCGGTGGCAGCACTTTTTTCAAAGACTCTACGATAGCTTCCATGGATACGACACCTTTAAGGCCAATGAGAGCACCTAAGATGATCATATTGGCCACTCGGGTATCTCCCAATTCATTGGCTAAGTCATTGGCAGGTAGCGTAATCTGTGTAATATCAGTGCGTTCACTTTTTCCCGTAATTAGCGAACTGTTAATCATAAGCAAGCCACCTGGTACAACCATCGGCGCAAATTTATCTAACGACGGCTGGTTGAGCACAATAGCAATCGTTGGCTCATAAACAATTGGCGAAGCAATGGCTTGATCGGATATGGTAATGCTACAGTTGGCTGTACCACCACGCATTTCAGGTCCATAAGAAGGGATCCAGGATACTTCTTTTCCTTCAATCATACCGGCATATGTCATCAGTTGGCCTGTTAGCATAACACCTTGCCCGCCAAAGCCGGCCAGAATGATGCGGTGTTCCATCCTTATCGTCCTCCTTCTGGCATGCGGAAATCTTGAATGGGGTAGTAAGCACTCATTTTTTTATCAATGAAGCGAAGCGCGTCTAGAGGACTCATACGCCAGTTGGTAGGGCAAGAAGACAAGACTTCGACAAAGGTAAAGCCTCGGCCTTCTAACTGATACTGGAAAGCGCTTTTGATTCTTTTTTTTGCTTTCATGATATTGGCAGGATTATGCACAGAGACGCGGCTAATCATGGCAGGCTTTTGCAAGGTATTCAACATTTCACAGACTTGAATAGGAGCTCCTTCTACTTCCTCTAGACGTCCTTGCGGCGCTGTTGTGGTCGTCTGACCCACCAAAGTAGTCGGTGCCGTCTGTCCGCCGGTCATACCAAAGATTGCATTGTTTACAAAGATTACTGTTATGTTTTCACCACGAGCTGCTGCATGAATAATTTCAGAAGTACCAATGGCAGCTAAATCACCGTCTCCCTGGTAAGTAAAAACAATACTTTCTGGCAAGGCTCTTTTAACACCCGTTGCAACAGCAGGCGCTCTTCCGTGAGATGCTTGAATCATGTCAGTATCAATATAATCGTAAACAAAAACGCCACAACCAACAGGCCCTACGCCTACTGTTTTCTTCGCAATTTCTAATTCATCGATGGCTTCCGCAACAAGACCGTGGATAAGACCGTGGTGACAACCAGGGCAATAATGAAAAGGCATGTCCACAATGCTCTGTGGCCTGCTATATACTTTCATAGCCATCAGGCGGCACCTCCTTTCGTTCCCTTCTTCAAGCCTTCCTGTGATCGTAACCGCAAGATAAGCTGTTCTAGAATTTCTTTCGGATCGGGCACGACGCCACCACAGCGTCCATAGAAATAAACAGGACTACGTCCTTCTACGGAAAGACGTACATCTTCTACCATTTGACCGGTGCTTAATTCAACAGCGAGAAAAGGTGTTCCTTTTTCGGCTGCTTCACGTATCGGCTGTTCAGGAAAAGGAAATAGCGTAATCGGTCGAATAAGACCTACTTTAAGACCTTGTTGACGTGCCATATTGACAGCAGCCATCGAAAGTCGTGCCGCCGAGCCATAAGCAACGATAATAATTTCTGCATCTTCTGTAAGATAAGACTCCCAACGCGTATCTTGTTCTTTCATCTTTTTGTACTTGCTCTGAAGCAACAAATTGTGCTGCTCTAACTCTTCGGGATTCAAGAATAGTGATGACACAAGGTTGCATTGACTCCGGTCGCCTTTTCCTGTTGTCGCCCAGGGCTTGTCTACTTTAGAGGAAGTGACTTCCGGTAGTACCACAGGCTCCATCATCTGCCCTAAGATACCGTCTCCTAAAATCATAACAGGATTGCGATATTCATCAGCCTTTTCAAAAGCTAGCACCGTCAAGTCAGCAAGCTCTTGCACCGAATTAGGAGCTAACACTAAGAGGCGATAATCGCCATGACCACCGCTGCGCGTAGACTGGAAATAATCGCTTTGTGATGGAAGAATACCACCTAAGCCAGGACCACAACGAACAATATTGACGATCACAGCGGGAAGTTGTGCGCCTGCTATGTAAGAAATCCCTTCTTGCTTTAAGCTAATACCAGGGCTTGACGAAGAAGTCATAGCACGGACACCTGCTGATGATGCACCAAAAACCATGTTAATGGCACCAATTTCACTTTCACACTGCAAAAAAGTGCCCCCAGCTTTCGGAAGCTCACGAGCCATATATTCGATCAATTCATTTTGCGGCGTAATGGGATAGCCAAAAAAGCATTGACACCCTGCACGAATGGCCGCTTCTGCAATGGCTTCATTTCCTTTCATCAGAACTTTTTCTGCCACAATGTTTCACCTTCTTCTTATTTTTTCACTTCTATAACCAGATCGGGGCACATACGTGCACAAAAAGCACAGCCCTTACATTTTTCCATCTCTGTTATGATCGCGGGATGGAAGCCTTTTTTGTTAAAACGACTTTTGTCCAAAGTGACGATATTTGGGGGACAAAAAGTTGTACAAAGAGCACAGCCTTTACAGCGCTCTTCACGAAAAGTCACCTGAGCCATAAATTGCACCTCCTGAGCAGATCGCTTCGTAAGTCATAACAATAACCGGATTATACCAGATTCTTTAAGGACCTTCCAAGGGTTTGTAAAAAGATATTGTCACTTATGTGTAATCCTTGTCGATGGTTCACATTGTAATATTTAAAAATAAAAAATCGCCATAGCAAAGCTATAGCGATCTTCAAGTAACATTAGGAAATACGCAAACTCATCCCATCTTCAGCAATCACAAACTCCGGTTGCTTTAATCCATATTGCTGAAGAAGTCGTTCATAATTTTCTCCTTCTGTTAAGTGAACGAGCACAACTTGTTCTGGAACAGTTTTTTTCATCAAGCGAACCACATCATGTAAAGAAGAATGTTGCCCCATGGCTTTATCAGCACCGTTGCATTCATGGATCAAACAACTCGCATCTTTGGCCAAAGTCTCTAATAGAGGATTGTAGACCGTATCGGCGGAATAGACAACATTGACCGTTTTATGATCTTTCTTATCATAAAAAACCATCCCCATCGTTGGAATGCCATGTAAAGCCGGAAATGTTGTAATTTGTAAGCCCCCATCACGTAGTGCCAATGTTTCTCTCTCTAAAGGCTGTTCTTGTATGATAATTTCATACATGTTAGGTTTGGCAGGCAGATCAAAAAGCTCAAGAAGTCCTTTAATTATTTTCTCTGCGCCTGTTGGACAATAAATCGAAAGAGGGCTTTTCCGTCCGGCAAGCCAGAGACTTTGGATTAAAGCCGGCAAGCCATAAGTATGATCAGCATGACCATGTGTAATTAGAAGGGCTTTCAGATCTTCCGGTCCTACACCAGCTTTTACGAGTTTTACCCAAGGGGAACCTCCGCAGTCTACTAAATAGGCACTGTTATTTGGCAAATGCTGTACTAAGAAGAAAGTATTTTCACGATTGGGATAACTAAGCCCATTGCCAGTACCGAAGAAGGTGATCCGAAACATCGATTTGTGACCCCTTTCCACAGGTAACGATAGTTTATGTTGCACCTATTTTTATGAACTATTCAGACAAGTCTTGCTTCTACTCCGGAGCAGGATCCTGTTATTGTCCGTTGTCTTTGCTCTCGTTCTCATTTACACTTAAGATATAAAACTAAACGTAGGGAGCTATGTCAATGAACTTTAACCAGTTGAAAGTTTTCTGTCTTGTTGCAGAAGTAAAAAGCTTCTCGAAAGCAGCGAAACTTGCTCATCTCACGCAACCTGCCATCAGCTCTCAGATCCAGTCTTTGGAGTCTACTTTGGGTGCAACGCTTTTTACTCGAACGAGCACCGGTGTTTATCTAACCGATGCAGGTCAAGTCGCTCACCATTATATAAAAAAAATGCTTTTGATCCAAGAGGAACTAAACGATCAGTTACGTCTTCATGATCAGTATCTGCCTTGATTACGAGCTTTGTATCTTAATAGAAGGCCTTTTTCACAGTATGGCTAAATTTCTTTTTCTTTTTCGGGAGGATATTCTTTGTATCAAGTGAATAATAAGTGAGACATTTATAGGAAAGAACAATGATTTCGTTGTTGCATGCTTGGAGGAATGGAAGGTTGCTACTTGTACTCGATATCGGAAATACCAATATTGTATCGGCTCTTTATAATGATGAAAAAAAGGTTGTTGTAACCTGGCGTCTGCAGACCGATCGCCATAAGACCAAAGATGAGTATCGGATTTTGATGCTAGAAGCCTTGGAAGGTCATTCTATTGCACCGGATGTAATTGATGGTGTTATTATTTCTTCTGTTGTACCGCCTATGAATCCTCTCTTCACTGCACTCTTTCAGGAACACTGGGGAATTCATCCTATCATTGTACAAAAAGGGATAAAGACAGGCATTAATTTACGTATCGATGACCCAAAAGGCCTTGGTGCCGACCGTATTGTTAATGCCGTAGCGTCTTATCATCTCTATGGCGGTCCCATTATTACTGTTGATTTGGGAACAGCCACAACCTTATGTGCCATTGATAGCAGAGGAAGTTTCCTTGGTGGCGTGATCTGTCCCGGTATCGGGATTTCCGTAGAAGCACTCGTAGAACAGGCATCGAAGTTGCCACGCTTTGATATTGCCCGTCCGGCTCAAGCCATTGGAAAGACTACAAGGACAAGCATGCAAGCTGGTGTCTACTACGGCTATCGTGGTCTTGTCGATCGCTTGGTGAAGCGTTTTAAAGCTGAGATGGGAGAAGAAGGTACAAGAGCAAAAGTGGTCGCAACGGGTGGCTTTGCCCAACTGATCGGACAGGACTGCTCTGAAGTTGATTATATTCATCCGTCCCTAACTTTAGAAGGATTGCGTATCCTCTATGAGCGCAATTGTAAGCAAGAGGTTAATAGAGATCGGTGCGACGATCTGTAAAGACGGGAATTCTCTTCCTTACTTTTTCTACTTTTGCCACTTCAATTTCAGCCCAGAGCCAGCCTGTCTCCTCTTTTTTATCGCCTATTAGGTCTCCCCAAGGATCGATAACCATAGAGTGACCGGCAAACATAGAACGCTCATTGTCTGATCCATTGCGATTGCAGGCAATGACGAAACATTGGTTCTCAATCGCTCGCGCTTGTAAGAGTGTGATCCAGTGCTTCAATCGACTTTTTGGCCACTGGGCAACAACAAAAAGGACTTGTGCTTTATTTGCTAGCATTGTTTTACGAACCCACTCCGGAAAGCGAAGATCATAGCAGATGATAGCACCGCAAGGTATCCTATCTAACATAAAATTTCCGCACTGCTGCCCTGCTACCATGTACTTATCTTCGTCCATCAGGCGGAATAGGTGTGCTTTCTCATAGGTTAAGATTTTTTCCCCTTCTTGATTGACTACATACATAGTATTGGCAAACTGAGGTGGCTCATAGCAACTCCTGCTTACAGCTGTAGAACCCCCTACTATGTAAGCGCCTGTCTCCTTGGCCCATTTTATTAGCTTTGCCAGCGCTGCTGTACCGTTGGTTTCTTCGACATTTTTATTTTTTTGGAGATTTTCCAGGTCATATCCGGTCGTCCACATCTCCGGTAAGACAATAACTTGAGGCCTCTCTCTTTTGGCTTCTTCCATGTATGTCTCAATAATTTCTTCGTTGTTTTGGCGCTCTCCGCGGTACACAGAATACTGTAAAAGACCGATTTTCACTTCCATCTTCTTCCTTTCTGCTTTTATTCACATTATCCACAGACTTATTAACAGATTTTTCCGTCACTTCATGTTATTTCTTGTCGGTTTGTGTGCTTTTCTTTGGTTTTCGTCATTTTTTTTATTTTCTCCCAATAACTTTTTAGACACCAAGAGCCGGAATCCTTCTTTAAATGGATTCCGGCTCTTGATCGTCATCGTCAAAAGTACTGACCATTCTCCCTTCTTCGTTACTGCTGTCATTCTGTGAAGAAAAACTGCGATTGTTACTTAGAGCCATTTTAACTTTTTCCTGACAGTGGTTCCAGCGTTGATGCCCTAAGAGATGATGTCGGTTATAGTCATTGCGAATTTCCTCCCATTGTCGATAAAGAAGAGAGGCTGCTTCTTGATACGTTTGGCCTCTTTCAAAATCCATGGTTTTGCTAGCTTTCTTAGCTTTTCGTTGCAATGTGTCGATGACGCGACTGATCGTCCGCTCCATCTTCTTATAGTGCTCTAACAATGTGTTGTTTTCTCGCTTCATCCATAAGTACAAAGCCTGGTATAGATCTTTTTGGTGACGCTTGGATTCTACATAAGAGTCCATCGTTGAAGCAGCTTTAATTTGAGACATGTTAAGAGCCAAGTACGGATCTGCTGGCGCCATCAAGCCGGCGTTTGTTTCTAACATAGGGCCTAGTTGTGCAATAAAGATTTGCCACCTTTTTTCATGGCTCATGACCCATTGTTGGTATTCTTGTTTGGGCTTTTCCCAACGGTCGTATACTTCCACCATTGCTTCTTGATAAGCCTGTGCTTTGCCTTTGTCACCAGCACTAAGAGAACCTTCCCAGCTTTCTTTATATTGTTCTAATACTTGTAACAAGCAGTCATCCATATTCTGATATTGTCTCGATAGCATTTTATTTTCTTCTTGCATCCATTCATAAAGGTTCTCAAATACGATAGCTTCCTCTTCAATTTGTGCTTTAACTTGTTGTAAAGCCATCACAGTTTTAGATTGTTGTTTTTTGATAAACTGTCTTAGGTCTTTTTCTCGAATCCGATAATCGCCGCTTCCATCAAAGTCAACAACAGGCAATATCCCAGAGATGATCCAGCTTAAGACTCTTTCAGTCGTAACGCCAAGTTCTATGGCTATATCATCGGTCCTTAACCACTTTTCTTTTTTCTCCAATTGAATCGCTTCACTTCAATTTTTTATTTCGGTACCATTAAAGTTTGACCGACTTCTACAGCGCCTTCGGCACCTAAATCGTTCAACTGTCGAATGGACTCTTCTGTTACTTTGTTTCTTCGGGCAATGGTACTTAAGTTATCTCCGGGCAATACGAGGACGATTTTCCATTTTGATTGACGTCGATGGGGTCTTTGTTGAGAATTACTGCTTCGCTGCGTTGCACTTTCGTTGCGACTTCCTGTGCTTCTTGGGTTTGGTGCTGCTTCCTCTGTAAGGGCTGTCGCAATCCTCCGAATGCCGCTCTGATTGGGCGTAGCTCTTGACGATAGGGTCGTCTTAGAAAGGCTGCTTAAAGAATCTTCCATTGCTTTTTCTTTTTCTTCGCTGACAGGACTTGCAGGTGGAGCCAGACGACGCCCAAAAGACCGAGGCGGTCTAACTGTTTGTTCTGTTTTGCGTTCTCGAGAAGCTTGTTGAGCTCTTTTTGAACCTACCATATTCAAGGAGGGGCCTTGTTTTGGAAGGAGTAGTCTTTTTTCCTCCTGAAAAGCGTCTTCTTCTGCTTCTGCTGCCTCTTCTACCTTCTCGCTACCTACCTCTGTTTCTACTTCGTTAGTGCTTGTGCTTTCTTCTGTTACTTCTTGCTCCGCTTCCTTGGCCGCTTTTTCCTCTGCTTCTACTTCTATAGAACGAGTGCTTTCTTCTGTTACTTCTTGTTCCGCTTCCTTGGCTGCTTTTTCCTCTGCTTCTACTTCTATAGAACGGGTGCTTTCTTCTGTTACTTCTTGTTCCGCTTCCTTGGCTGCTTTTTCCTCTGCTTCTACTTCTATAGAACGGGTGCTTTCTTCTGTTACTTCTTGTTCCGCTTCCTTGGCTGCTTTTTCCTCTGTTTCTACTTCGTTAGTGCTTGTGCTTTCTTCTGTTACTTCTTGCTCCGCTTCCTTGGCCGCTTTTTCCTCTGCTTCTACTTCTATAGAACGAGTGCTTTCTTCTGTTACTTCTTGTTCCGCTTCCTTGGCTGCTTTTTCCTCTGCTTCTACTTCTATAGAACGGTGCTTTCTTCTGTTACTTCTTGTTCCGCTTCCTTGGCTGCTTTTTCCTCTGCTTCTACTTCTATGGAGCCGGTGCTTTCTTCTATTACTTCTTGTTCCGTTTCTTTGGCCGCTTCGGAAACTTTCGGTTTTTCAGATTGCTCTTTCTTTTCTTCATAGTTCATCATGCTTGCTCTTTCTTTCACCTCCGTGGTTTCGTCATACGCTTTGCTCTGCTCTTCCTGCTCCGGCTCTGTCATTTCCCACGCTTCTTCCTCAGCTCTGTATAATTCTATGTCCGGTACTGAAGTTTCCATATTCGCTTGAAGTTCCTCATCCAATGGCTGTAATAGATTCTCTTCAACCAACCCATCTAGTGATTCTGTGATTGATAGGCGACTTTCAAAGCCATCATGCAGGAGAGGTAAGGCCTGTGCATCTACATTCCATTCTTCTTCTACGTCAAAATCTTCATTAATCAATATGTCATATTCTTCTGTCATCAAAGCATCTGCCTCAAAGCCCTCTACTACAGGTTCTTCTACATAGCTAGCATCTTCATAAAGAGACAGCTCTTCGTCAGTGGCGTCGTGATGTGCTGTACTCGCTATAGGTTGATTTTCTATATCGGGCGCAGCTCCACCGACACTCTCTTGTTCTTTTAAGACTTCTATCTTTTCTGCAGAAGCTTTTTCAATAAACCACCGTTCTGGCTCAGGGCTTTTGTATGGATCTTCCTTTGAAAAGTGATCATAGTTTTCTACATAGGGATACAAAGATTCTTCCAGAGATTTTTCACCCTCTGGCATATTATTTCTTGCCAGACCATCATCACTTTGCTCGTAGCTGTAATTACCGTAATCATTGTAGTCGCTATTATGGCCACTATAGGGCGCTTCATAAGCTTCTTCATAGTGACGGTCATCACTGGAATCATTGCTATCATCGTCGCTATCCTCATAGCTGTCGTCATAGGTGTACGCACTGTTGTCAGCACTTTCATCATCTTCATAGGTACTATTATTTAAGAAGTTGGTCGTTGATTCACTCTGATCGCTATCTGAAGAACTATCGTCGTCTCTCTTTGCATCAGCTTCCTGGACTTCTAACGCTTGTTCATCTTCACCTTCTTCCACTTCTACATCCTCATCAGCAACTTCCTCATTGAACTCATAATGAAAGGGCTCTATGGCAACCCAGCCTTTTACCATGCCATCTAGTTCTTCTTGCGCAAAAATAGGACTGCCTAAGAAAACTTTTTGCCCTTCTACAAAAATACTCTTTTCTACGATTTGTAAAGGTTCTTGCTCTTTTCCTTGAAAAACGACTTGTGCCACGATTTCTGTACCTTCGTCATTTTCCTGTGCTCGCCAGGCCAAAGCGATTGCCTCATTGCCTTCTGGTGCTATCAAGCCTTGAATCTTCACTTCTTCTTTGATTTCGCATTCTTTGCAGGGCTTCGATGCAACAGCTGGTGCGATTAACAAGTCTACATGGAGACGACCCTTGCTCCAGTAAGGATACTTGTGCCATACTTTCAGCTCTATTTCACTCGATTCATCAAGATCGCTCTCTTCTACACCTTCTGTGTCTTCCCTATCATCGTCTTTGCTACTATCAACAAGAGGGTTTACTGTTTCATAATCGAGAGGATCAAGCATCAGTTCAAAGTACTGCTCACGGCGAGATTTTTTCGGACCAGGTGGTATTTCTCGATCTAAAAGAACAAAGCTTTCAGGTCCCGTTCCAATAGACTCTACATTTTCATCGCTCTTTGCTTCAATTAATTCAGAATCCGATCCCTTTTCTGAAGCATCCAAGGTCTTTTCTTCTTCATGGTGACTCAATAGCTCCTCGCTTGCTTCAACGGATGCTTTTTCTTCTACTTCCTCAGACGAATCCGTTGTCAGATGATCATCGGAAAAGACTCTATCTACCTGGGCTGATACCTTAACTTTCCCACTAATATGAAGCCTACCTTCTTCTTCTTCTACTTCGAGAACTTCTACATCCGCTTCTATATGGCTAAACTCTTCTTTTCCTTTTTCAAAAGTGCCCAGTTCAAGAGAGAGTAGATGAAGCTTCACACCCGTAAGGGAACAAAGAGGGCCCTTCGTAACTTCTTCTTTGGGATCTTTCATCTCCATAGTTCCCTCCTTTTCTTTATTTCCCCTATTATTGTCGCAGAACTTGGCGATAGACCTGCCAGGTCTCTTCTGCTGCTTTACGCCAACTAAAAAGTTGAGAACGTTCTAATCCTTTTTGTCCAAGCTTTTGGGCAGTTTCAACATCTGTTAAGAGCCCATAAAGAAGATCTCTCAACCGTTCTACATTCAATGGTGAAAAAGACAGTGCACCATCACCAACTACTTCAGGCAAAGAAGAAGTATGAGCGACCAAAGTAGGTACACCACAAGCCATGGCCTCAAGAGGCGGTAAGCCAAAACCTTCATAGAGAGAAGGATAAACAAAGACTTCTGCGCCATTATAGACCCAGGGCATTTCCTCAACAGGCAAAAAGCCAATAAAGTGAACTTCTTCTTCCATTTTTCGTGCCGACACCATCAATTCTAAATCATTAAACTCTTTTGACTGCTTTCCTGGCAAAAGCAGCCCTACTTTCTGCGGTAGTTCTTTGTTTAACAAATGAAGGGCTTGAATAAGTAAGCGTACATTCTTTCGAGGTGAAAAACCGCCTATGTAGAGCACATAGGGTCTTGTAATACCATACTTTTCTCGAATATAGGAACGAGCTTTGTCTTTGTTCATGGGTCGATAAATGGGCTCGGCTGCTTCATAGATAACATGAATTTTTTCTCTAGGAACATCAGCGATTCTAACCAGGTCATTGGCCGTACAATGAGACGGTGCAATAATCCGCTCTACTGTTTCTAAGATACGAGGCATTTCTTCACAAAAAATCTTTAAGTATCCTCTACCGACTGTCTCTGGGCTAATATAGGGAATTAGATCATGAACTGTCGCTACCATAGGGCAATGTTTTACCATAGGTAGACCAATGCCATTTTGCGGTACATGATAAATATCAATCTTTTCTTGCTTGATCGTCTGCGGAATATGAACTTCTTCCCAGAATCGCTCACGATATTGTTCTACTTGACGGAAAGTTGCATCATCTGTAATTTTAAGATTTCGATATTCATCACCGGGCCAGAAAAAGCGAATTTTCTCTTTTTTTGCTGTCCTATAAAGATTTTTGCAAAGTTGATACGTATAGGTTCCAATGCCTGTTCCTCGATAGAGGATGGCGGCTCGGCTATCAATGCCTATATGCAATCAACCACACTCCTCTTGCATCAATCTCTAGATTTGCCCTGCAAAATCTTTCAAAAAAGCTCGTCGATTTTTTTGACGATCCATAAAACGTCTTAACCGCTTGATATGAAATTCCTGAGGTCGATTCAGTTCTTCAAAATAATAGGACCAGCCGTATTGCCAGAAATCATTGGGAAAGATCAGAAAACTTAACAATAGTAGGAGCTCCGTTCTATGCAAAGGATAGTGGTTGTGATAGCGCTCCATAATCTTTAGACCTTTTTTAATCGACCAGCGTTGCCTTTTTAGGACACGAATCATAAGACTTCCCAGATCATGTAGACGACTATCTTGTATGGCATAATCAAAATCAATTAAAAAAGCTTCTCCTCTTGCACCAATGATTACGTTATGATGGGCCAGGTCATGATGGCAGAAGCCACCTTCTCTCATTTCCTGATCCATAATGGCATCATAGGTAGAACGTTGTAATAGCGCCAGAGCGCCCTGGGCTTCTTCTAGCGCTTCTGATGCGCCTTGCATATAGAGTCGATCAAAAGCATCGGGCCTTTCTTTCTGGCAAGCTTTTTGATAAGAGCGTTCTATTTCTTCCATCTTACGTTGAAAAATATAAGGCCATTTTTTCCATAGAAAGCGATGCTCTACAGCAGGTCGATAGAACCCACGAGAAGCCTGATGAAATTCTGCGATTGTATCAATGGTTGCTTCTAAGTCTCGTCGTCGATCGTAGTCACATTCCTTTCCTTCCACCCAGGTTGAGGTGGTCCAATATTTTTGATCATGGTATAGCACGATTTCACTTTTTACATTTCTTTGAATCGCAGAAAAACGGTCAAATCCTCTTTGTAATAAGTGGGTTTGCAAGTCAACAATAAATTGCAAGTCTTCTACGGTCTGCTGACTTGCCTTGAGCACAGTCGTTCTTTCATATTCATCAATGCGAAAGGAGGAGCGCAACATCTTGATCTCCCTCGGCCGAAGCCCTAACTCTTGCAATAGCAGCGGATCAAGCCCTTTGCGTTCCTCTTCTATGAATTCTTCGCTTATCATAGACGTTGCCATCCCTTCAAGAAGGTCAGAACCGTTTTGCTCAAAGATACGCAACTAAGAGCTTATCTATGACAAAAGGTCATGGAAAAGAGCAGTCTCTGTAGAAGGCTGACTGCTCTTTCCTTAATTACGATGGCAAATCTATTTGTCCGTGGACAGATAGCCGATAGGCTGCTAAAAAAGTCCGATTACATTTCTCCACAGCCGCTCGCGCTTTTTTATAGCCTTGATCTTGCAACTTTCTATCCGGTATGATTTCAATTCGATCGGCTTTGTTCTGAAAGGTCTCTTCTATATAGTCCCAAAGATTAAAGGGAAGTAAAAGGTATCCGAGTAGCACTTGCCATTCTTCTGGTGTCAATCGTTGCACCCATTCATAGCCTTCTATAATAGCAACGGCACCTTTCCACCCTTCTCGTGTATCTCTAGCTACTTGAGCTACAAGTTCTGATAAGTCCATAATAGGGGCGTCAATACGACTATGGGAAAAATCTTCTATCCAGATACCTTGTGCTGTTTTGACTAACTGCGGTATAGCATAGTTTCCGTGAATTAAGGAACCTCGGGCACGAGCAGCTCTATATAGTTGATAGTAGTTTTCTTCGATCCACCGAAAAGACCTATCTGCTCGATCCATCAATCGCGGCAAACTTTCTTTGAGTAGACGATCGCCATCGGAGAAAAACCGTTGCTTTTGCTGTTTTTCTTTCCACTTTTCTACAATGCTATAACCTTTTTTGACTTTTTCGCCCAATCTTTCGCTTTTGTCATCATCTTGATAAAGAGGGACATAGCCAGTGCCTGCTCGATGTAATAAGGCCAGTGTTCTACCGACTTCTCGATAGTCTTTTGATTTTTCTAGTTTCATTTCTTTTCCGAAGATTTTCTTGTAGACATAGTAAGAACGCTCTGGAAAAGATATAACTTTTTCACCGAACTTAGAACGATTGATCTCTGGACAGTTATGAAAGCCATTCTTGCGCAAATGGTCAATGGCATTTACAATGTTTTGTCCTTGCTTTTTCGCTTCTTCTCCCGTAATTTCATGAATAATTAGTGAATCAATGTTACTTTCTATCAGCCATTTATGTCCTTGCCGTTCTACCATACGAGGCTGCCGATCCAGCTCTTGAAGCACTTGCAAGATTTCTTCGTTACCAATTGGTAAAGTAGATGTAGGTTGATAGTCCTGGGCCCAGGGCAAGCCTTGTTGAGAAATTTTCTTGACCATGTCTTCCCAACTGGCTGGTATGGATGCTTTCTTATCTTCTACGGTCTCTGTTGATTTCGTTGACAATTCTTCTGCCGCTTCACTGAAAAGTTCTATTGCTTCTTCTTGTTCCTTCCCTAGTTCCTGATCATGTATGGGTACGATTTCTTTACTCTGTTTTTCTGGCTCTGCCCAATTTCTCTCTTCTTCTGTTGCAACAACAGCTTTTATCAATGGTTCCGATGATATTACAATCTCTTTTTCTGTAGAAAGTTGCATCGATTCTGTTTTTTTCTTTTTTTCTACTGGTGGTACAGGAAAAGCAATTCTCTCTTCGCTTTTCCGTCTTTTTGTCGATAAGTTCCGAGCTTGCCTTTTTTTCTTAGGATAACGATATCGAGGATCCGTTCCGACGTAGCGACTTTTAACGTGAACCATCTTTTTTCACCTCCTGATCCTTATAATGGCTATGCTCTCTGTTGTTGACGTAATTTTTCAAGGAAAGAATCCCGTTCCACCTCTTCTTCAATGGCTTGCCTAAAAGAACTCAAAAGTTCTTCCGAACGATGACCATCACGATAATAACTTGCTACGACTTTCCAGAACTTGTGAGGAAAGGACAGTAGTGATGCAAGCACGTCTGTTTCTCTTTTATCTAAAGGTCTGATCTCTTCGTAGATGGCCAACATTTCTTTTCCAGTGTCGATATCCCAGCTTTCTCTGCGATCCATTACATGGCGTATAAATCTTGTCAATTCTGCTACGGGCAAATCAGTTCCACAGTTATCCCAGCCTATGATAGCTAGATTGTTATCTTTAGATAGACGTAAATTCTTTTCTGTCCAGTGTCGATGACAGATGGAGCCTTTTTCACTAGACTCCGTATACAGTTTATCAATATCGCTAGCAATGAGTCGTTCGATGGCTTCTGTACTTTTTTGCTCCATTTTTCTTGCATTTTCTAGGAAAATTTCATCAAAAGCATTGTAGCGACCTCTTTTTTCAACCCGTTGTCTATACTCTTGAAGTTCTCGATTCCGATCCTCCAGGGCTTGTCGATTCATCACTCTATCGACTTCTTCTTGCCGCTCTTTGACATGACCAAGACGATGTAGCAGAGCAAGATTTCTTGTGGCCACTTGTAAATCTCTATCCTGGCAAAAATCAACAGAAGGATAGCTGTACCAGTCTACAAGAATATAGTAGCTACTTCCTTTTCGTACAAAGGGCTCTCCCTGCCTTGTTCGAATATGTCGACTGGTGTGTCGAAAGCCTCGAGCCGCTAGTTGCTCCAAAGCATGATGAACTGCAAAAATTCTATCCCGATCAAGGCTCTTGTAGCGATAAAGCCCTTTCGACCCGCGATCTGTTTCCAGCCTCCAGCCTCTGCCTCTTCGTTCTGTTCTTCCTATTTCATAAGGATATTGCTGTAAAACTTCTTGCTCTTCTTGACCCAAGCTTACGAAGTTCTGATCATTTTCTATCATGGGAATTGCCTCCCTTCTAGTGAACACCGTAGTCCAATGTAGTGCCATACTATGAAAGAGAGTCCCAAGTGTTACTGGTAAGTTATGGTCATAAAAAAACTTAATAGCCCTGCCAGCAAAGGCAGGGCTATTAAGCATAGATGATTGCTTATTCCACTTGATAACTTTTTTTTTGCAAACAACATAAAGGAACCGCTGTCCCCCTGTGTTATTACGAAGGCGTAGTCGCTTCTACTTCCACAGACTTACTCACTTCCGAAAAAGCCGGCAAAGAATTCGTCCATTTCCCACAACGATCGCCCCAACGCGCCAAAATGCTTTCCGACTCTTTCAGTTCAATAATTTCACATAGATTCGGACAATCACTGCATTCCCAAGAGTGAGCCCTGAAAGGCTGTTCTGCTACAGTAAATCCTTTGAAGTTACTGTTACCACCTCTTTGAACGACAGCTTCTGACGCTAAAAGTGCCGCTCCAACAGCACCCATAACTTTATGGTATTTCGGTACTTTTACAACGTGACCGAGCTCTTTTTCAAAAGCTTTGCACATCCCAATGTTGGCAGCTACACCACCTTGGAAGACAATAGGTGGTTCAATTTTTTTACCTTTTCCCAGGTTATTAAGAAAATTACGAACCAAGGCTTCGCACAGTCCGCCGATAATATCTTCTAGCGAATGACCCATCTGCTGCTTATGAATCATATCTGATTCCGCGAAAACAGAGCATCGACCGGCGATGCGTACAGGATGCTTGGCATCAACAGCCAGTTTGCCAAAGTCTTCAATGGGAATTTGCAAACGTGAGGCTTGCTGGTCTAGAAAGGATCCTGTGCCAGCAGCGCAGACAGTGTTCATCGAAAAGTCAGTAACAACGCCATCTTTCATGATAATAAGCTTTGAATCTTGTCCACCAATTTCTAGAATCGTTCGCACGCCTGGAACAAGTGTACTTGCTGCAACAGCATGGGCTGTGATTTCATTTTTGATCACATCGGCACCAACGACGATCGCGGCAAGGTTGCGAGCCGAGCCTGTAGTCCCCACACCTTGAATTTGATCGTTTTGATACAATTCAGCCAGTTTTTTCATACCTTTGAGCACTGTTTCGAGGGGTCTTCCCTGGGTGCGCAAATAAAGAGCTTCATGAACTTGCCCTTCTTTGTCCACTAGAACAAGATTCGTTGATACGGAACCTACGTCTACGCCAAGGAACAAGGCATCTTTTGCTGTATCCATCGTTCTCTCCTAGATATCGATTTGTCTAATAGCAAGCTTTTTCCGTTCAAGCATATCGATAAAAGCTTCTAACCGGGTGATCAAGCCTGCTTCTCCCGTTTGTTCATCTGTGTAAATTGTAAGAACAGGCAAGCCGTAATCTTTTTCAATGAGCGGCATAATAGATTGGGCTACAATTTCAGGCATACAAGTCAATGGACCTACTTGAATTACACCATCAAAGCCTTTGTGTGCGTATTCGATAGCGCCACCAATTGATTCCTGACCATGGCCACCGACAACACAGCTGAGATAGGGTTTGGCTAGTTTTCGAGTCTCTTTATGACCTTTAACCGATAACAATCCCTTAAAAAGGTGTTCATTGACCCACTCACTGAGATAAAGAGAGCGATCTACTTCTGCTCCAAGATAGCCTAGATGTTTTTCCATATAGCCACTGGCCGTTGGTTCAAGAAGAGTGTAGATTTCTCCTACCATTCCAATTTTTACGACTTTTTTGTGCCAGTCCAGCGGAAGTGCTTGCATAGCCTGTATATACTCTTCTTGTTTTTTTCGAACCTCTTTCACTGATCTAGCTTGATCAATTGCTTTGCGTCCTTGCCGATATACTTTATCTACGTCGCCCCGTTGTAATTCTCGACAGCGCAGGCGACTTGCTTCTTTTTCAATGGCATCTAGAGCCAAGCATTTTTCATAAGAAAAACGTATGGCTTTGATCAGTTTCCACCAAGAATTCGAGCCTGTGATCAGGCGAAGACGTTTGAGCAGTTCGCCAATATGTTGATCCGGCGGCTCTAGGACTACCATATTCAATTGGACACCCATATCTTTTAAGATTTCCCGTTGCACCTGGTTGTAATAGCCAAAACGACAAGGGCCAATACCGCCAGCCATAATAACAGTGTCAGCGCCTTTTTCTACGGCTTCAATAAAGTTACCGATGTTCACTTTTAAAGGAAGACAAGCAAACTCCGGTGAATATTGAACGCCAAGAGAAAGGGTTTTTTTGGTAATCGGTGGTGGTGTAATCACTTCATGACCTAGTTCGCTAAGCAATGCTTTCAAGACAATGTCCATGTTACCCATGTGTGGAAATGTTATTTTCATTCTTTGATCACCCACCCATAGCCAGATCAACAGATTCGGTACCATCGGCTGTGGCAACTTTCTGTAGAGATTTTTTTCTCTCAATCAAGTCCAGAAAAGCTTCTAGCCTCGTAACAACGCCCGCCTCTCCTGTATGCTCATCAATGGTTAGGTAAAGCGTCGGTACAGTACCTTCTCGTTTGGCATATCGCTCTACCAATTCCCCAACTAGGCTATCGGGGCCACACCCGAAGGCGGCAACGTATATTAAGCCATCAATTTTTTGCTGAAGAAAGTGTAAAGAACCACCTAATAGCTTTTGTCCAAAAGACCAGAAGAGGCGCTTTTGCATATGCTGCGTCGCTTCCATACTTAATTCCTTGCTAATAGCCATGGGCGTGATTACTTTGATACCTTTTTCTTTGAGCCGTTCTAACAAATTCATGCTAGAGAAGGGATCGAAAATTTGATAAGGATGGCCGATAACAGCAATCACAGGTACTTTACTTTCTTTGGTACGAATTCTTTTCTTTGTATAGTCTCGTGGCACATAGGCATCGAGGAGGCGACCGCTTTTTTCCCATCTCGCTAATGCATCGGGTGGGTATTCACCTGCTTCTACGGCTCTCTCAAAATCATCTTGTGCTTTTTTGCCCCAGTTTAAGGCTTCTTTAATTCTTGCACGACCAAAGCCCAGTCGAAGGGCCACATCAGTAAGAGCCTGTTCCCAACCACCGCCCTGCAAGCGATTGTTGACATCGGTAATGAGTAAAGCCGGATAGTCACCATCGAGTGTAGCTGCTGCACGAATCATATCGGGAAGACCTAAAAACTTTGGACATAGATAGGTCTTTTCTTCGACGCTGATAATGCGAGGTAGAAAAACATAATCTACTTTGCCTGTTAAAGCCCGCACATGACCGTAATATATTTTGACAGGTAAGCATACTTCATCGACGGAAGCGCGAACACCTTGATCGAGGATCTCTTTATTGGTTAAGGGCGATAAAGCGACAGAGCAACCAAGGCTTTCGAAAAAAACGCGCCAATAGGGAAGATATTCGTAGTATCCCAAGGCACGCGGAATTCCAATGGTGATATTCTTACCTGTCGCAGCCTTCATCGGCACTGGCGTTAGAACAGATGTAATTTTCAATGCTCTTCACCTCCGCAGGAATTCTTCTCACTCGTCCAGAGTCCTCTACGTCGAAGGCGCCAACGTAAGCCATTCTTTTGATCATCTCTCCATTTTTTATAGTCTAACCCAGTTTGTCCCTTTTTAATTATGCTCCGAATGAACAAGGGTTTAACCGTCTTTTCTTCCTTTTCTTCCTTTCTTTCTTTTGTTGCCTGGCTTTCTTCAGATGGTATTTCTACTTTTTCTTTGGATGTCTCTGGTTTCTGAGATTTTTCTTCCTTTGCTTGAAGATCCGCTGGTCGTTGTTCCTCTTTTCCTTCTTCAGGCTTACGACCTTCAGCCACTGCTTGCTCATCGCCTGAAGCGCCACCAGCAGCACCGGCATAGGCTTCGGGTAGGCGATCAGAATCAATTGGATCGAGGATGGTCGGTCTCCATCGTTTTGAAGGCATCGGCGCTCGTAGCAGACCAACTGGAATCATTTTGAAATTCATGGGAGCAATTGGCCAGAAATAGGGTTTACCGAATGATTTACTGCGCATCACAAGGGCTAACAGAGCCAAAACGCCAAGGACAAAGCCAATCCAACTGAATAAGGCGACCAAAAGAATTAGAAAAATCCGCACCAGCCGGTTTGTCTGCCCTAGTTCATAAGAAGGTGTTGCAAAAGTTCCTACGGCAGCTAATGCAAGGTAAAGAATAATCTCCGGGTGAAATAAGCCTACGTCTATGGCTACATCGCCAATCATAAAAGCTGCAATAAGACCTAAGGCTGTTGCTAGAGGTGATGGCGTATGAATGGCTGCCATTCGAATCATATCGAGACCCGCTTCAGCAGCAATGACTTGTAAGACCAGTGGAATCTGTCCTTGTTCTTCTGGACCAATAAAAGCGAGAAAAGGTGGTAGCAAGTCTGGATTCAAAGCAAACATGATCCAAAGCGGCAATAGAAAAACGGACGTAAAGACGGCCAAATAGCGTATGATACGCAAGTACAAACCCACAGGCGCATTCTGACGATATTCTTCAGCATGTTCTAAGTGATGAAAATAAGTAGCAGGCGCAATCATGACCGAGGGAGATGTGTCGACCATTATTAAGACATGACCTTCTAGCAGATGCATGGATGAGACATCAGGTCGCTCCGTGTAGCGCACTTGTGGAAAGGGATTCCAGTCACCCCGGGTGATAAATTCTTCAAGGCTTTTTTCACCCATAGGGAGACCATCTACATCAACTTTTTCTATGCGGTCTACTACTTCTTTAACAATGTTGGGATTGGCAATGTCTTCTATATAAGCAACAACCACGTCTGTTTGTGAGCGACGCCCGACTTGCATTAATTTAAAACGCAGACGAGGGTCACGAATGCGGCGACGAATTAAGGCTGTATTACAAACGATGACTTCATTAAAGCCATCGCGGCTACCACGAACGACTCGCTCTGTATCAGGTTCTTCGGGAGAACGAGCTGGAAATTCTCGCGCTTCAATGGCGATGGCTTCTTTTTCACCATCAATCATCAAAATGGAACGACCAGAAAGCAAGTGATAGTAGATCTGTCTTATATTCTTTTCTTTGGAGACTTGCAGGTAATAGAGACGGTGGTCAACTAAGTCGTCAAGATTGAAATCGCCTTTCTTTTCACAATCTTGCTCATACTCATCCAGTGCTCGCATGATTTGAAGTACGTCAAGATCTCGTGTAAAGCCATTGACATAGTACATGGCCATTTTGCGGCCTGCTATTGTCATCACTCGTTTATCAATGTCGAAACCAACACCTACACCAAGTTCACCATCGAACTGTAGTATATTGGTCTCAAGATCAGCTGTAATCTCTTCTTCTTTATATACCGTTTCTTTCATAGATTCTGCCTTATCTCCTCTATTCCATCTTTTCCGCCTGACGAAGAATCTCTTGAAGGGCTTTCGTCGTAATGGGAGCGCCCAATTCTAGACGATCAGCACCTTGCATTTTTCCTAGATCGCCGATGCCGACGATAAAAGGAATGGATAGCTTATTCAGGCTTTCTACCGTATCCCCTTCCAAATAACGATGACCTGGTGCCTCTACATTGCCTTCTTTGTCTACGGGACCTCGAACGACATGTCCCTGGTTATCAATAGACTCATTCACAGTAACGCCAGATACATCTGGTGTTTTTGATGCCACTGCCAAGGCACCAATGATTTCAATCTGTGGATGTTCAACGAGGTATCGTAAGGCCCGTTCTCCTTTTCCGGAACCAACATAACCTTTGTCATCAACCATAACAACAACAGGATCGTGGTGAGACGATAAGATTAGATCAGCCAGTCTTTCACCCTCAATGGGTGTAGGATTGCCAGCAGACTGGCTAATGCAACGGCCTCCAATGCGGTGTGTTGCTATTTCAACGGCTTCTCTTGCTCTTTTATCACCATCGGTTACGACAATGACTCGTCTTTTCTCATTGTGCTGAGATTTTTTTTTCTTTGCCACAAGCTCACCCTTTGGGGTTAAAGATAACGGCCATGGTATAGCCAAAAATTACAGCCGCCGCAATTCCTACAGCTGTCGCTTCTAAGCCACCAGCAAAAGCACCAAGTAACCCTTCCTTTTCTACAGCACTGATAGCACCTTGGGCCAAAGCATGACCAAATCCTGATAATGGAACAGTAGCACCAGCACCGGCCAAATCCACAAGAGGACCGTAGATCCCAAGGGCACTTAATATAGCGCCTCCTGTTACAAAGCCGACTAAAATATGACCAGGTGTAAGGCTCATCGGTGTGAGATCCATCAACAATTGACCGAGCAAGCAGATAAGACCTCCTATGAGAAAGGCGATAAGAATCTTTTCCATAAAAAGCTCAACCTCCTACTGTTCCGATTTTCATCGAAAGCTAAGAAGAGTATGCCGATTCTAAGACAACAGCATGACCAATACCAGGAATCGATTCACCTTGCTGAAAGCTCGTAGAACTAAAAAGAGCACCCGATCCCACAAAAAGAATGCGCCGATAGACACCTTCTTGCATCTTTTTCAACAGGTGTCCTAGTAAAACAGTGGCGGAGCAACCACAACCACTACCTCCGGCGTGGGTATCTTGCTTATTTTGATCAAATATCAAAATGCCACAATCGGTATAGTTTTCACCAGGTTCTAGCCCTTCTTCCCGCAATAATTGTTGTGATACCTTATGACCTACATGGCCTAAATCACCGGATACGATGAGATCATAATCATCCATAGTGCGGTTCAAATCTTGTAAATGCCGTAAGATGGTATGTGTTACGGCCGGTGCCATGGCTGATCCCATGTCAGCAGAATCTTTAACACCGAGATCGATGACTTTGCCGATGGTAGCATGGGTAATAGAAATTCTATTTCTGCTTTTTTTGTCTGACTCAGAGACAACTTCAGGAGAAGCAACAGCAGCAGCCCCTACACCCGTCACAGTCCATTGCGCTGACATAGGTCTTTGAACACCCAGCTCCGTAGGAAAGCGGAATTGTCGCTCCGCAGTTTCATGATGACTCGATGCAGATGCAACAACTCGATGGGCAAAATGGCCATCAACGAGAATTGAAGCAATGATCAACCCTTCTGCCATGGTGCTGCAAGCACCAAAAAGACCGAGAAATGGCAATCCTAATTTACGAGCTGTATAATCGGCGGTGATGTTCTGGTTCAACAAATCTCCGGCTAAAAAAACATCTACATCTTTTTTGGCCCAACCTGCCGCCTTGATCGCTTCTTCAACAGCCACACCCATCATCTTAGCCTCAGCTTTTTCCCAAGAGTTCTCTCCCCAGAGATTGTCTGTAATCACTTGGTGAAAGGAGCCGCTCAAAGGACCTTCATTTTCTATCTTTCCTACGATAGTATAAGCACCGACTACACGCGGCAATGTGTCAAAAGCAATCGTTTGCTCACCCATTTTCTTGCTTGGCTTTACAGCTCCCATGCCTTGTAAAGACCTTGCTATTCCAGAGTCACAGAGGGGACTCATCTCTTCTTTCATCGGAGTCACCATCCTCCACAATCTCGTCTATACCTGCTCCCCCCATGGCCGGTCGGGCAGAACCATAGGTGAAAATAGCTGAAATAGCTGCCAAACGAAATACCCTGTGCCATGTTCGATTACGTTGGGGTTACTTCTTGCAGGGGACTGGTCATCACGCTTTCCTCCGCTCTGGACTGGTCCCACGCTGTTACCGCCAGCAAGCTGGCGACAGCTGAGGTCCCAAGTCCCGCTCCGGAAAGCGTGATGCCCAGTCCCAGAGAGTTTTTGCCGATTGTTACTCCCTTTGACCTTGCTTGGCGAAACTTTCTGCTATATACGCAACTACCTATTGTATTTGCAATGCAATAGGCCGAAACTCAGACTTTATGCGGTATTAGCTCTCCTTTCGGAAACGTTATCCCCCTCTTATAGGTAGGTTATCCACGCGTTACTCACCCGTTCGCCACTAAGTCTTGGAATAGCAAGCTATCCCTTAACTCCGTTCGACTTGCATGTGTTAGGCATGCCGCCAGCGTTCGTCCTGAGCCAGGATCAAACTCTCCAAAAAAGGATGTTTTGGAGTTCGCTGCGCCATAAATGGCGTCAGCAGTGAACTTCCTTTGCATTCCTTATATATGGGTGAGCCTGATAAAGCTCTTAATTGACTTAATTTAGTACATTTTGCTTTGCCTTTTTAAGAGAACCAATTTAGAGCGAGAACGAAGGTTTTCGCACTGTAGCAGTTTATCTCCTAAGCGGCTCAGCAAATTGTCAGAATTGTTTCTGAATTGTTGTGGGGTACGTCCCAGTAGCCTTGCACGAGTAGGAAAAGATTACTTTTATTCAAAATAAAGTAAAAAAGAGCTGTTTTCAAAAAAACTCTTTACAAAATGAAAAAAACTCCTATTGTAGAAAGAGTAGACCTTGTTCGGTTCCCAACACCAACAAGTCTTTCTACAAAGGAGTTCCAAAAATTGAATAACATAAGTATAAAACAGAAAATGGTCATACGTCAATGCTTATCGATGCTTCCCATGGAACAGTACAAATGCCCTTTGTTAAATTATGAATATGATAAACTTGATACCGATGGACTTATTAAAATTTTTGTTGCTGCTCAGCTTGATGGCTGGCGATCTTACACAGAAATAGAGAAAAGATTGAAGGCCAATCCTGAACTTTGTAAAGTATTTGGAATAGAAACGTTTAGTGGCTCTCAATTAAGTCGACGAATTAACGCATTACCTACGGAATTACTTCGAGATTTATATACAATGGTCGTGGAAATGCTTCGAACGCTGACACAACATTCAAAAGGATTATCAAAAAGAATTGGTATACTAAGCATTCTTGATGCCACCCATCTAAAATTACCGGAAAATATATGCGACTGGGCCTATGTTACAAAGGGATGGAATGTAGTAAAAATGCATACTCGACTCATTGTAGCATCGCCAGACACAGCCTATCCGGATAAAATACTGCCTTCTACAGGCAATGTAAGCGACTTTGAAGGTTCAGACGAACTGATAGAAAAAGCTGACGTCACATACGTAATGGATCGGGGCTATGGATGTACAAAAAGAATGGCGAAGTGGCAAAAAGATGACATATCTTTTGTAGTTCGAATCAAAACCCAGTATACATTTAAAGTCTTAGAAGAATATAAACCGACTTGTACGCATGTATCAAAAAGTGCCAAAATAAAATTTAGTACATCAGACGAAGCATTTCGCCTTGTAGAGTTTATCAATGAAAAAGGAAGCATCTATCGTATTGTAACAACACGTTGGGATTTATCAGAAGAAGAAATTATGGACATATATAAAAATCGCTGGATGGTAGAAACATTTTTCAAATGGATAAAACAGAATTTGAAATTGTCCATAATAAGAAGCACAGAACCTCAGGGAATATGGAATCATATGTTTATTGCCCTTATCGCATATGGACTTTCTCTAATTGTAAAATTAAAAATGAAAACGAATAAGACACATCAGCAAGTACTAACCTTGCTACGTGTTTATTTCTATAAAACTTGGGGAGAGTTTATTGAAGAGTTATATAGCAAACCCCAAAAAACATCAAAAGGTAGACAAAAAGTCCCCGATAAAAAGAAGAAGCTAGTTAAATTTCCAGGTACAGTTGCGAAAATAAAAGGGCAAGATAAAAAGCAAAAATATTTAGCCAATATACAAAACAAATAAAAGCAAAAAATGGGAACCAGGGGCT
The DNA here is from genome assembly GCF_009649955.1 of Heliorestis convoluta. Classification (NCBI taxonomy): domain Bacteria; kingdom Bacillati; phylum Bacillota; class Clostridia; order Eubacteriales; family Heliobacteriaceae; genus Heliorestis; species Heliorestis convoluta. Next base: position 3,033,391 of record NZ_CP045875.1, on the reverse strand, counting down.
TTGATATGTTATTGGCTTTTTATTAATAAAGAAAAATTTTACAGGGTTAAAAGTAAAGTATTCTCATTTTCTTCTTTAGTTCGTGGTATTGAATCAGACCTATCGTTAGAGAAAAAAAGACCGAAGGGATATCTTCCTTCGGTCGACTTGTATCCAACGAAAAAATCACAGGTTGCTAATAGATTTTTTTGTATTTTTTTACTTTGATGCAAGGCTATTGGGTACGTCCCCCGAACAATTCGCACAACTTCTTGTTTCGCACGCTTGACTTGTTTACAACTGTTTGATTTTCAAGGACCGGTTTGTTTTGCCCTCTTGTTGGGCGGAAATACATAGTATCATGTTTTGCATCGTTTTGTCTACTGGTTCTTTTTGGTAAATCGCGTGTCTATAAAAATTCAACTTTAGTGCCTCTACTACGGATATACCAATGAGAGTAACAATGAAGCGAAAGAAGAGATTCAAAGTCCAAATCTCGCCTTAGCAAGGCAATTTTGTCACTTCACAAACAGGATAACGACCATATTTTTCAGATTGAATGATTTTTCAAGTTTTCATTGAAAGAAAGATTGTTTTACAAGCACATCATGTCCAATCTTGGAACCATGATTTCTGTTGCAACTTTCTCTGTCATCTCGAAGATTTTGTTCGTAAATTCTAACATAATGCAAGCTTATTCTCAGAAAGAGCAAGGTCGACATGACATGAGCATATGAATCAAGAATTTTTTCTTCAAATGCAGGTTGCGCAGGTCTTTCGAGAAGAGGCAATGAATTCACAAAGCTTTTTCTTTTTTGTTTAAAGAAGAAAAAAGACCTTCGTCTTACGAAAGTCTTTACTTTCAAAATGGAGCCAGCGACAGGAATTGAACCCGCAACCTACTGATTACAAGTCAGTTGCTCTACCAATTGAGCTACGCTGGCATTTTTTGTGTTTTTTATGGTGGGCGATGACAGGATCGAACTGCCGACCCCCTGCTTGTAAGGCAGGTGCTCTCCCAGCTGAGCTAATCGCCCAAGAATGTTGGTGACCCGTAGGGGATTCGAACCCCTGTTACCGCCGTGAAAGGGCGGTGTCTTAGACCACTTGACCAACGGGCCATAAAATGGTGATCCATGCTGGACTCGAACCAGCGACACCCTGATTAAAAGTCAGGTGCTCTACCAACTGAGCTAATGGATCGCGTATAGGTAACTTGTATGAGTGGCAGCAGCAGTGTATTGGATTATAAGTGGAGGCGGCACCCAGATTCGAACTGGGGGATAAAGGTTTTGCAGACCTCTGCCTTACCACTTGGCTATGCCGCCTTGATAAAGGCCTTTAGATGGGGTGGCTGATGGGACTTGAACCCACGAGTGCCGGAGCCACAATCCGGTGCGTTAACCACTTCGCCACAGCCACCATAGCAAAATAATGGAGCGGGTGATGGGAATCGAACCCACGTAGCTAGCTTGGAAGGCTAGAGCTTTACCATTAAGCTACACCCGCATTTTTAAGAGAAATGGTCGGGGTGACACGATTTGAACGTGCGGCCTCCTGCTCCCAAGGCAGGCGCTCCACCAAACTGAGCTACACCCCGATTCTTCTATGGCGGAGAAAGAGGGATTCGAACCCTCGAGACGGTTTTGCCGCCTACACGATTCCAATCGTGCGCCTGAATTTTCTAAAAACTTATTTTATTTAGAAATAAACGCTCTTAGCATAAAATATTAAAATAAAGAATAGTTTTTCTCAAATAAATCAAACAATCAAGCAATAAGTAAAAAACAGATTTCAAGAATCTGGAAATAGACTAACAAAAATACTCTTTTAGACTACAGACTATGGGAACACCAAAGAAATCAATTTCAATTATATGGAAACAAATGCTTCGATATGCTATAATAGTCACAAAAACGTAGTAAACCTTCGACACAGAAACTACAAGTACTAGACAGAGAAATCGACCCTAGCTTTTTATTTGATCGAGGAGCCAGGCTCGATGTGTTAGCCAAGACGGAGACTGGAACACTAATGAACATAGAAGTCCAAGTCGCCAACCAATACAACATAGACAAGCGAACCCTGTACTACTGGGCTGGCCTTTACTATGGTCAACTAACCCGTGGCCAACCTTTTAGCAAGCTGCGAAAAACCGTGTACCTGGTGAATGTAATAGGATTTAACTGGTTTTCCGATGAAAATCGCTATCACCACAGATTACATATTCGAGAAGACGAAACAGAGCAACTACTAAACGATGACCTAAGACACTCGGAGGTATCTCCATGGACAAATATATCGTACTCAAAGGAAAAAACCCAATCGAACGAAGAAAAGAATGGCGACCATTTAAAGCGAAGGGCTATCGAATTATGGACGAAGATGGCTCTAGAGTTTGGCAGGAACAAGAAGGAATCCGACGAAAAGTGCTCGCAGCTTTTCAAGGGCACGACATCGATCTTTTTTTATTTGGCTCACGAGCAGCAGGAGAATCTCGTGCCAATTCTGATTATGACATTGGCTATTATTCCGATAACCCTATTGCTCCTAATCTAATAGTAACGTTAAAAGAAGAGTTAGAAGAATTGCCCATTCCTGCGAAAGTGGAGCTAGTAGATTTTCAAAAAGTAACACAAAAATTTATTGAAATCGCCATCCACAAGAATAAGGTGATAGTATGGAAACAAAAAGAGAAGAACTCACTATTCACATAGAAGTATTAAAGCGAGCTTTAGCTACGCTGGAAGAAGTTTTACCCATGCCCTACACAGAAATAGTACGTGATGCAACCATACAACGTTTTGAATACACTTTCGAACTTGCTTGGAAACTCTTTCGCAAAGTAGCCAAAATTGAAGGCATCGATGTAGCATCACCACGACAGGCTCTACGAACCATGTACGAACTAAAAATTATCGAAGACATAGACGTCTGGTTCGAATTCTTAGAAGATCGCAATCGTACATCACATACCTATAACAGAATCACTGCCGAACAAGTATTTGAAAGTGCCCAGCGAATGCCAAGCATACTGCAACAGTCACTTCAGAAAATTGAACAAAAATACACAAGTTAAAATTGCTCGAGCTGGGCAAGCCTGCCAAGGTAGCCTTACCCAGCCAAGGGGTCGTAACCAGTAGCCTTGCACGAGTAGCAAAAGACAGCTTTTATTCAAAATAATTCAAAAAGGAAAAATCATTTACAAAGATTAAAAAACCTAAAACGAAAGCCCCAAAACAAACTAGAAGCATGGCTGATGTACCTAAATAACCTAGAAGAAGAATTGGAGGAAATAGCCATGGAGAACCCAGCCATAAAAAAAGCAGTTACCATAGAACAAGCCTTCATGAAAAGCAAGATCGAACGCAGAATCTACGAGCTAAGAGAAAAGGCAGTCCGCGACGAGGTTTCCGCCTTAGCTGGAGCTAGAGCAGAAGGTGAGGCGAAAGGAAAGGCGGAAGGCAAAGCAGAAGGTAAAGCGGAAGGTAAAGCGGAAGGTAAGGCAGAAGGAATACAAGACTCACTATGCAATTACTTGGAAGCAAGGTTCGGAAAGTCATCACTTGAACTGCAACAAAAGGTGAGAAACATAGAAGATGTAAACGAACTGAACCGAATATCGAAAAAGATTTATTCAATAAATACACTGGAAGAGATAAGGGAGCTTATCCTTCAATAAGAAGTCTGCGATCAAGTTGGGGAAGCCTGAAACATTGTCAAAGAATAAATAGTCCCCTCCTACAATAGGAAGAGGATTAAAGCAGGTGGCAAAATGACAAAACAAAGAAGCAACCTAAAAGAAATCAAAGCAATCAACCGGATCAACGACTACGCCTTCAAAAGAATATTCGGCTCCGAAGAAGGCAAAGAAGTACTCATCAACTTTCTCAACGCAGTCCTAAAACTTCCACAAGAGCAAGAAATAAAAAGCATAGAACTACTAGACAGAGAAATCGAACCAACCTACTTACTAGATCGAGGAGCTAGACTCGATGTACTAGCAAAGACAGAAAAGGGAACCCTGATCAACATAGAAGTACAAGTAGGCAATCAGTACAACATAGACAAACGAACCCTCTACTACTGGTCCGGCCTTTATCATGGTCAACTCACCCGTGGTCAACCATTTAAAGAACTACGCAAAACAGTAACCATAAACATAATAGCCTTCAACTGGTTTACCGACGAAAGCCGCTATCACCGCAGATTCCGCATCCGAGAAGACGAAACAGGAGAAGTACTGAACGACGACCTAGAAATCCACTTTCTCGAACTAGAAAAAGCCAAAAAACTAAAAGAAAAACCACAAAACACCTTAGAAGCATGGCTTATGTACCTAAACAATCTCGAAGGAGAAGAATTGGAGGAAATAGCCATGGAGAACCCAGCCATAAAAAAAGCAGTTACCATAGAACAAGCCTTCATGAAAAGCAACATCGAACGAAGAATCTACGAACTAAGAGAAAAAGCAGTCCGCGACGAAATATCCGCATTAGCCGGAGCGAAAGAAGAAGGGAAAGCTGAGGGAAAGGCAGAAGGGAAAGCTGAGGGAAAGGTAGAAGGAAGAGCTGAGGGGAAGGCAGAAGGCCGTCAGGAAACCTTGCGAGAAAAAACCATAGCCGCCCTAAAAGCCGGCCTCGAAGTCAATCTCGTATCTCAGATCATGGGATTAGACATAGTAGAAGTACAAAAACTAAAAGAAGATTTGAACAAATCATAACAACAAAAACAAAAGGCACTTACCGGAAGACCCCGGCAACCCAATATGCAAAAAAATCCCGTGAATCAGCATAAACCTGATCACGGGATTTTTCACCATCAATACTAAGCAACCCTATCAACTATGAAGCGCATAAACGCAAGCATTATGCAGCACCTTCATACCCTCTTTTTCAGCCGCTTCAACACCCTCAACACTTTCAGTCCCTGGTTATTTCAATTATATGGAAATAAAAGCTTCGATATGCTACAATAGTTACGAAAAAGTAAGATTAGACTAGGACTCCACGATCAATCAGACACAATTATTGCTTTCTACAATATGGAATCAACGTATTGGTATGTTTTATAACGTACTATAGACAAGCGGGTCAAGTTGGGTTGATGTGATCCTACAACTTTTTTAAGGTAGGTGTCCGATTGTGAAGCTAAAAACGAGAAACTGGGTCGAGCTCGCTCAGGAAGATTATGAGGTAGCTGGTCATCTTTATGAAAAGAAAAAGAATCTGTACTGCCTTTTCTTCTGCCAACAAGCGATTGAAAAAGCTCTCAAGGCTGTATACTATGAGAAGTTTAATGAGACACCGCCCCGCAAACACGATCTTATAGTTTTAGCGAAAGAAGTAAATCTACTATCGCAGTTAAATGAGAGCCAACAGGATTTTTTGGACACACTATCTTTTTACTATATTGAATCTAGGTATGCCGAAGACAGGGAGAGCTTATCTAAGAGCTGTACCAAAGAGGTTACGAAAGATACTCTTCAAAAATCAGGGGAAATGTTAGAATGGTTAAAAAACATATTGAAATAACTATGAACAAATACATAGAAGCCTTAAAAAATAAAAACATCCGAGTCAAGATAGCCATTCTTTACGGTTCTGTGGCTGCTGGACTCGATAACGAAGACAGTGACATTGATTTAGCTATTGTTTCTCCCGATCTCGGTCAAGATCGGCTCAAAGAATCTCTCATACTAAAAAAAGTAACCAGAGACATTGATCTGGACATTTCTCCAAGGCCCTATTCTATGGAGCAGTACCAGAAAGCGAGTCGTGGAGACTTTCTATTTGATGAAATAATTCTAAAAGGAAAAATCATTTACAAAGATTAAAAAACCTAAAACGAAAGCCCCAAAACAAACTAGAAGCATGGCTCATGTACCTAAACAATCTCGAAGGAGAAGAATTGGAGGAGATAGCCATGGAGAACCCAGCCATAAAAAAAGCAGTTACCATAGAACAAGCCTTCATGAAAAGCAACATCGAACGAAGAATCTACGAACTAAGAGAAAAAGCAGTACGCGATGAAATATCCGCATTAGCCGGAGCGAAAGAAGAAGGAAGAGTTGAGGGGAAGGCAGAAGGGAAAGCTGAGGGAAAGGCAGAAGGCCGTCAGGAAACCTTGCGAGAAAAAACCATAGCCGCCCTAAAAGCCGGCCTCGAAGTCAACCTCATAGCTCAGATCATGGGATTAGACATAGTAGAAGTGCAAAAGCTAAAAGAAGATTTGAACAAATCATAACAACAAAAACAAAAGGCACTTACCGGAAGACCCCGGCAACTCAATATGCAAAAAAATCCCGTGAATCAGCATAAACCTGATCACGGGATTTTTTACCATCTTACCATCAATACTAAGCAACCCTATCAACTATGAAGCGCATAAACGCAAGCATTATGCAGCACCTTCATACCCTCTTTTTCAGCCGCTTCAACAGCCTCATCACTTTCAGCCCCTGGTTGAAACCACACATAAGCTATTCCCATTTGCGCACTCTCACCGACAAGCTTACGACTAACCTCCGGTGGCGTAACCAAATTGATCACTTGCGGAGTCTGAGGCAAATCTTTCAACGTGCCATAGGTAGGAGCGCCATCCACTTCTTTCACAGCATTGTTCAAAGCATAGACAGTATAACCTTTTTCCTTCAACTTACGATAAATCTTATAAGCCCACTTTTCCTCATTGCGAAAAGAACCGGCCACAACCCAGACTTTCTGCTCCAACATATCATGCACCAAATCTTCCATGAGTTCCGCTCCTTTTATATAAGAATGACACGATTATTTTGTAGCATTACAAGCAAACCATCCCTAGCTTTTTTCTCTACTGAGCAAATGCTCTTTCACAATCTCCATATTTTGATTTAGCTGCTTTACTTGCTCTACCAGTTCATTCAAAGCTTCCGCCATCGCAGGTACATCTCGCGCTAGAAATCTACTTTCCAATTCACCTTGGGAAAAACTGCCAAGCGACCTAGAACTCGCAGATTTTTTGTTCTGGAAACGATCACTTATATGGTTAGAACCAAAGCCTTTTCTCTTTTCACCATCCAATGGATTAAACTCAAGGTTATGCGCTTCGGCAAACTTTTTCAATGAATCCACTGGAATCTGATAATGAAACCCTCCTGGAATTTTTTCCTCCTTCGCCGGCAGCTCACATTTATGTATAGCTTCCCGTATCAAGTACCGTTGTACATTAAGAATTTTTGCTGCCTCTGCTACGGACAGAAACGGTTTCGAAAGACTCATTGTACATCGCTCCTTTTACCAGACGATCTAAATTCAAGGGCTAGCTTCATCAAAGTTTGCTACATAACCAACCGAATTTCTCTGATAAAGCCAACAAGAAAACACCCTTTATAATACAATTCTAGGAGTTAAAAATATATCCTTCCAATATAAGGTTGAATTACAAAATAATCTAGCAAGACTGATCGAGTCGGGAAAACCAGCATATAAAAAACCTCCAACTTCCATGGAAATCAACACAAGCTTCCATCCAAAGCACCAGTCCTGTATACTAAACATAAGGAATAAAAAACAGCTACAGGAGCTATAGGCACCACGTCGGTTATCCCCAACCATCACCTCCGGTATCTAGTGCCCACAAAGTCCAACGAAAAGGAACGTGATCACCATGGAAGTCAACAAAATCGGCCGAGCCGGTCTCGATAAAACCAAGCAAAAACAACAAGGCCTCACCGAAAAAATCAGCTTTTCTGAGCTTATGGCCGCTCGTCGCACAGAGCTTCAAACAGACAAACTGAACAAACTTATCGAAGACATCGAAGACCAAGGCAAAATCCTCGCCGAATCTCGTACCGTCGAAGACTTAAGCCGCTACAAAAAGCTTGTTAAAGAATTCATGGAAGAAGCCGTCAAATACGGCCTCAAGCTCGAAGAACGAAGAGGCCACACCCGCAGAGGAAAAACCAAAATCTACAAAATCGTCGCCACCGTCGACCAAAAGCTCTTAGAACTCACCGACGCCGTCCTCAAAAAACAAGCCAAAGGATTGCAGATTCTCGACATGGTAGGACAAATCAAAGGCTTACTCGTCGACATTTACAGTTAAGTCGACATTTACAGTTAAAATGATAGAAGATGTTGTATCATTAACAATAGAAGCGAAATATATACGAAGCAATCAGCCTGGCAAATAATAACAACAACAACACACAGAACCTACAGTTCTGTGTGCCACAATTTACACTTGAAAACACATGTGCAAACAAAGTATAATAACGCAGATGCGCTATACACATTTCATAAAGTAGTAACAACCAAAATTACATTTACAACATTGTAGCAAAAGAATCCATAAGAAAATTCAGCGAAAAGATCCAATCCTATCGCAGCAACCACAAGCACCAAATCTCCCAGCGCCCAACACAGAAAGGCAGGAAAAATACTTTGAAAAAGTGGCAAAAACTCACCATCGCCAGCGCTCTTCTCGTAGCCCTCTTTGTCGTCTTAACAGGTTGTGGCAACCAGGCCCAGACAAGCTCCGTCAGCACAGAAGGCGAAATGACCAAAATCGTTGTTGGCACCGAAGCAACTTACTATCCTTTTGAATGGCGTGACGCCCAAGGCAACATCGTTGGTTTTGACATCGACCTTATCAACGCCATCGGGGAAGAAATGGGCGTAGAAGTAGAAGTTCGCAACATTCCTTTCGATAGCCTGATTCAATCCCTTCAAAACGGCAATATTGACGTTATCGCCTCGGCTATGACGATCACAGAACGCCGTCAAGAAACGGTTGACTTCTCCAAGCCCTACTACGAATCTGTTCAAGCCATCGTCGTGCCAACAGGCTCCGACATCACCACAGCCGCTGACCTAACAGACAAAAAAGTAGGCGTCCAAAACGGAACCACCGGTAGCCAAGTTGCCGCAGACCTTCTTGGAGAAAGAAACAGCAACATCAACCGCTTTGACACCATTGCCAACGCCTTCAATAGCCAAATCATCGGACAAGTCGACGCTGTCATCACAGACAAGCCTGTTGCGGAACGCTTCATCGCCAACAACCCCAACAGCAACTTGACCATTATCGTAGATGAAAGCTTTGAAGCAGAATACTTTGGCCTCGCAGTCCGCAAAACCAATCCAGAACTCCTCGCAAAAATTAACGAAGCCCTAGAAAAGCTGGAGCAAAATGGAACCATCGCCCAACTCTTAGACACGCACATGGGCAGCTAGGGAATCAATAACCCATTATCATTCAAACAAAGCGAGTACCAAAGTCACAGGACGAATTCAAAACTTACCAGCTCAATAGTCTCATATAAAAACAGAGGCGCAACAGGTATCTAGCCTGCTGCGCCTCTGTTTTTTATCAATCAGAACAACGCTATTTCCGAGGAAGGAGCCCCAAGACATGGATTTTCGCTGGGACATCGTACTGAGCTACTCCGATCTCTTCCTACTAGGCGCTTGGATCACCATCAAAATCACCGCCGTTTCTGTCGCCATCGGCACCATCCTCGGCCTCGCCATCGCCCTTCTACGCATCTCCCACTTCGCACCCCTGCGATGGATTGCCATCATCTATACCGACGTGATCCGCGGCACACCCCTTCTAATTCAAATCTTTATCGTCTACTTCGGCCTCCCCAACTTACTAGGACGGCCCTTCGACCCCATGACCGCCGGTATCATCGCCCTTAGCATCAACTCCGGCGCTTACGTCGCTGAAATCTTCCGCGCAGGCATCCAATCCATCGACAAAGGCCAAATGGAAGCAGCCCGCTCCCTCGGCATGTCCTATCCCCAGGCCATGCGTCATATCATCTTGCCCCAAGCCTTTCGCCGCATCATTCCCCCCATGGGCAACGAATTCATCGCCCTCCTCAAAGACTCATCCCTCGTCTCCGTCATCTCTCTCCCCGAACTTACCATGACCGGCAAAATCGTCTACGGCGCCTACTACCGTGTCTGGGAAGCCTGGCTCCCCGTAGCCGCCATCTACCTTATCTTAGTCCTCACCTTCAGCCGCCTCCTCGCTTGGTACGAAAACCGCATCGCCATGAAAGCCCATCGCTAAATAGAGGGAGCAAAAATAGAATGATTAAAATCTCGGCTCTCCACAAAAACTTTCACAACCTCAAAGTCCTCAAAGGCGTAGATCTAGAAGTGGCAGAACAAGAAGTCCTCTGCATCATAGGACCCTCCGGCTCAGGAAAAAGCACGCTCCTGCGCTGTATCAACCACCTAGAAAAACCAACGAGCGGCCAAATTATCATCAATGGCATCGAACTAACCAACAACGAAGCCCAGTTGAACCAAGTGCGCTCCGAAGTAGGCATGGTTTTCCAACGATTCAACCTTTTCCCCCACAGAACTGTCCTTGATAATATCACCTTAGCACCCATGCAAGTAGGCAAGGTAAAAAAAGAAGAAGCCACCAAAATCGCCCAAGACCTCTTAGCCAAAGTAGGCCTATCTGAAAAAGCGCCAGCCTACCCAGACCAACTTTCAGGCGGCCAACAACAGCGCGTCGCCATCGCCCGTGCCCTGGCCATGAAGCCCAAAATCATGCTCTTTGACGAACCCACTTCAGCCTTAGACCCTGAAATGGTCGGCGAAGTCCTCAACGTCATGCGCGATCTTGCCCGCGAAGGCATGACCATGGTCGTCGTCACCCATGAAATGGGCTTTGCCCGCGAAGTGGGCGACCGCGTCATCTTCATGGACGAAGGACAAATCGTAGAAGAAGGCACACCCCAACAACTCTTTACCAACCCCCAACAAGAAAGAACCAAACTCTTCCTAAGTAAAGTGCTATAAAGCCTATCTGCTTACCTTGGCAATAAAACCTAAAAAAACACCATGCCCTCGCTTTGTCTCTGTGGTTTTCCCACCCCACCAAGAAAATCACTTAAAAATTTTTTGATAAGAACTTCTAAGATGAGGCAGGAATTTCCGCTGGTGATCGGGAATACTAAGAACAAGGCATAAGCCAAGACTCGCGAAGGAGTTGGTGCCAGATGAATATCCAAGTACGTGGCAAAAACATTGAAGTCACCCCCGCTCTTAGAGACTATGTTAACAAGCGCTTATCGAAACTGGAAAAATACTTTAACCACATTGGCGAAATACGCGTGACCCTCGTCGTGGAAGGGGATATGCACAAAGTAGAAGTTACCGTCCCTGCCTCTGACCTTGTCATGCGTGCCGAAGAAACACACCAGGATATGTATGCAGCAATCGATCTGGTCATAGAAAAACTTAGCAGGCAGATCGATGCCTATAAGACACGCCTGTCCCGTCGGCTGAAAAACCATGGCTTTAGAGAATTCGCTTACGACAACTACAACGAGCGCCCTGTAAAAGAAGACCAGGGTCCCAGTATCGTTCGTTCTAAGCGCTTTGCTTTCAAGCCCATGCCAGTTGATGAAGCGATCATGCAAATGAACCTGCTTGGTCACACCTTCTTCGTCTTCACCAATGCCGAATCAGAACAAGTCAACGTTGTCTACCGTCGCAAAGACGGCAACTACGGACTCATCGAGTCTGACTACTAACACCTTCATAAGAGAAACAAAAAGGGTGCCCACAGGGGTACCCTTTTTTTGCAGCCTTTCGCCATCACATTGCACCCGCTTACAGCGAATGGTACAATAATAAAATCTAACTGCCTGTATTTGCAATAGGTCATAACCCAGTCACAACCAGCAAAATGTACCTGGGTCAGGCCTTATTCATTCCTGGAGAGAGGACTTCAGACCTCAGCCATCGGCAGCTTGCTGCCGCCTATGGCGTGGGATGAGTCCGTTCGGAAGGAATGAATAAGGCCTGACCCCACCACAAAGTACCAATTGACTATTTTCATGTTATCCATAAAAGCACATTGGATAGAAACAGAAAGGGGTCTTATATTTGTTTGGCTTCCTCAAAAAATTCCTCGATGACAACCCAAAAGAAATCAAAAAATTACAAAAAACAGTCGACAAAATCAACGCCTTAGAACCACAGTTTCAAAAACTACAAGATGAAGAGCTCCAAAATAAAACAGTAGAATTTCGTCAGCGCCTAGAAAAAGGAGAAACTCTGGACGATCTTCTCCCAGAAGCCTTCGCCACTGTACGCGAAGCTTCTCGACGCGTCCTCAACATGCGCCACTTTGACGTCCAGCTTATCGGCGGCATGGTCTTACACCAGGGGCGCATTGCCGAAATGCGTACCGGTGAAGGTAAAACCCTCGTTGCCACACTGCCTTCTTACCTCAACGCCTTAGCGGGCAAAGGCGTTCATGTCGTCACCGTCAACGACTACTTAGCCAGCCGGGACGCCGAGTGGATGGGCCAGATCCACCGCTTTTTAGGCCTAGAAGTGGGCCTAATCGTCCATGGCCTCTCTTTCGAGCAACGTAAAGCCGCCTACAACGCCGACATCACCTACGGTACGAACAACGAATTCGGCTTTGACTACCTTCGCGATAACATGGTCGTGCGCCCAGAAAACATGGTGCAACGGCCTCATAACTATGGCATCGTCGACGAAGTAGACTCCATCTTAATCGACGAAGCTCGTACACCCCTTATCATCTCCGGGCAAGCAGACAAACCAACAGAAAAATACTATGCCGTTGCTCGCATCATTCCACGGCTAAAACGAGAAGCAGACTACAAAGTCGATGAAAAAGCCCACGTCGTCACCCTTACCGAAGAAGGTGTTTCCAAAGTAGAGCATATGCTCGGCATTGAAAACCTTGCCGACTCCTTAGAATGGGCGCACCATGTCAACCAAGGTCTCAAAGCCCACGCTTTAATGAAGCGCGACCGCAACTACGTCGTTAAAGACGGTGAAGTCGTTATTGTTGACGAATTCACCGGTCGCCTTATGTTTGGCCGTCGCTACTCCGAAGGTCTCCACCAATCTATCGAAGCCAAAGAAGGTCTTAAGATTCAGAACGAATCACAAACCTTAGCGACCATCACATTGCAAAACTACTTCCGCATGTACAAAAAGCTCTCTGGTATGACGGGTACAGCCAAAACAGAAGAGCCTGAATTCATGCAGATCTATAACATGGACGTCGTCACCATTCCCACGAACAAAGAGATTCGTCGTAAAGACCACCCCGACGTGGTCTACCGTACCGAAGATGGCAAGTTCAACGCTGTTGTGGAAGACATCATCGAACACCATCGCCAAGGACAACCCATTCTCGTCGGTACTGTATCGATTGAAAAATCAGAAGTCCTCTCCGACAAACTGAAAAAGCGCGGCGTCCCCCACCAGGTTCTTAACGCCAAGCATCATGAAAAAGAAGCCGAAATCGTCAGCAACGCCGGTCAAAAAGGCATGGTCACCATTGCTACCAACATGGCCGGTCGTGGTACCGACATCGTCTTAGGCGCAGACATTGCCGACGTAGGCGGACTTTACGTCATCGGTACGGAGCGACACGAATCAAGACGTATCGACAACCAGCTTCGAGGTCGTTCGGGACGTCAAGGCGACCCTGGTGAGACAAAATTCTACGTCTCCTTAGAAGACGACCTCATGCGCCTCTTTGGTTCTGAAAACATCCAAGGTCTTATGGATCGCCTTGGCATGGACGACTCTATACCCATTGAATCAGGCGTAATCACCAGAGCCATCGAAAAAGCACAAAAACGAGTCGAAGACCGCAACTTCGACATCCGCAAACACGTTCTCCAATACGACGATGTTATGAATCAACAGCGGGAAGTGATCTACGATCAGCGCCGCCAGGTCCTTCACGGAAGCAACCTCAAAGAAACAGCCTACAGCTTTATCGATAACATTGTCGTCAACCAAGTCAACCGCATTGCCGGTGATGAAAAATTCCCCGAAAACTGGGATCTCGATGCCTTGCTCACCTACTGTGAAGATATCTTCTTAAAAGCCGGTACCATTGAGAAAAATGAACTCAAAGAAATGGAAAAAGAAGAAATCATCGAGCTCCTCCAAGAAAAAGGAAAAGAACACTACGACGAAAGAGAAGCCGAGCTGGGCCCCGAAATCTTACGAGACCTCGAGCGCATGATCATGCTGCAAATGGTTGACCAGAACTGGATGGATCATCTCGATGCCATGGATCAGCTTCGACACGGTATTGGTCTTCGCGCCTACGGTCAAAAAGACCCTCTTGTCGAGTACAAATACGAAGCCTACGACATGTTCAATGAAATGATCAACAACATCCAGGAAAGCTTCCTTCGCTACATTTACCGTATCAACGTCGTTAAAGAACAACCGCTCGAAGAACCCCAAGAAACCGTACTCTCCAAAGCCACCGAAAACCGCTACGAAGAATCAGGCCCCAAAAAACCAGTGCGCTCTACCGAGAACATCGGACGCAACGACCCCTGCCCTTGTGGCAGCGGCAAAAAATTCAAGCGTTGCTGCGGTGGGAAGTAAAAACTTGCTGTACCCTCTATCTTTGTGGGTAGCCCCAAATTCGAAGGGAGACATAGAAGCTTGTTTTCAGAATTGAAAAAAGACCTGGCCGAACTGGAGACGCCTTTGTATGAACTGAGGGATTCACTTTGACCTCGCTTCAAAGGAAGCACGGATCGCTGAACTAGAGCAAATCATCCTTGACCCTGCATTCTGGGACGACCCTGAAGAAGCCCAGAAAATCATGCAAGAATTAAATGGACTGAAAGAAAAAGAAAAAGCCTATCAGGACTTATACCAGCGCTGGGAAGACCTCCAAGTCCTCCGCGAACTAGGCGCCGAAGAAGAGGACGAAAGCATTGTCGACGAAGTGCAAAAAGGCATCGAAGAAATCAAAGCCGAACTAGAGCGCTGGCACCTAACCCTCTTGTTGAACGGGCCTTATGACCGTAACAACGCCTTGCTCACTCTACACGCCGGCGCCGGCGGCACAGAAGCCATGGACTGGAACGATATGCTGATGCGTATGTACATGCGTTGGGCAGAAGGAGAAGGCTATAAAGTACAAGTCTTAGACTACCTTGCTGGTGAAGAAGCAGGCACCAAATCAGCCACTCTCGCCATCACAGGAGAAAACGCCTACGGCTATCTCAAAGGAGAAATGGGCGTTCACCGTCTCGTTCGCCTTTCTCCTTTTGATGCCTCTGGTCGCCGCCACACCTCTTTTGCCTCCGTTGAAGTACTCCCTGAAGTGAGCGACGACATAGAAATCCAAATCAACCCCGAAGACTTGAAAATCGACACCTTTCGAGCCGGTGGTGCCGGTGGACAGCACGTCAATAAGACAGACTCTGCCGTCCGCATCACCCACCTTCCCTCGGGCGTCATCGTAGCGTGCCAAAACGAACGCTCCCAGATCCAGAACAAAGCCAGAGCCATGAAAATGCTGCAAGCCAAACTCTTTGAGCGAGAACGACAAAAACAAGCCGAAGAATACAACAAGCTCAAAGGAGACCAACAAGACATTGCCTTTGGCAGTCAAATTCGCTCCTACGTCTTTCACCCCTATAACATGGTGAAAGACCATCGAACGAACGCCGAAGTGGGCAACGTCCACGCCGTTATGGACGGCGATCTAGAACCCTTTATATCTACCTACTTGGCCTGGGCTGCGAAAAAAGTTTAAGCCTAAAAAGCATAAACTTTTTCGCCCTATCATGCAGGGATTCGACAAAACGGTGCAGAATAATGTCGAGACGTTTGACAGGAGGTAATCTGCACCATGAACGAAAAAAGCACGGTCCAACCAGACCTGTTGCAAAATTTGGAAGACAAAGCCCGAAAGATTCGCCGTCATATTATCACAATGACCCATGCCGCCGGAAGCGGACATCCCGGAGGGTCTTTGTCAGCGGCTGAAATCGTTTCGGCTCTTTTTTTCTCCGAATTAAAAGTAGACCCTCAAAACCCAAAGTGGCCTGACCGCGATCGTTTCGTACTTAGCAAAGGCCACGCCGCCCCCGTCCTATATGCAGCC
Organism: Heliorestis convoluta; assembly: GCF_009649955.1. Lineage (NCBI taxonomy): Bacteria > Bacillati > Bacillota > Clostridia > Eubacteriales > Heliobacteriaceae > Heliorestis > Heliorestis convoluta. The sequence continues at coordinate 3,017,491 of NZ_CP045875.1, read as the reverse complement.
CTTGCTGAAAAAGGATTTTTCCCCGTGGAAGAGATCAAAAACTTACGGAAAATCGACCATTTTCTACAAGGTCACCCTGATATGAAAAAAGTTCCTGGCGTTGATATGTCAACAGGTTCCTTAGGACAAGGTCTTTCTGCCGCGCTTGGCATGGCTTTGGCTTTCAAGCTCGACCAAAAAGAAAGCCGCGTCTGGGCTCTTCTTGGTGATGGCGAATTACAAGAAGGCCAGATCTGGGAAGCTGCCATGGCCGCAGCGCACTACAAGCTGGATAACCTAGCGGCCTTTGTAGATTACAACGGACTGCAAATTGACGGAACGATAGAAGAAGTCATGTCCTGTCACCCCATTGCAGAAAAATTCAAGGCTTTTGGTTGGCATGTTCTCGAAGTCGATGGCCATGACCTACCACAAATCCTCAATGCCATTGCTACGGCGAAAGAAAGCAAAGGCAAACCAACTTGCATCGTAGCCAAAACAATCAAAGGCAAAGGCGTTTCCTTTATGGAAGATCAAGTCGGTTGGCATGGCAACGCGCCCAACGCCGAACAATACGAAAAAGCCATGGCAGAGTTAGGGTAACGGAGGTTTTGCAAACAATGAAAAAAATTGCCACCCGGGACGCCTACGGTCAGACGTTGGCGCAACTGGGAGAGGAAAATAAAGACATCGTCGTACTCGACGCCGATCTGGCGAAATCAACAAAAACTATCGATTTTGCCAAAAAACACAGCGACCGTTTCTTCGACATGGGTATAGCCGAGCAAAACCTTATGGGTACAGCGGCTGGCCTTGCTGCAGCTGGGAAAATTCCATTTGCCAGTACTTTTGCCATGTTCGCGACGGGTCGTGCTTTTGAACAAATTCGTAACACCATTGCTTACCCCAAGCTGCCCGTCACAGTTGCAGCGACCCACGCAGGCATCTCTGTCGGTGAAGATGGCGCTTCTCACCAGACCGTAGAAGATATTTCGATTATGCGCTCCATTCCCAACATGACTGTTGTAGTGCCTGCTGACGCCATCGAAACAGCCGCCGCTGTCCGCTGGGCCGCAGCGCATAACGGTCCTGTCTATTTACGCTTAGGTCGTCTTGCCGTTCCTGTTATCTTTGAAGATCATTATGAATTTACTTGGGGCAAAGCTGTTACCATGCAAGAAGGCAGCGACATCACCATCATTGCCACAGGCTTGATGGTCGCCCAAGCCTTAGAAGCAGCCAAAGCACTGCAAGAACAAGGAATTGGCGCAGAAGTGCTCAACCTGCACACCATCAAACCTATTGATGCCGAAGCCATCGTGGCTTCCGTTGGCAAAACAGGTGCTGTCGTCACAGCTGAAGAGCACTCCATTATTGGAGGTCTCGGTTCGGCCGTTGCAGAAGTACTTGCAGAAAAATACCCTGCTCCCCTAGAGCGAGTCGGTCTCCAAGATACTTTCGGTGAATCAGGCACGCCTGCGGCCCTTTTGGAGAAGTATGGACTTACAGCCAAAAAAATCGTGGAAGCAGCCCAAAAAGCGCTTGTTCGTAAGCAATAAAGTACTTTAGAAGCAAAGGGAAGTAAATCTTCTAAAGACAACAATACTACTAGGAAAGCGACAATAGGCCCTAATGACATGGAAATAATTGGAAAATAATAGGGCTTTTTAAGTTAAAGAACTATGTAAAGGCAGAAAAACCGTCAAGATGCAGAGGAAGAGGGATTTTTTCTTGAAAAATCAGCTTTCCCTGCTCTTAACGGTTTTTTTCATGCTTTTTTACGTTTATTTATATTCGAATCTAGTATTCTTGAAAGATTCTTAACCATTTTGACGCTTTAATGCTTTATAATATTTCTGATGTACGGTTTTAAACCTTTGTGCCTTACATTCTCAACCATTTCCCCAAAAGGATACAATTTCTTGCTTTTAAGAAAAGGATATAAAGCATTTATGTCGAAGGATCTCCTGATGTGGAGGTTGTAACAAATGATACAGATGTTCAACGTCTCGAAAACCTATCCCAATGGAGTTCAAGCCCTTGCGAATGTGAATGTACGCATACAGAAAGGTAGCTTTGTCTTTCTCGTAGGTCCTTCAGGTGCCGGCAAGTCTACCTTTATAAAACTACTTTTTCGAGAAGAGACACCGACGGAAGGGCAGATCATCTTTAATGGTCGCTCTCTAGTTCGCATGCGTGAAAAAGAAGTACCGCAGCTTCGACGGCAGATGGGTGTGGTCTTTCAAGATTTTCGCTTATTACCGCAGAAGACAGTCTATGACAATGTTGCTTTTGCTATGGAAGTTGTAGAAAGCCCTGGCAAAATGATTCGCTATCGAGTGCCTCAAGTTTTAGAAATGGTTGGCTTAGAGAAAAAAGCCAACCTCTATCCTCACCAGCTTTCCGGTGGGGAGCAACAACGGGTCTCAATTGCCAGAGCCATTGTCAATGAGCCAGCTTTGATTATTGCTGATGAGCCAACAGGGAACTTAGATCCGCAAACGGCCACAGATATTATGGATCTCTTGCTCCAGATCAATCGCCGTGGGACAACAATTATTATGGCTACCCACGCTAGAGACATTGTAGATGCCTTGCGACAGCGCGTCATCGCCATTGAAGGCGGTCAAATAGTTAGAGATGAAGAACGCGGAAGCTATAAGGATGAGAGAGAGAAGGATTGGGAGAAGGAGAAGGACAAGGGCACATGAAAATTCGTACCATCTTTTATATTTTCCGGGAAGCCTTCCGCTCAATGTGGCAAAACAGTTGGATGAGCATGGCCTCTGTTTCTACCGTCGCAGTCTCTTTGCTGATTCTTGGTTTGTCGCTTGTTCTTGTCATGAACTCAAACCATCTGGCTGAAACGATTGAATCAGAGCTAGAAATTGCAGTATTCTTGCATATTGACGCTGATGAGAGGGAAGTCAGAAGCATTGGCGAAATCATTGGCAGTAACGATAAAGTCAGTGAAGTCATCTTTGTTTCCAAAGAAGAAGGTTTGGCCAATATGCGCAGGCAGCTCGGTGATAACAGCGATTATTTTCGTGTCTTAGGCAATGAGAATCCTTTGCCCGATATGTATCGTGTTAAAGCGGGTGATCCCCATGATGTTGCACCGCTGGCTGAAGAAATTGAGCAATACGCCATCGTGGAAAAAGTACGGTATGGCCATGGCATTGTAGAGCAAATCCTCAGCCTTACCTACTGGGTTCGCATGGGCGGTCTTGCTGTGATGGCGCTTATTGGGACAGCTTCTGTCTTTTTGATCTCTACAACCATTCGACTTACTGTTTTTGCCAGGCAAAAAGAGATTACCATTATGAAGTATGTCGGCGCTACCAACTGGTTTATTCGCTGGCCTTTTTTACTGGAAGGCATGTTTCTTGGTCTTTTTGGTTCTCTCGTTGCAGTTTTGTTTCTATTTTTTACTTATACCAAAGTAATTGCCTATGCCCAGTCCTTCATTCCTTTTGTCCCCTTGCGCAGTGATGCTGACTTTCTTACAACCATTTCTCAGATTTTACTCTTTACGGGTGTCTGTATAGGCGCTCTAGGCAGTACCATTTCTTTGCGCAAATTCTTAAAAGTATAACTTCCGTTCAAAATCACTTTTTATTGAACAGAAGGAGCGATGACAACCCTATGGAAAACACCAAAAATCCACTATCCCGTCGTTTTGTTGCCGTTGTTGTAGGGACAGCCCTCTTATCTACTTTGCTTCTTCCGGGGCTGGGCTATCAAGGGCAAGGCATTGCCATGGCCGATGAACTGACCCAGCGCCGTCAAGAACAGAACCAGATACAGCAACAGATCGATAGAGCTCGCAGCGAACTTGCTGCGAAGAAACAAGAAGAAAGAACCATTCTAGGACGACTTGACATTGTAGCTCGGGAGATTACCCAGACAGAAAGAGCGATTGCTGAATTGAATCAGCAAATGGAAACGGTACAAAAACAAATCAATCTAGCTCAAAAAGAACTAGAAGCAGCACAACAGCGACATGAAGAGCAATTGGGGCTCTTAAAAATGCGAATTCGAGACATGTACATAAACGGCAATGTCTCTTATGTAGAAGTATTGCTTGAAGCAACGCATATCGTCGATTTTCTAACCCGTCTTGACTTAATGGAAAAAATTGTAGAGCAAGACGCCAAGCTAATTCGTCAGATTGAAGAAGAAGAAAGAGCCATCGCAGCGCACAAAGCAGATCTAGAATTTCGCAAAAATGAACTCAATACACTAAAAAGCAATGCGGAAGCGGAAAAAAGACGTCTTGTAGAACAAAGCCAAGAACACCAGCGGCTTTTACAAGAAGTAACATCGCAAAAAGAAGTTGTAGAGCAGATGCTTGACGATCTAGAGCGAACCTCTAGACAGCTTCAAAGCATCATTCAAAACCTACAAGCTCAACAAAACAGAGCTAGAATGGGCTCAGGGCCTATGGTTTTCCCACTTCCTCATAATGCGAGAGTGACCTCGGCTTATGGTGGGCGCATGCATCCTGTTCTACGTACAGAGCGCTTTCATACGGGTGTCGATTTTGCCGCCTCTTCAGGCACACCCATTTTAGCGGCCCAGACAGGCGTAGTTATATTTGCCGGTAATAGTGGCGGTTATGGCAATACTGTAATTATCGATCATGGTGGCGGGACTTCAACCTTATATGCTCATATGTCTGTCATCGGCGTTCGCGAAGGCCAAACGGTACAAAAAGGAGCGCGCATTGGTGCTGTTGGTTCAACGGGCTGGAGCACAGGTCCTCATCTGCACTTTGAAGTGCGAGAAAAGGGACACCCTGTAAATCCAATGCCCTACATCGGACGCTAAAGGGAAGAATACAAACCTTCTGCACTGCGTATAGAAGTAGAAGGGAAGGAAATCCGAATTAAGGTGGTTGAAGTGATTGACTGGACGTCGTAGAGGCCTCACCATTTTGGCGGTGATCGTTGTTGCTATTAGTATTCTGACCACAGCAACACTAGCCGCCTTGGTAATAACAAACTATCAGCACCTAGGTCGACTTGCCAAAGTCGTTCACCTGGTGAATCGAGAATACCTGGAACCTGTTCCATTTTCCACCCTTGTAGATGGAGCGATGAAAGGCATTGTCGGTTCCTTGAATGACCCCTATTCTAGCTACTTAGATCCAGAACAGTACAAACAGCTTTTTGAGCAAATTCAAGGTAGTTTCACTGGTATTGGCGTCTATGTCAGCAAAAGAGATGTCAACAAGCTTGTTGTTGTATCACCGATTAAAGGTGGTCCTGCCGAGCGAGCAGGATTAAGAGCTGGCGACGTCATCGTTAAAGTAGATGGCGAAGATGTGGCTGACATGGATGTAGATGTAGCAGTTTCAAAAATCAAAGGGCCCGAAGGTTCAGAAGTACACCTCACCATCTTCCGTGAAGACGGACAAGGGTTTCATGAAATGACCATTGTTCGGGAAGAAGTGCAAATTCCAGTGGTTACAGCAGATTTTTCTGAACAAGACAAACGAATTGGTGTCATTCAGATCAGCCAATTTAACAAAATTGCAGCCAACGAAGTCGATCGCGCTTTGCGTAGATTTAAGGATGAAGGCGCGAAAGGCATTATCCTTGACTTACGCGATAACCCTGGTGGAGAGTTAGACTCCGCCGTTGATATCGCCTCAAACTTTATCCCCGAAGGGCCTGTTGTACACATTGTTGACCGTTCAGAGGGCACTGAAACAGCCTATAGCACCCGTGACTATATCGGGCTTCCGCTGGTCATCCTGATTAATGGTGGCTCAGCCAGTGCCTCAGAAATTGTAGCTGGCGCTGTGAAAGACAACGGCACAGGCACACTGGTTGGCACCAAAACCTTTGGCAAAGGCATTGTTCAAATGGTGATGGAGCTTGATGGCGGGGCAGCCTCAAGCTAACAACAGCCAAATATCTTACTCCAAAAGAAAATGACATTCACAAGCTCGGTATTGAACCCGATGTCGTTGTGGAGCTAGAAAACAGAACCGATCACCCCTTAAGTGTGGAAAAAGCAGATGAAAGACAAGATATTCAAAAGCTAAAAGCACTGGAGATCATACAAGGGAAGATTCAATAAGAGATTCAATAAGAGCTTCGATAAGAATTTCGATAAGAGTTTTGACAAGGCGTGGCATAGAAGCTTCTAGCCGTAAATAAAACTAGGCAGGTTGTAGACAATGGAAGCATTTAACCTGTGGAATATGCTCGAATTGATTTTTCAGGGTATTTGGTTGCTGGTTGCTCAGCCTTTCCAATACCCTTCTTTGTTTTGGCTCATTGTGCTCCTCATAGCCCTGCAATATCGTCGCATGGCCAAAATGAAAGCAGAGCTTTTTCACATCGAACAAGAAAGCGCCTGGCGCCCCATCGTAATTGCCATTGTCTATGGCGTCTTTGGTGGCATCATCGGTTCATCTTTATTAATTTTTTTCGGCATTACGATTACAGAAGCAGGCTTTCTTTACCTTTGGCCTGTGGCCTTGCTTTTGATGCTGATTAACACGCGTTACCTTTGCTTTGCTTATGCAGGTGGCATTATTTCTTTAGTGGCCATTATCTTTGGTTGGGAAGCCGTAAGCGTGGCTCAAATTATGGGCTTAGTCGCTATTTTGCATATGGTGGAAGCCTTATTAATCTACTTCACTGGTCACCGCAGCTCTGTACCGGTTTATATCGCTCATCGCAATGGCTCAACCGTGGGTGGCTATAATTTGCAAAGTTTTTGGCCCATTCCACTGATGGTACTCACCTTGGTCGCCATCCCAGAAGATAGTGGTTTGGCTACTTCAGGTATGGCCATGCCCTCCTGGTGGCCCTTGATTGCACCGCCTCCCATGGAGCCTGAAATAGGTTATATGCTCCTCTTTGTGCCCTTACCGATTGTAGCTGGTCTTGGCTATGGCGATCTTGCTGTTACAAGGCCACCTCGGGAGCACTCGCGGCTTTCTGCTTTCATGCTTGGTTTGTACAGCCTCATTCTGTTAGGCCTTGCTCTTTTGGCCTCTTTCGCGCCTTCTCTGGCCATCTTAGCCGCTCTATTTGGCCCCCTTGGCCATGAAGCACTCATCTTGTGGACCCAGCGACGAGAACTAAGTGGCAAGCCCTACTTTAACTCCTCACCTTGGGGTTTGCGTATTCTTTCTATCGCTGAAGGCTCACCAGCCCAAAAGCTAGGTCTACAGACTGGTGATATCATTGGTCGTGTGAACGGCTATGATGTAAAAACAAGAAGCGATCTGACCATGGCTCTATCTACATCGCCTCTTTACGTAGAAGTGGATTTTTTACCTGGTGGAAAAAATGAAGGCGTCTGGCGCAGCAAAAGAGTCGAGAAAAAGTGGAACGAACCCGTTGGTATTATCGCAGCACCGGACGAGACCGAGCCAGCACAAGTAAAAATTGCTACCAATGGACCTTTAGAGCGGTGGATTTCCAAATGGAGAGGGAAAAGGGATCAGAAAGAATGAGCAGAAAAAATGAACAGTATGCCCTGCTTGAGGATTTTAGGATCTTTGAACCACTCATATTCGAAAACACTAATAAAACATAGAATGTATCGCATGAGAACAGGGGAGGCTCCCGTTAGTGTCTACCATCACTACAAAATCCGGCTGTACGATTGAACTCACAGAAGAAGGTTTTCTTGTCGATCCAACGCTGTGGAGTGAAGAAGTCGCTGAAGCACTTGCACGGCTCGAAGAAGTTAAGGAGCTAACAGAAAGGCACTGGAAAGTGATTTACTACATGCGCAACTATTATCAAAAAAACGGCATTGCTCCCATGATTCGAAGTCTTTGTAACGAAGTCGATATTACCCTGAGACAACTATACGACTATTTCCCCTCAGGTCCCATCAAAGGAGCCTGTAAAATAGCAGGCTTACCAAAGCCTACAGGTTGTGTATAGATGGAGTAAATACAGAAAAAGAAAAAGAAAAAAGAGAGAAGCTTATAAAAGTCTTCTCTCTTTTTCTTTTTCGAAAAGGACTGAACACAGAAGTACTATCCCCTGGAGCACAGCAGAACCGCCCCCACTGTGTTCTGTACTTTTAAGAACTACGCATGCCCAGATTAAAGCTCAAGACCTCTAAATTCACCGTCAGATCTATGTTACGTATTTCTACATGTTCAGGTACATTTAATACAACAGGTGCAAAGTTGATTATGGAAGCAACACCAGTTTGGATTAAGGCTTCAGCAATCGACTGTGCCGACTCCGCAGGAACAGCGATGATACCCATTTTAATCTTCTTTTCCTGAACGACTCTCTCGAGCTCACGTAAGGGATAGATAGGAAGATTATCAGATACTTCTTCTGACGAGGCAGAAGAAGCAATGGCATCAGAATCAGTATCAAAAAGAGCAACCACTTCAAAACCGCGATCAAGTAGACCTTTGTAGGTTGCCATTGCTTTCCCAAGGTGACCGGCACCAATAATGACGACAGGCCAAGGCTGATTCACACAGAGTAGCTTGTCCACTTGTTCACAGAGATCTTTCACCCGATAGCCAACACCACGAATTCCAAACTCACCAAAGTAGGAGAGATCTTTACGTACCTGGGCGGAAGGAATGCCGACGGCGACGCCGATTTCATCGGATGAGATGATATCCATCCCTTTGTCGTTGGCTTGGTTTAAGAAGCGTGAATAGAGAGAAAGGCGAACAACAGTTGGTTCTGGAATTTTTAATACTTTCAAGGAATTCCCCTCCGCTATGTACAATCTTACCCAAGTGCTTCTACCTTCAGTATAATATAAATATCACAATCCGTATAGGACAAGTGAAAGAGTTTTTTTAGTGAATGTTTATTTGAGGTAAGAAAAGAAGGTGTCCCTGGTTTTAAGCACGACCAGGGACTTTTTCTTTTCTTTTTTCTTTTTCACCAGGCTCTTCATAACGATGATTTAAAAGCTCATATTGCTGCTGAAACCTTTCAGTGGCACGATCCTCTTGACCTAGACCCAGTATATCAAAACTCTCTTCTGTTTTTGTATCTATGGGTCTTGTATCTGTCTGCTGAGCCGAGATTGCATCACTTTTCCTTTTTACGACCAAAAGGGTAAGGGCTAGAAGAAGTAAGGCAGCAAGCCAGAAGTAAGGTGTCAAGAGGAAAAAAAGCATAAGTTCTTTAACCAAAAAGAAAAAAAATAAAAGGATTTCCATTGTGGACACAGTACATCACCCTTTTTAGGTGCTACCTGTTACCCACCGCCGACAGGGGGAAATAAAGAAAGCGTGTCACCGTCTTGTAAGGGATGGTCCACTTCTGCGTTTCGTCCGTTGACCAGTAATATAGCCACTTCTTCATCCGCTATATCGAGAACTTTTAAAACATCTCGAACCTCTGTTTGCTCAGGAAATTCCATTTCTTGCTTAATGAAACGTTTATCACGAAAAGTTGCAAAAAGTTTTACTAATACTTTCATTACGATACCTCCCTTTGAAGCGAGATAGTTGCAATTTTAGGGGCACAGAGCCAACCGCCGAGACCAGAGGCAGTCAGCGCAGCCCGGGCTGTTGTAATAACAGTCTGCATCAGAATCAAGAACGTAATCACAACCATTGACAAAGTTGCAATCGGTGCAGGATGGGTAAATGCCTTGACTCAACTTGTAACGCAACTCCATATACTGTGGGGACGTCCAGATCTCATAAAGTGATTTTTCTTGAATGTTGCCAAAATCATAAGCTCGAACCTCTTTTTTTCGCCCAAAGACAAATTCTTGATAGGAGTGAAGGTGGCGAAAACAAGGTGAGACCTGACCGTGCCAGCCAATTGCACAAGCCCAATCTTCAATAAACTGGCATTTGCGCTCTGTCTTAAGAGAAAATTCAGGTTCAATCAAGGTGATTTGACCGGACAAACTGCGTAAACGAGCTTGCGATAGCACTTTTTCAAGATCATCTGGCAAAGCGGGGTGGTATAAAGTTTGTTCTGCCATAGATGCGGTAAAAGGCATGAGGTTGGTAAGGTGGATTTCACGAATATCGTATTGAGAGGCGAGGTTTACAAGGGCAGGTAGAGAGTGATAGTTGTTTCGCATTAGGACAAACTCAGAAATTAACCAGGGGCGTTCGAGGCGACGACGCTTCTTGGCGAGATTGAGAGCGGCCATCTGGGTTAACAGTTTTTCCAAGTTGTGACCTCTGATTTGATCATAGCCCAGAGGATCAGGGCTGTCCAGAGATATCATGAGGCGAGAAACATCAAGATCCAAAAGTGTTTCAATCGTAGATTCATCTAGCAAAGTACCGTTTGTAAAAATGGTTACTTCAAGATTTCGGTGTCTTGCTTCTCGTACCCACGATAAAAAGTGGGGGTGAACAAAATTCTCTCCAATGCCGCCGAAGACGATTTCCTTCAGATGAGGAAAGTCTTTTGCCCCCTCTAAGATTTTATGAAAAGTTTCCTGCTTCATGTCACCTTGTCGATCTTTCATGCTACGACGAAAGCACATAACGCAAGACAAATTACAGCGAGAGGTAATTTCTACGTAAAGTTTTTTCAAAGTTGGTTTGGGGTGATAGATGATTTCAAATTCTTGATTGTTCATGGAGTGGCGCAGGCGCCTTCCCTCCTTTGTTGCTTTTTTATAAGAAAAGGGAGGGTCTCGAATTGAGCCCTCCCTTTTCTTCCAAAATATCAATCGTAGCTGGAACTTATTGTCTTATTAGATGACCTTCGTATTGCAATCTATACAGAATCGTACTTACGCCAGGCCAAGTTCTTTTAGTTTCTTTTCAGTGGGTACGCCTTCAGCATCCCAGCCTCGAACTTCATAGTAAAGAGGTAGAAGTTCATCAAGCTTGGTAACCCAGCCTTTGCTTGGTCCGTCTGGAATAGGATCTTCTAACAAGCGCTTCGGCAGGGTGTCGTCGGCTTTGGTAAAGCCAGCTTGGATGTTAAAGAGGCGTTCAATATTATAGATGCGGTCTCCGGCTTCAAGAACTGCTTCTGCGGTCCACTCTTGACCTGTTGCTGCTGTCAGCATATCAGCGTAGTCTTGTGCACCGAGTGCAAAGGAAGTGAAGAGGCAAAGACCTGTTGCGTCAATGGTAGCAGTTAGATCTTGGAAAATCTTCGTCCATAGGGGCTTGCCTTCTAGGGACAGGCGGTCGAGTTTTTCAGGAAGTCCGAGGATCTCAGGGGAGATGAGGTAGCCACGAACGTGACAACCACCACGGTTAGAAGTTGCGTATTGTACGCCTTGTCCTTGAATACCGCGAGGGTCATAAGCAGGAAGTTCTTGCTTTTTCACCGTCATAGATAGTTCGGGAACGCCATAGGAATCAGCCAAGCGATAGGAACCCTGGGCAAGCTTAGCGCCAAAACCTTCGCCAGCGCCCATTTTGCGAGTCCACTCGACGATGGCTTCGCCATTACCGAATTTTAGAGCCGGTCCATCGAGCTCTTCTTCTTTGATATAACCTTTTTCATAGAGCTCCATCGCACAAGCAATGGTACAACCTGCTGAAACTGTATCAATACCATAGTCGTTGCAAAGGTGGTTGGCTTTGATGACTGCTTTTAAGTCACTGACGCCGCAGTCAGCACTGTAGGCCCAGAGGGTTTCGTATTCCGGTCCGCCACCTTCCATGTCGTCAGCTTTGCAGTAACGACCGCAAGCGATAGGACAACGGTAACAGGGATCGCGCTTGACCAGATAGTTGGCTTCTAGTGCTTCACCAGAAACGGCTTCTGCTTCATCGAAAACACCTTGCTGGAAGTTGCGAGTAGGATAAACGCCGTTTTCGTTGATGATGTTTACGAGAATCGCAGTGCCGTACTTCGGTAAACCTTGACCGGTCACACCGTTTTCACGGATTTTGCCCATAGCGCCTTTTAAGATGTCGCGCATTTTTTCGCTATCGGCAATTTCTACTTTCTTAGAGCCACGCACAACGATTGCTTTTACGTTTTTCGAGCCGACGACAGCTCCAACGCCAGAACGACCGGCTGCACGGAAACGCTCATTCATAACAGCTGCGATGGGGGACAACTGCTCACCGGCAGGACCGATGCAGAGGACACGCGCTTTGGGGTCGGCCATTTCTTCAAGCAAAGTGTCCGTCGTATCGTTTACTTTTTTGCCCCAGAGGTGCGCTGCATCTCTGATTTCAACTTCGTTGTCGACAATAGAGATATAGACGGGATTTTCTGCTTTCCCTTCTAAAACGACCATGTCGTAACCAGCATTTTTTAATTCAGGACCCCAGTAACCACCGGAGTTAGAACAGGCTATGGTACCTGTTAAAGGTGCCTTGGTTACAACCATATATCGTCCGCTTGTCGGTGCATTGGTGCCTGTTAAAGGTCCTGTTGCAATAAAAATTTTGTTTTCAGGGCTTAAAGCATCAATGGCAGGGTCGATTTCTTGCGCTAACATATAGGTAGCGAGACCACGGCCGCCTACGAACTTCTGAGCCATTTCAGGATCAATGGCTTCTTTCGTAATCGTCTTTGTCGTCAGATTGATCCGCAGAATCGTTCCGACATAAGCTTTCATGTCCATTCCTCCCAGAATTGCTGATACATGTTCCATTTTCACCTATGTACTTGTCTTTTTTTGTAGGTTTTCTTGCCCTTGGGATACTTCTTGTCTTTGGTAAAAGAGTTGCAAGTAAGAAAGGTTTCATTTTCATGAAGGCTTCGAGATAGGAGTAGCGATGCTACATTGAGAATTTTGGGTATAAAGACAGTGTGTAGTGGTATAGAATATGGAACAAGGTAAGGCTTGTCTTTTTTGAAACCTAGCCGAGGTAGCTGGAGACAAATCACTTGCGCTCTCTTGAACAAGGAGGGGCATACTTCTCCCTGTAAACTGAAAAAGATGGATTGTCCATTCTCTCGGGAAAACGTACCTACGGCTATGATTTTATCATGTTTGGGTCGAAAAATGAATAGGTGTTCAGAGTTTTCAGTTACTTAACACAAAATAGAATTTTTATATCTGGTTGTGTCCGGACGGGCATGAGGGGTTAACACGAAAATAGCTACCCTGTGGTGGGGTCAGGCGTTATGATTTCCTTCCGAACGGACTCATCCCACGCCATGAGCGGCAGCAAGCTGCCGATGGCTGAGGTCTGAAGTCCTCTCTCCAGGAAGTCATAACACCTGACCCAGATACATTTTGCTGGTTGTGACTGCGTTTTGGCCTATTGTAAATGCAATCGGCAGTCTTTTACTTCACTAATACCTTTTGCAATAGGCATAATACAAGAACAAAAAAAAATTTTCCTTTACTAAAATAATAAGGAGTAAAGAGAGCTTTTATGGGTTACCTTAACGGTAGAATTTTGCTTACATTAAAGATGACAAATAAAAGTAGAGCAAAATTTCTTTCTGGCTTCTACTTCTAGCAAATCTAGTAGTTCTGCTTCTCAATTGTACCCAAGAATAAGATCTATAAAAGAAAGAGTGATTACAATGGAAAAGAAAAAAACAAAAAAAGATCCTGATCAAGATACTTTGGTTATGCGTGAAGTTGGAGAAGAGGGTACCCATCTACGTGTTATGGATAACACTGAAGCGCATATTAAAGGAAGCACAGGAGACCGTAAACCAGAAAAAAATCAGTAAACAAAGGGCCTTCGGGCTCTTTACAAAAAAATATTTGTTTTTTGTGCACAAAATACGCAATTGGAAAAAACTGATGGTTGCGTATCTTTGTTAGTTATGCAATAATAGCAAATGTCGCTGCTGTGAGGCAGCAAATACCAATTGACGAAAGTCAATAAAGAATGGTATAATTTCAATTCTGGTCCTTGAAAATCAAACAGTTGTAAACAAGTCAAGCGTGCGAAAATGTCGAAGCTTTCGGGCTTACGACAAACCAATCAATTCTGAGAGCTTTTGCAGATTCGGTGATGGTTTTTCGAAACCTTCATTATAAATACAAAAGTTATCAAAAAAAGTCAATTAAGAGCTTTATCAGGCTCACCCATAATTTTTTGGAGAGTTTGATCCTGGCTCAGGACGAACGCTGGCGGCATGCCTAACACATGCAAGTCGAACGGAGTTAAGGGATAGCTTGCTATTCCAAGACTTAGTGGCGAACGGGTGAGTAACGCGTGGATAACCTACCTATAAGAGGGGGATAACTTTCCGAAAGGAGAGCTAATACCGCATAAAGTTGTTCTATGGCATCATGGGACAACCAAAGGAGCAATATACTCTGAAAAGAATCATTGAGCTAAAACAATATTCCTCGATAGCTCAATCGGTAGAGCAACCGGCTGTTAACCGGTAGGTTGTAGGTTCGAGTCCTACTCGAGGAGCCATTTACATGTATATAAAACCTTAGATAATAATATCTAAGGTTTTTTGTTATTCCTCTGAACTCTTTGCCTACTTCGTCGCGAAAAACAGAAAGTCAAAAAAGGTCAAAAGATGCTTGCTATTGTGTATTATAGCGATGTAAAGACATAAATGGCTCTAATCGGTGAATATCATCGGAGAAAAGAATTGATTATAGGTATGGTGTCATGGTTATAATAGCAGCAGAAGGTCAAAGTTAGTCAAAAGCAGATTAGAAGGAAAAGCACGCAGGAGGTGCCAATATGAATTTGCATAAAATGACAGAAAAAATGCAAGAGGCTTTTTTGGCTGCTCAATCTCTAACAAATCGATATCATCATGCAGAAGTAGATGTCGATCATCTACTTTTAGCCCTGGTAGAGCAGAAAGAAGGCCTCCTAAGCCGTCTTCTAACGAAAATGAATATAGATGTTGAGCAATTTAAGCAAGATATCCAGCAAGAACTAGATAGAAGACCAAAACAATACAGCAGCGGCATAGAAGCTGATAAAATTTACTTATCAAAGCGCTTGAGAAATCTTTTTATAACCGTTGAAGATGAAGCTCGACAGTTGAAAGATGAATACATTTCCTCAGAACACTTCATGTTAGCTTTAACAGAAGAAAAAGAAATATCTTCCACAGCTAAGATACTTCGCAAATATAAGATTCATCGTCAAAGCATATTACAAGCATTAACCACTTTGCGAGGTCATCAACGAATTACAAATCCAACACCAGAAGATACTTATGAAGTTCTTGAAAAATACGGTCGTGAACTAGTTGCAGAAGCACGACGAGGCAAGATGGATCCGGTAATTGGTCGCGATGGGGAGATACGCAGGGTTATACGAATTCTGTCACGGAAAACGAAAAACAATCCTGTAATTATTGGTGAGCCCGGCGTAGGAAAAACAGCTATCGTGGAGGGTTTGGCTCAAAGAATTGTTCGAGGTGACGTTCCTGAAGGACTCAAAGATAGATCGATTTTTGCCCTTGATTTAGGCGCTCTTCTTGCAGGCGCTAAATATCGTGGTGAATTTGAAGAGCGTTTAAAAGCAGTGTTGCAAGAAATTAAGAAAAGTGAAGGACGAATGCTGCTATTTATTGATGAATTGCATACCATTGTCGGTGCTGGTAAAGCAGAAGGGGCTATGGACGCAGGCAACATGCTAAAACCAATGCTGGCTCGCGGGGAGCTTCACTGCATAGGTGCTACGACACTTGATGAATATAGGAAATACATTGAAAAAGATGCGGCCTTGGAGCGCCGCTTTCAACCGGTAATAGTGCAACCTCCAACGGTAGAAGATAGCATTTCAATATTACGAGGACTGAAAGAGCGCTTTCAAGTTCATCATGGTGTAAAGATACAAGACAATGCTTTAGTGGCTGCAGCTACCTTATCGGATCGATATATTAGCGATCGCTTTCTCCCTGACAAAGCCATTGATTTGGTCGACGAAGCCTGCGCCATGATTCGTACGGAAATAGACTCATTGCCTACGGAAGTCGATGAAGTGAATCGTCGCCTTTTACAACTAGAAATAGAAGAAGCGGCTCTGGCCAACGAAAAAGATCTTGCCAGTCAGGAAAGAAGAGAACGACTTCTTAAAGAGCTGGCGGAACTGAAAGAAAAAGCAACCGTAATGAAGGCACAACTAGAATTAGAGCGAGAGAGAATACGAAAAATCCAGTCACTTCGCGAGGAAATCGAAGAAACACGCCGTGAAGAAGAAGCAGCTGAAAGAGAATACAATCTAAATCGCCTTGCTGAACTGCGTCATGGAAAAATACCGCAATTAGAAGGTCAACTAAAAGAAGAAGAAGAAAAGCTGACAGAGCAACAAGGTGATCACAGACTATTGCGTGAGGAGGTAACACAAGAAGAGATTGCAGAAGTGGTAGCTCGTTGGACAGGAATTCCTCTTACTCGTCTCGTAGAAGGTGAAAGAGAAAAATTGTTACGGTTAGAAGAAATCTTACAACAACGCGTTGTCGGGCAAGATGAAGCTGTTCAAAAAGTAACAGATGCTGTATTAAGAGCGCGAGCTGGTATCAAAGATCCACAGAGGCCCATCGGTTCTTTTATATTTTTAGGACCAACAGGCGTGGGAAAAACAGAATTGACCCGTGCCCTTTCTGAAGCTTTATTCGACAGTGAAGAGAACATGATTCGTATTGACATGTCCGAATACATGGAGAAATTTGCTGTTTCGCGGCTAATCGGTGCTCCTCCTGGTTATGTAGGCTATGATGAAGGTGGACAATTAACAGAAGCTGTTCGTCGCAAGCCCTACGCAGTGATTCTCTTCGATGAGATAGAGAAAGCGCATCCTGAAGTTTTTCACTTACTTTTGCAAATTTTAGATGATGGACGCATTACTGATTCACAGGGACGCACAGTAGATTTTAAGAACACCGTCATTATTATGACCTCTAACATTGGGTCGCAATTTTTATTAGAGGGCATTGACACTGAAGGGGAAATAAAAGCATCAACTCGTCAAGAAGTTATGAACCTTTTGCGGAATCACTTTCGTCCCGAATTTTTAAATCGAGTCGATGAAACAGTACTTTTTGCTCCCTTAAGCACTGAAGAGATTGCTAAAATTATTCATATCTTAACGATAAGACTTCAGAATCGATTGGAAGAGCGACAAATCATCCTTGAAATCACAGATGCAGCCAAGCAACAAATGGCCAGAGAAGCTTACGATCCTGTCTATGGAGCAAGACCATTAAAAAGATATTTACAACGTTATGTAGAAACACCTCTAGCTAGAGTAATCATTGCAGGGACTGTCAAAGATGGTCAAAAAGTGATTGTAGATAGTCGAGAAGGAGTCATAGAAATTGTGCTATGAGAAGAAAAATGAGAAAGGGCAAAGAGGAGGTGTAGCTCTTGTCCAACAACTTGGCCGATAAAATAGAACAATACATTAAAGAAATGATTGCCCAAAGTGATGAGAGAATGATTGAAATTCAGAGACAACAAGTGGCAACTATCTTTGGTTGCGTTCCTTCTCAGATTAACTACGTGCTTACAACCCGCTTTGCTGCTGAACAAGGCTATGTTGTTGAAAGCAGAAGAGGTGGCGGTGGCTATGTTCGTATTGTCAAATTATCTATCGAGGACGAATCTGATTTGTGGGACTACCTGTCCAATAAGCTTGGTGAAATGATATCAGAGGGACAGGGAAGAAGGATGATAGAGCATCTCGTAGAAGAAGGTATTCTCACCGCACGAGAAGGTATGCTTATGTCTGCCGCCATACAGAGAGATATCCTTCAGGGGGAGTTGCCACAACGAGATCATTTACGAGCGCGATTAATTCGTGCTATGCTCTATTCTCTTTTTCGTCAAGAATGCCAAAAAAAGATGAAAAAGAATTTCAGAAAACAAGGGGGATAACCATGTATTGTGATGAATGCCAAAAAAAGCCCGCCGCAGTCCATTTAACGAAGATAATAAATGGTGAAAAATCAGAAGTTCATCTTTGTGAAGATTGTGCGCAAGCACAGCATAAAGAATGGACCCTCGGTATAGATGCGAACTTTCCTTTGAATAAATTTCTTGCAGGTTTGCTTGGCTATGATCCGCAAGCTACAGGTGCGTCAATGAATCTAACCTTTACCCCGCCAGAAAAATGCGAAAGTTGCGGTTTTAACTATAATCAAATGAGTCAAATTGGTCGATTTGGGTGCAATCGTTGCTACAAACACTTCAAAGATAAAGTAGGTCCTTTGCTAAGACGTGTCCAGGGCTCGAATCGTCATACAGGGAAAGTACCGCAACGTACGGGTGGGACGATTCGCCTTGAAAGAGAAATTCAATCGTTACGCCTGGCTTTGCAAGAGCATGTAGTGCGAGAAGAATTCGAAGAAGCTGCTAAGGTGCGCGATCAGATCCGAGAGATCGAGAAAAAACTAGGTCGATAAAAGGGGTGGGATGCTATGTTTGAAAAATTTTTTAGTCAAGCTTCATCAAAATGGATGGAAGGCACAGGGGAAGAAGCCGATATAGTCATTAGCTCTAGGGTACGGCTCGCGAGAAACATAAGCGCCATTCCCTTTCCTCATCTCTTACAAACGACAGAAGCAAAAAAAGTGGTTGCCATGATTTACGAAGCTTTGCAATCGCTTCAATCGAATGAACAGGTAAAGGATCTTACCCCGGTATATTTACAAGATTTACAGCCTATAGAACGTTCTATTCTCGTTGACAAACATTTAATTAGTCCACAACATGCAGAAGAAGCTGGCGGTAGAGGATTGCTGATCAGCCAGGATGAGGACATTTCAATCTTAATTAACGAAGAGGATCATTTAAGGATTCAATGCTTATATTCCGGTTTAGAACTAGAAAAGGTTTGGAATGAAGCAAGCCAAGTGGATGATCTTTTTGAAAGTGTTTTAGATTTTGCCTTTGATGAGAAACTGGGCTACCTAACAGCTTGCCCTACAAACGTAGGGACCGGGTTAAGAGCATCTGTTATGATGCACTTGCCTGCTCTCGTCATGACCAATCAGGCTACCCGTGTATTGGCATCACTGAGTCAATTGGGCATGACTGTAAGAGGTCTTTATGGAGAAGGAACAGAAGCAACGGGGAATCTCTTTCAGATCTCTAATCAAGTGACATTGGGTCGCTCAGAAGAAGAAATAATTTCAAGTTTACTTGTTGTCGCCAAGCAACTTATCGATCAGGAAAGAATGGCCCGTCATGTACTGCTAAAAGAAACAAAAAATCAGCTTGAAGATCAAGTATGCCGGGCCTATGGTGCATTGACCCATGCAAGAGTGATGAGTTCCCAAGAATCCATGTCACTTCTGTCAAAAGTACGATTGGGTATTGATGTGGGTATAATCAAGACAGCGTCACTACAAACCATGAATGAAATGCTTGTTCTAACGAGACCTGCTTTTTTACAAAAAATGAAAGGAAAAGAATTAAGTCCTTTTGAAAGAGATGTACAAAGAGCAACCATGATTCGAGAAAAACTACTAGATAAAATAGAGAAATAAAGTTCAAAAAAGGGAGGCAAGTTTATGCTCGGTCGATTCACAGAAAAAGCACAAAAGGTAGTCACACTGGCCCAGGAAGAAGCCAGAAGTATAGGACATCCTGCAGTTGGAACAGAGCACCTGTTACTTGGCTTGATTCGAGAAGGGGAAGGCGTTGCGGCCAAAGCACTGCTTTCCATGAACATTAATTTAGAGCAAGTCCGGGAGCAAGTGATCAGACTGGTAGGGCAGAGTGAAGAAGCACCGAAAGAAATAGGATTCACCCCTCGCGCCAAAAAAGCCCTTGAATTGGCCAATGATGAAGGACGACGTCAAGGTGTAAACTACGTTGGAACAGAACACATCTTGCTTGGCTTGATTCGCGAAGGGGAAGGTGTGGCAGCCCGTGTTTTATTAGATTTGGGATTGAACTTAGACAAAGTACGCAACCAAGTCATGATGTTACTAGGTATAACACCTGTGACCCCAGGAGCGCCCATGCCTATAAAAAATATGAGCCATGACTCAGGTACGCCTACACTCAATGAATTTGGACGAGATTTAACACAAATCGCACGAGACAACAAACTTGATCCTGTCATTGGTCGGGAAAATGAAATAGAACGAGTTGTTCAAATTCTTTCTCGTAGAACAAAAAACAATCCCGTACTCATCGGGGAACCTGGTGTAGGAAAAACAGCCATAGCAGAAGGTCTGGCACAGCGTATTATTGATAACAATGTACCAGAAACACTTGTAGGCAAAAGAGTTATCACCCTCGATCTCTCTTCCGTTGTGGCGGGCTCCAAATATCGCGGTGAGTTTGAAGAGCGACTAAAAAAAGTGATGGATGAGATCAGAGCTTCCGGCAATGTTATTCTGTTTATCGATGAATTGCATACTTTGATTGGAGCTGGTGCAGCAGAAGGCGCTATTGATGCAGCCAATATCCTCAAACCAGCCCTTGCAAGAGGAGCGCTGCAGTGTATTGGAGCGACAACGCTTGATGAATATCGAAAGCATATTGAAAGAGATCCTGCGTTAGAGCGCCGTTTTCAACCGATCACAGTTGGGGAACCGTCCATCGAAGAAGCTCTCGCCATATTGAAAGGCTTACGAGATCGATATGAAGCCCATCACCGAGTCAAAATTACCGATGAAGCCATTGAGGCGTCAGTCAAACTGTCGGATCGCTATATAACCGAACGCTATTTGCCAGATAAAGCCATTGATTTAATCGATGAAGCTGCTTCACGTGTGCGCCTGCAAACGTACACAGCGCCATCGGATTTAAAAGAACTCGAAGCAAAACTAGAAGAGTTACGAAAAGAAAAAGAAGCAGCTGTCTTGGCCCAAGAATTTGAAAAAGCAGCCTCTTTCCGTGATGAAGAAATGAAGCTGAAAAAGCAACTAGAAGAAGAAAAGCAGATTTGGGAGAAAGAAAGAGGTATCTCTAACTCACACGTTCGAGAAGAAGATATTGCTCATATTATTGCGAGTTGGACAGGAATTCCCGTGAAAAAACTTGCGGAAGAAGAAAGTGCTCGTTTATTGAAACTAGAAGAAGTGCTTCACGAGCGCCTAGTGGGTCAAGATGCAGCTGTAAAAGCCGTATCACGAGCTGTGAGAAGAGCTAGAGCAGGCTTAAAAGATCCGAAGAGACCCATTGGCTCTTTCATCTTCTTAGGTCCTACCGGTGTAGGTAAAACAGAACTAGCAAAAGCTCTCGCTGATTCACTCTTTGGTCGAGAAGACGCTATGGTTCGGGTAGATATGTCAGAGTACATGGAAAAACACGCTGTTTCTCGTCTCGTAGGAGCACCTCCAGGTTATGTCGGTCATGATGAAGGCGGCCAATTGACAGAAGCGGTTCGGCGAAAACCCTATTCTGTTATTTTGTTAGATGAGATTGAAAAAGCCCATCCCGAAGTTTTTAATATACTTTTGCAAGTATTAGAAGATGGTAGACTGACAGATAGCAAAGGAAGAACGGTAGATTTTCGAAATACTGTTATAATTATGACTTCCAATGTAGGTGCACAGATGCTCAAACGAGCCGGTGTCATGGGCTTTAAGGTAACAGAAGGATCGGCAAAAGAAGAAGCCAATTATGAAGCCATGAAAAATCGAGTCATGGAAGAATTGAAAAAAAGCTTTCGCCCAGAGTTTCTCAATCGAATTGATGAAACGATTGTATTTCATCCTCTCACCCAAGAACAAATCAGCCGCATTGTTACACTGATGTTACAAGATCTACACAAGCGTCTACAGGAAAATGACATCTCCCTAGATGTTGCAGAGGGTGTAGAAGCATTTTTAGCAAAAGAAGGCTATGATGAAAACTATGGAGCCAGGCCCTTGCGTCGCACTATTCAGAGGCTGGTGGAAGACGAACTATCAGAAGGCCTATTGCGCAATGACTTTAGAAAAGGAAGTACAGTTCGCATATCTCTAGAGGAAGGGAAGCTGTCTTTTCAAAGCCTGAACTAAAAAGCACTTTGAATAAAAAAAGGGCCTTCTTGCCACGAATTGTGACAAGGAGGCCCTTTTTAATGCTTTCTAAAAATGGTTTCCTTTTACCTATGTTATAATGCTTGTGAATCAAAAAATTAGTAAAGGTGAGAGTGAAAGTGGCTAAAGGAAAAAGCCGTTTTTTTTGTAATCAATGTGGACAAGAGTCGCTGAAATGGATGGGCCGCTGTAATGGATGCGGCGCTTGGAACAGTCTAGTTGAAGAAAAAGTTGCTAAAAATGAAAGCGCTTCCTCGCTAACAAGTCGTTTCGGCACGCAAGGTATCTCCAAGCCCATTCATATTGATGAAGCGGTCGATGGTGATGAATCAAGATTTTCAACAGGGATTCAAGAACTCGATCGCGTCTTAGGAGGTGGTCTCGTCAACGGTTCGCTAACCCTTTTATCGGGCGATCCGGGTATCGGAAAATCGACCATACTTCTTCAAAGTGCCGCTCAGGTAGCCAATCGAAGCAAAGTTCTCTATGTTTCTGGTGAGGAATCGGTGCAACAGATCAAAATGAGGGCGCAGCGCCTTCAAGTGAAGAATGTAAATCTCTATTTGTTGGCTGAAACGAATATAGAAACAATTCTAGAAATAATTAAGAACATAGAACCGCAATGGGTCATTATTGATTCCATTCAAACATTATACTGGAATGAAATCGGATCAGCGCCAGGGAATGTAGCACAAGTGAGGGAATGCTCCGGACAGCTACTGCGTTTGGCAAAAGATTTACCCGTAGCCATTACGCTAGTCGGTCATGTTACCAAAGAAGGTGCCATCGCTGGGCCAAGGGTTCTTGAGCACATGGTAGATACAGTGTTGTACCTTGAGGGAGAAAGAAACTATCCTTATCGCATTTTACGAAGTGTAAAAAATCGATTTGGGTCCACCAATGAACTAGGCGTCTTTGAAATGTTAGGTCAGGGTATGGTGGAAGTTTCCAATCCATCTGCTTTTTTTCTGGCCGAAAGAAGTCAAGGGGCACCTGGTTCTGTCGTTGTACCTTCAATGGAAGGCACAAGGCCTCTCTTGGTTGAAGTGCAAGCCCTTGTTACACCGACCCTATTTGGGCCTGCTCGTCGCGTTGCTACAGGATTAGACTACCAGAGAACGGTATTGTTAGCGGCTGTTTTAGACAAAAAAATCGGTCTTCATCTGGGGCAACAAGACATTTATGTAAATGTGGCTGGTGGACTCAAAATTGTCGAACCAGCCGTTGATCTGGCCATCGTAGCAGCCATTGCTTCGAGCAGTCGCAACCAAATGACAGATCCAGAAACGGTCTTAATCGGTGAAGTTGGCTTAACGGGTGAAGTACGTGCAGTCGGTCACCTAGAAAAAAGAATTCGAGAAGCCTCCAAACTAGGCTTCCGTCGTTGTATTTGCCCTGGCCAAAATAGGAAATACTTGAAAGGAGACGTAGAGATTGAAATTATCGGGGTAGAAAAAGTAGAAGAAGCCCTGTCAGTTGCATTGGGAGGATAAAGATGGTCAAGGAAGCCGAAGAAAAATTTTTACGTGCCTTCGAAGCCTGGCGCCCGGTAGCCCACTACGAGAAGGTCTAGAGAACATTATGAAAGCCAAAACAGGTGCACTAATCGTAATTGGCGATAGCCCTCAAGTTTTAGAGCTCGTAGAAGGAGGCTTTCTGATCAACTGTCCCTATACACCGGCATCACTCTATGAACTCGCCAAAATGGATGGTTCTATCATATTAAGTCACGATGGACAGAGGATTCTCTATGCCAACACACAGCTTGTTCCAGAACCATCCATTCCCTCTGAAGAAACAGGCATTCGGCATCGTACAGCAGAGAGAGTGGCAAGGCAGACTGGCGAAATGGTTATCTCTATATCACAACGGCGTGGTGTAATCACCATCTATCAAGGAACAATCAAGTATACTCTGCGTGATATTGCCACAATATTATCAAAAGCAAACCAAGGACTCCAAACTTTAGAAAAGTATAAAGTGGTAATTGATAAAGCATTGACCAATTTAACAGCCTTAGAATTTGAAGACTTAGTTACTGTTTTCGATGTAACGAAAATTCTACAACGTATAGAAATGTTTACTCGCATGGTCTATGAAATGGATCAATATATCATTGAACTCGGCAAAGAAGGCCGTCTTGTAACGATGCAATTAACAGAATTGACCGATAATGTGGAAGAACAAGCTTATACTGTCATAGAAGATTACTTAACCATACAAGAACGGTCAGTGCTCCAAGTTAGAGAAGAAATCCGCCATATTAGCAATGACATTCCTGATCTGGTAGCGATCGCCAAAACCCTTGGTTACGGTACCAATATCGGTGTTTTAGACATGTCAGTCTCAGCAAGGGGCTATCGAATATTAGAAAAAGTTCCCAGACTACCTCGCCAGGTTGTTCATAATGTAGTAGAAACTTTTGGAGGACTTCAAAATATCATGTCTGCTTCAGTAGAAGAGCTTGATGAAGTCGAAGGCATCGGCGAAGTGCGCGCTCGAGCCATTAAAGAAGGATTGCGCCGCCTTCGAGAGCAAGTATTGCTTGACCGAGATGTATAATCACGACTGCTTGCCATCGGAAGAAGAGTTATTCTGGCTTTGCTGGCCATAAGGAAATTGCAGCGTATAAGACTGATACTGTTGATAGAGCTGCTGCATCTGCAACGGATCGGCAGGACGTAAATGGTACCAGCCTTTTTGCAGCGCAAAGTGAAAAAACTCGCGCTGGCAAGCTTGTGTTTCATTCAAACAAATCATGAGCGTACGATAGACATTATCATTGCCTGTTTCTAAAGCGACTCGATTGCAAAGTGAACTCATATTTTTTTCAGTGACCATAACATCAAAAAGGCGATCTCGATCCGTAAAATCGGTATTGCTATTTTGAGAATTGCCTTTATTCCCAGAGGCATTTTGAGAAGAGGAGGGGTTTTGTTGCCCCTTCTTATTTTGTTTCCCTTTTTGACCTTGTGAATCATTGCTAGAAGCTTTGCGCAGCTTCATCGCTCCTGTCAAAGAAGATTCCCCCTACGGCATCATATTTGAAGGCATGTTACCAAACTGAAACTGCTGAAGAAGTAGCTTGTAGTGTCGTTGATGCATTTGCCCAGCTTTGTCTAGAAGATCTCGTATTTGTTGATCTGAGCATTGCTGGCTAAAATGGTAACATTTCTTTGCAGCATTTAATTGAAAAAAAAGCATTTCTGTAAGGAAAAGAAGATCTTTATCTGTTAATGACTGTGGCGGCAAAAAGCCAGCAGAGAAAAACTGAGGAGAAGAAGGCATGAAATAGTTAGAAGACGACTGTGACTGTGACTGCGACTGCTGGTCACCCATGGCAGAACTTCCTTGTTCTTCTGTACCCGGTCCTGTCGATGCTGTAGAGCCACTTTGCTGCCAAAAAAAAGGGTTATAAGCAGGATACCAGGACATTGCTGCTGGCTGTCCGATTGTAGAGAGTCCGCCCTGGTTTTGATAAGTTGAAGATGGAGGTTGCAAATTCGGGACGACTCCTTTCCTGGTTCCTAGGTCATAAAGTAAGACATTTAAAGTTTGTACGAAGGGCTATAAGTTATGCCTCCTTGACATAAAAACAAAAAGCGGTCGACAGTTGTCGACCGCACTTCCATGTCATGAAGTTACGTGAAGTTGAATATTCTTAAGGTGGAAACTTTATCATGTTCCCGTTTTAAAGCATCGTACAGATTGATATCCATACTGTGGCATAAGGCCGTTAGATAAAAAAGCGATTTTCCAATTTCTCTTTCAATAATATCACGGCAATTTGGACATAACTCTCCATCCATGTGGTTGCTCAGAAGATTTTTGAGATCAGCTAGAGTAGCCTCTGGCGGTATCTCTTTTTTTTCCGCTTTGATTTGAATGCATCCACAATCTGTAACGGCTTTTACCACCGCCCGGTTAACCCGGGCATTGGATTCCTGAGACTTGGATAAGATGTCCAGAATACTTTGATGACGTATCAAAAATTCAGCCACCGCATCCTGAAACTGTTGGCAGGCCAAGTCTTTCATGCTCCAATGCTCCCGTCCTTTCCCAACCGGATATTTGACCCTATTATATAGACGTGGACCAGTGATTGTCAATTCGACGAGGCCGTGGGAAATCTATTTTAACGAAAAAAGCCCCTAAGGTTTTTTTTGGATAAAGGCTTTAAGGCTCTCTGTAACAACGTTTTTTAGACCTTGAAAGGAGTGCAGGCTGTGTTTTCAATTGGTGACAAGGTAGTTTATCCCATGCACGGTGCTGGTGTAATTGAGGCGATCGAAGAAAGAGAAGTACTCGGAGAAAAACGTCACTATTATGTCATGCGTCTATCGGTTGGCAACATGCGTATCATGATTCCCCTTACCAATGTCGAGGAAATCGGTTTACGACAAATCGCAAACAAAGAAGATATCAACAAAATCATAAAAATATTACAAGAAAAAAAATCTTCTCTTTCAGGTAACTGGCATCGAAGGTATCGAACCAATCTAGATAAAATGAAAAGCGGCGACATCTTTGCCGTTGCTGAAGTCGTTCGCAATCTTGTGCGAAGAGATCAAGAAAAAGGCTTATCAACAGGCGAGAAAAAGCTACTAGAAAGCGCCCGGCAAATTCTAATCAGCGAACTTGTGCTTCTGCAAGACGATAGGCCGGAACAAGTGGAAGATATGCTATCAGATCTTTTTGCTTAACATAAAAAACTAAATATCATAAATTGAGCAAGATTGGCAAAAGTAGTCATCTCCTTGCCACTGTATAGGCTTATAAAGTATAATAGGGTTAGGAACAAGTAAAAATATTGCAAAAGGAGGTGAAGTAATAATGCGTAACGTAATGCGGTTCCTAATCTCAATTTTCACATTGGCAGCAGGTTCTTCATTTGTTTATTATCTTATTTTTGAATTGAATCTATTTAATGACTATATGGGTTATTTGGCAAAGCATGCCTTACTTGCCTTTTTAACACTTGTTTTTGGACTCATAGGGTATTTAATTGCGCCTCAAGTGATGGAGCGGTTTATGATCATGACAGCTTGGATGGAACACAAACTACAACACACGCCGATTCAAGAGCTTGTGGGCGGTGCAATTGGACTTATTGTTGGCTTAATTATTGCCAACCTTCTTGATGCTTCTGTATCTGGTCTTCCTTGGTTTGGAACGTATCTATCAGTAGCCGTATCCCTTGTTCTAGGGTATGTAGGCATGAGACTCGGTGTTAAGAAAAGAGAAGAGATTCAAGGCTACATTAATGTAATCCCAAAATTCGGTGCAGCAAAAGAACGTTTTCAGACACAGCAGCGAGAAAAAAAGCCCGATTCTTGTTACAAAGTTTTAGATACCAGTGTCATTATTGATGGTCGGATTGCAGACATCTGCAAAAGTGGATTTCTAGATGGGACGCTGGTTATACCGGCTTTTGTTTTAGAAGAGCTGCAGCACATTGCCGACTCATCTGATTTATTAAAAAGGAATCGAGGTCGTCGCGGACTAGATGTGTTGAACAAGATACGAAAAGAACTCGATGTGAACGTTGAAATTGACCAACGAGATTATGACGATCTTTCTGAAGTAGACTCTAAGCTTGTTCGTCTATGTCAAGAACTAGGCGGTCAAATTATTACCAATGACTACAACTTGAACAAAGTTGCTGAGCTGCAAGGCGTAAAAGTACTCAATATTAATGAGTTGGCGAACGCTTTAAAGCCTGTCGTATTACCAGGTGAAGAGATGACGGTACAAGTCATTAAAGATGGTAAAGAGACGGGGCAGGGCGTTGCTTATCTTGACGACGGAACGATGATTGTCGTCGATGGCGGCCGTCGTTTTATGGGACAGACAATCAGTGTACTCGTGACTTCTGTTTTACAAACAGCGGCAGGGAGAATGATATTTGCCAAACCCAAATCAGGTGACGGCAAAAAAGAAGTGCCAACACAAACAGCTACACTCAGTGAGGTGAATGCGATTGTCTAATGAGGCTACGGCGGTCATAATTGTTGCCGCTGGACAGGGAAAGAGGATGGGGGCCAATAAGAACAAAGTATTGCTTCCTCTCTATTTAAAGCCTATAATCGCTTGGACTTTAGAAGGTTTTATACAAGTAGGTCAAGAGATTGGTTCAATTGTCCTAGTCGCTCACAAAGACGATTTAGCTTACCTCCAAGGCCTGATCGACGGCAATGGATGGGCAAACCGTGTAGAACTTGTTGAAGGCGGCTCTGAACGAATTGATTCTGTGCAACGAGGCTTAGAGGCTCTCGAAGGAAAAGGATATCAATGGGTGGCCGTGCACGATGGGGCGCGGCCCCTTTTCACGCCGTCCTTAATAGCTCGATGCATAGAAAAGGCGAAACTGAAAGGCTCTGCAGTAGCATCGGTACCTGTAAAAGATACAATCAAAGAAGCCTCCTCAGAAGGTGTTGTCACGCGAACGCCTGATCGAAAGGGCCTCTATGCGATACAGACGCCACAGATTTTTTCCTACCCTGAACTCGTACAAGCGTATAAGAAGCTAGAAGAAATAAAAAATACAAGCGAAGTTATACCAACCGATGATGCCATGGTAATGGAATGGGCAGGTCATAGCGTTTTTTTGGCGCTAGGAGACTATGAAAATATTAAAATCACCACACCGGAAGATTTACTTATTGCAGAAGCAATATTACAAAAACGTCATGACCTGGTAGGTGCAGATAGACGAATAAGCAAAGAAAACCGGGTAGGCTTAGGCTATGATGTACACCGACTTGTAGCAGGACGAGACCTTATCTTAGGTGGTGTTCACATTCCCTACGAAAAAGGCCTTCTTGGTCACTCTGATGCCGATGTGCTTTTACATGCCATTAAAGACGCTATCTTAGGTGCCGCCGGTCTCGGCGATATCGGTCGACACTTCCCTGACAGTGACGAAACTTATAAAGGGATCTCTAGTTTGCTATTACTTCAAAAGGTTGCTCAGATTGTAGAAAAAGA
Source organism: Heliorestis convoluta (assembly GCF_009649955.1). NCBI lineage: Bacteria > Bacillati > Bacillota > Clostridia > Eubacteriales > Heliobacteriaceae > Heliorestis > Heliorestis convoluta. The sequence goes on along the minus strand of NZ_CP045875.1, from coordinate 2,988,698 downwards.
GCAATGGCAAATTCAAAATATTGATGCGACAGTTGTTGCCCAAAGGCCTAAATTAGCGCCTTATATTGCTGAGATGGTGAAAAATATCAGTGAAGCCTTAGGTATCAAAGAAGGGCAAGTCAATATTAAAGCAACAACAACAGAAGGCCTAGGTTTTGCCGGAACCGGTGAGGGCATGGCTGCCTATGCTACTGTTTTATTGCAGAATCGATAAGCCAGAGCCACTCGTGGAAGGCCTAACATCAAGCTATGCTATACTAAAAGGAGTTTCAAAAAATGACAGAGCCAATTCGTGTTCGTTTTGCTCCCAGTCCGACAGGTCCTTTGCATATAGGAGGCGCTCGTTCCGCACTTTTTAACTACCTTCTGGCGCGACGTTATGGTGGACAATTTATCGTGCGCATAGAAGATACTGACTTAGAACGCTCAAACAAAGAAAGTGAACAAAACATCTTAGAATCGCTTCGTTGGTTGGGGATTCATTGGGACGAAGGCATAGAAATGGGAGGCGATCATGGGCCCTATCGCCAAACAGAGCGCCTAGAAAGCTATCAAAAAGGCGTGGAGCAGCTGTTAGCACAAGGTCACGCCTATCGTTGTTATTGTTCTGAAGAAGAACTTGAAGCAGAGCGACAAGCCTTTCTAGCCAAAGGAGAACTGCCTCGCTACAGTGGAAAGTGCCGCACCTTGCAAAAAGAAAAAGAACAAGAGTACGTAGAAGAAGGACGAAAAGCAGTCATTCGCTTCCGCGTTCCTGAACAAGGGACAATCGCTGTCGACGATCTTGTCCGCGGTCATGTATCCTTTGACTGTGCTGGAATCGGAGACTATGTCATCGTAAAATCAGATGGCATTCCCACTTACAATTATGCCGTTGTAATAGACGATGCTTCCATGGAGATTACCCATGTTATCCGTGGCGAAGAGCATTTATCGAATACGCCCCGTCAACTGCTGATCTATCGAGCCTTACAGTTAAAAGAACCTCGCTTTGCTCATGTTTCACTGATTCTTGGCAAAGATCGCTCAAAGATGAGTAAGCGTCATGGCTCTACTTCTGTGGTGGCCTATCGCTCTCAAGGTTATTTGCCGGAAGCCTTGATCAACTTTCTTGTTTTATTAGGATGGTCACCAGAAGGAGAAGAAGAAATCTTCCCTCTCGAAGAGCTGGTTCGTCAATTTTCTTTAGATAGAGTTGCGAAAAATCCAGCCGTATTCGATTTAGACAAGCTGAACTGGTTAAACGGTCTCTATATTCGCAAGACCCCTGTGGACCGACTTGTCAAGATGGCTCTCCCTTACTTACAAGAGGCGGGCTATATTCCAGTAGAGCTTACGGAAGATGATCATAGGAAAGTAACCATGATGATGGAAGCTCTGCAAGAGAAGCTTGCCTATGTAGGACAAGTTCAAGATTACGGCGCTCTCTTTTTTGCAGAAACAGTGACCCTAGAAAATGAAGAAGCCAAAAAGATCTTGCAAGAAGAACAGGTACCGCGACTGCTAGAAAGTTTTCTTGCGAAGCTGGAAGAAGACAGAGACATGGAACCTGCTGCGATCAAAAAAATGCTAAAAGAAGTGAACAAAGAAACGAAAATATCAGGGAAAGCCCTTTTTATGCCTTTGCGAGTGGCTTTATCAGGACAACAACAAGGCCCTGATCTTCCCTACTTGATTGCCCTTCTTGGCAAAGAAGGCGTCCGCAATCGGCTTCGTCAGACTACAGCACAAGCTGGACTCTCTTTGTCCATCTAAATAACCCTTTGACAGGGCTCTATAGAGATATTTATAATACAGATAAACAGCAAAGACACTAGATACAAGTGAGTCAAAAAGGCGAGGAACGGGAGATTCTTATAGCACGACCCTACCAGAGAAAGTCGCCATGGCTGGAAGCGACTGCGGCAATGCGATAAGAAGTGTGCACCCGGGAGTTACCAGGTTGATTGCATTGTTAGACCTGGTCGGAGTAGGCTCCGTTACAAGCCTGATGAGATGGCGTGATTCATGCCAAGCAGAGTGGAACCGCGAAAGATCTTCGCCTCTGTACCTACAGAGGCCTAGATCTTTTTTTTATTACCACATAACAAGGAGCGACAAAATTAAGGAGGCGGACCGACATGCTGGCGCGTATTCGCAAAGATATAAAGGTGATTTATGAAAGAGATCCGGCTGTCAAGTCCACATGGGAAGTCATTCTCTGTTATCCTGGTTTTCATGCTTTGCTGATCCACCGACTGGCCCATCGTCTTTATAGAAACAACTGGGCTGTAACAGCAAGGTTTTTATCACAGGTGAATCGATTTTTAACAGGCATTGAGATTCACCCCGGTGCAAAGATAGGAGAAGGTGTTTTTATCGATCATGGGTCAGCTGTCGTCATTGGAGAAACAGCCGAAGTGGGGGACAACGTTACGCTCTACCAAGGTGTAACCTTGGGGGGAACAGGGAAAGAGAAGGGAAAAAGACACCCCACAGTAGGCAGTAACGTAGTTGTTTCTTCTGGTGCCAAAGTGTTAGGCTCTATCACCATTGGCGACAATGTAAAAATCGGGGCAGGATCGGTTGTATTAAAAGATGTGCCGCCTAACTGCACTGTTGTCGGTGTACCAGGTCGCATTGTTGTTCAAGATGGCGTCAGCGTTCGAGACCAGATATTGGGTAAAATAGACTTAGAGCATCATAAACTGCCCGATCCAATGGCTGAGATGATCTTATGCTTACAACGCAAGATCACCCAGTTAGAAGAACGGATTGTGGAACTGGAGGGTAAAGAAAGTGAGTCTCAGAGTATACAACAGTCTACATCAGAAAAAAGAGACGTTTGTTCCGTATAAAGCAGGGCAAGTGCGTATTTATGTTTGCGGACCGACAACCTATGATTATATTCATCTAGGAAACGCCAGACCCTTTGTTGTATTTGATACAATACGTCGATATTTAGAGTTTATAGGCTATGAAGTTACCTATATTCAAAACTTTACTGACGTAGATGACAAAATTATCAATCGCGCGAAAGAGCTGGGAGAAGATCCCTTGGTTCTTTCCGCTCGCTTTATCGAAGAATACTACAAAGATGCAAGTGCCCTTAACATTAAAAAGGCGAGCAAACATCCGAAAGTGAGCGATCACTTACCAGAAATTATCGAAATGATAGAAAAGCTGATTCAAGGCGGTCATGCTTACGAAGTGGATGGCGATGTCTACTTTCACATTCCCGCTTTTGAAAGCTATGGTCGCTTATCAGGGCGAACCCTGGAAGACTTACAAGCCGGAGCTCGAGTAGAAGTAGATAACCGAAAAAAACATGCCATGGACTTTGCCCTCTGGAAAGCAGCTAAAAAAGGAGAGCCAGCCTGGGATAGTCCCTGGGGGCCGGGACGACCAGGATGGCATATTGAGTGCTCTGCCATGGCCTTAAAATACTTAGGTGAACAATTTGATATTCATGGTGGAGGACAAGATCTTATCTTTCCTCATCACGAAAACGAAATTGCCCAATCAGAAGCTTGCATAGGCTCTGGACCGATGGCTAAATATTGGATTCACAATGGCTTTATAACAATTAATCAAGAAAAAATGTCGAAGTCACTCGGGAACTTTTTTACGCTACGACAGATTCTAGAGAAATTTTCAGGAGAAGTCATTCGATTTTACCTTCTTTCGACGCATTACCGAAGTCCCTTAGATTTCGATGATAGCAAGCTAGAAGCAGCTCGGAAAGGCTTAGAACGTTTGCGCACAAGCAGACAACTGCTACAAGAGAAGTTGGATCAAAAGTTAGAGAAAGAACCTGTTGAAAGCGAGTCTTTACCGCAAATTCATGCTCTCAAAGAGCAGCTACAAAAAACAAAAGATGGCTTCTATGAAGCAATGAACGATGACTTTAACACGGCCCTTGCGCTTTCTCTCCTCTTCGATCTCGCTCGTGAAACGAATAGTTTATTACATCAGAACATTTCTTTTACCAGTGCAGAAGTCCGCGCATTGCTGCAAGAAGTCAAAGAAACCTTTGATAGTTTCACAACTGTCTTTGGCTTGCAGTTTGAATCAGTGAAGAATGAAGACCAAGAAGGCGTCGTTGATGGATTGTTGCAACTTATCATCGCCATCCGTGCAGAAGCAAGAAAAAAGAAAGATTGGGCAACAGCCGATCAGATTCGTCAAGGTTTAGATCAGTTGGGCATCCTAATCGAAGATACTGCCCAAGGAACGCGTTGGAAGAAAAAATGACCGAGAGCGTAATAAAGCGTAGGCCTGCAGAACTGCCTTCGCCTCTTGCCCTTGCTTATCTGGGTGATGCTGTTTACGAGCTGCAGGTAAGGAAATTTTTGATTCAATCAGGTATATTGAAAGTGCAAAAGCTGCATCGACTGGCTGTAGAGCTTGTAAAAGCGCCAGCACAATTGCAACTTCTTCGCTGGTTAGAAGGACAATTGGATGAAGAAGAGCTCGAATGGGTTCGCCGAGGCAGAAATGCTGACTCTGGGAAGTGCCCCAAATCGACAGACGTACAAACGTACCGACTTGCTACAGGTTTTGAATGTCTCGTTGGATACTGGTCTTTACAAAGCCCAGAGCGATTGATGCTTCTCGAACCTTATCTGAAGAGCTGGTTAGATGCAAGAAGCGGCCATGCAACGAAGAAAGAAGTTTCAGTTGATTGTTAAACTGACGACATTATAGAGTAAAGTAGTCAAAGAAGTACCATGAATGTTATATATTGCTACAAAGGTTTTAGATACATGGAACAGCAAAAGGAATAGTTTTTTAAGACGAAGAAGAGATATGCGACATAGTGCTATCTCTTCCGTCTTCTTTTTAAGCATATTGACATGACAAGGACTTGAACAAGAAAATAAGTTTCTCAAGAAAAAAGTAAATAGCGGGGATAACCCAACTATACTTGGAGAAAATATCCAAAGTGCTTTATAGGCGGGAGGACTACTATTGAAAATATCTAATTTCGAATCAACGGGTTTGGAGAAGGTGGCTCGATGGATTGAAGGCAACCAAATAGTAAATATTGACGAGTCGTCATTGAAGCACATTTTAAAAACTGTAAACATTTCTTTTGTACTTGAGGGTATTAATCGGATTCAAAGTACATTACTATGTGAGCTTAAAGATTCCTACGTACAACAAAGTCAAAGATATGTTACAATGAACATAAACTCTTATAGCCTCCCTAAACTTAACGATAGTGCAAAAAATAACCAAGCTCTTGATTTGACCACGAGAGCATTTCAACTGTATGAGAGAATGACCCAATTAAAAGATAGCTCTTTTAGAGGAAGACCAAGAGTTGAGAATTATCTCTACGGAATTCCTATTGAAGATGCAAGGTATATATTGCCCTTATCTACCTTTACGAACCTATGTGTAGCTATGTCTGGTGATAAGATAGTAGATCTTTTTTGCCTGATCAATGATAAAAAATACGCAACAATCTTCAAAGAATTACGAGAGGAACTACTATTACGGCTTCCTGCGAATCTGATAATGTTATTACCCCAAGGGAAGGATAACGAATATAACCGCACTATAGTAGAAAGTTTCTACAAGGAAGACCTGGATAAAATCAACGATCTCAGTGGCGTTGTTCTTCTAAACCACTTTCGTGATATTGAGATGAAAGTAGGTCTCGGTGCTTTAGCAAGCACCTTAAAAGGAACACCTTCACAACAAATAGCTCTTTGGGGTCCAGGTGCTCCTCAAAAAGCGAGAGGTGTAGTTGAGAGGGTACTAGGTTATGGACATGAAAGCATAGCAGAGCAGGCGAGAACAACTTTTGGTATGATGTGTAGTCTTGTAACGTATCATCAACAGCTAAGGCATAGGCTTTCACAAAATCATCGAGAAGACTTTTCAATACTGATACAAGAAAAAGAAAGGAAGGTGAAAATCCCCGAAAGTATTGTCAATTCGAAGTTTTATCAGGAGTTTGTAGAACTGGTAGATGAGATTAAGGAATTTCGAGCAGAAATCGCGAATGAAGAAGGCTATGAAAAAGCATTTTCTTTTCTATTAAATTGCGATCAAATAAAGCTAATTATCTCAACCAATGCGAGAATGGATATTTCTATGTTGGCAGATAGGACTTGCATGAATGCTCAATGGGAGATAAGAGAGTTAGCGATAAAAAAACTTAATATTTTGCGTACATTATCAAATGTACTTTACGAGAAGTCCCTTCCGACTTGTGTACACGGTACCTGTAGAGAAGGAAAACTTTCCTGTGGTCAACAGTTAAAAGTGAGAGAAATGTTTCTGACGAATAGCTCTAAAAGCTAAGAAGCATGTATAGAACTAAATAGTGTAGACGCCATACAATATACTTGGACTGGCTTTTTCTAAGGGTCAATTGACGGGTTTAATGGCAAAAATAAAGAAAAACAGAAATGGAGCGCAGTAGTCTATGATGAAAGGAAAAAAGCGTTCGACAAACTCGCCTCGTTCACCTCGTTTGTCACAGTCATCGAAGCAGGAGCAAGAGCAAAGAGAAGATCTACTTGTAGGTCGTCAACCTGTCCTAGAAGCCCTAAAAGGAAATCGTTCTATCAACAAACTTATCATTGCCAAAGGGGCACGAGAGGGTTCGATTCGTGAAATTGTAGCCCTTGCGAAAGAACAGTCCATACCAATTATAGAAGTGGATCGCAATGCTCTTGATATACAAGCCGATACACGAAACCACCAAGGTGTAATGGCTTACGTTGCTTCTATTTCGTATGTCGACATTTCTGAAATACTAGATCAAGCCAGAGCCAAAGGAGAAGCTCCCTTTGTATTGATTCTAGACGGCTTAGAAGATCCCCATAATGTAGGAGCTCTTTTGCGTACAGCAGAATGCGCCGGTGTTCATGGTGTCATTTTGCCTAAGCGAAGAGGTGTGGGCATTACGAGTACAGTAGCGAAAGCCGCAGCTGGAGCTACCGAGCATATGCTTATTGCTAGAGTTACCAACTTAGTCATGGCTGTAGAAGAGCTGAAAAAAGAAGGTCTCTGGATGATTGGAAGTGTTGTAGAGGGAGAAAAACCTTATTACCAACAAGATTTTAGTGGACCCTTAGGTCTTATCGTTGGTAGTGAAGGAAAAGGCATATCGCGGCTACTACAGAGCAAGTGCGATTTTCTCGTGACCATTCCTATGAACGGGAAAGTACAATCTTTAAATGCCTCCGTAGCAGGCGCCTTGTTGATGTACGAAAGAATGCGAATTCACCAGGGAAGTCAGGCTTTGCAGAGTGAACTTACCGATGCAAGACATTCTCATCGTTGATGGTTACAACGTGCTCAATGCCTGGCCAGATCTAATAGAGCTGAAAGGGCAAAGCTTTGAGCATGCTAGAGAAAAGCTGATAGATTTACTGGCTGAATATGGAGCTTTACAAGGTCTTGAAGTCCTTATCGTCTTTGATGCCCACCTGGTAAAAGGTGGGTTAGAGAGGATTGAAAAAGTATCTGGTCTCAAAGTCGTTTACACCAAAGAAGACGAAACAGCAGACAGGTATATTGAAAGGCTTCTCGGTCGGTATGCAAGCCGTAGAAATGTTTGGGTTGCTACGGGAGATGCAGTGGAACAATCGATGGCATTGGGGCGAGGTGCCTGCAGAGTCACTGTTAGGGAACTATATCACCAAGTGAAAGTAGCATCCAAAGATAGAAAAAAACATTACCGCCCTCCCGTAGAAGAAAACCACCTGGATGGAAGATTAAGTGAAGATATTCGACGGAGATTAGAACGAATGCGTAGAGAAAAATGGTAAAATTAAGAGACACTTTGCAATGGCTACAATGTCTAGCCTTGACTGTGAAAAAGAGATTCAGGTATAATGATGTTATTCTGAGGACAACCCGCCTGAACCTGACAGGCGTTTAGCTTTGAGGCTTCACACGGATCGGGCATATTTTTGTGGGGAAACTCTTGTGGTGGGGGCGATAGGCGTGAGTGTGAATGCCCAGAGAGAATTTCTGGACGATCTAGAACAGCTCATGGATGAAGAAATTGTAGAACGAGCAAAAGAGGGCGACGAAGATGCGCTGGAGTATCTTATCAACAAGTATAAGAACTTTGTAAGAGCAAAAGCACGTTCTTACTTTTTGATCGGTGCTGATCGCGAAGATATTATCCAGGAAGGCATGATCGGTCTTTACAAGGCCATCCGAGACTTTCGGGGTGATAAGTTATCGTCTTTTAGAGCTTTTGCTGAGCTTTGCATCACACGCCAGATCATTACAGCCATTAAGACAGCTACTCGCCAAAAACATATACCGCTTAACTCTTACGTGTCACTGAACAAACCTATTTATGACGAAGACTCTGATCGAACTCTTCTTGATGTAATTTCGGGTACGAAGATTACAGACCCAGAAGAATTGATCATAAGCAGAGAAGAGTTTGACGATATTGAAGAAAAGATGGGCGAGATCTTGAGCTCTCTAGAGTGGAAAGTGCTCATGTCGTACTTAGAAGGAAAATCCTATCAAGAGATTGCAATCGAACTAAAGCGTCACGTAAAGTCGATTGACAATGCTTTGCAACGAGTAAAAAGGAAGCTAGAGAAATACTTAGAGAATCGTGATGAAGAACGCATGAATGCATCGAACGGCGCAAAAGAGAAGGGCAGCCGCGACGTTAGGACCTTGGCGAAAGATGCATCGACTGGTAAAGGATAATTGCAACTGTTTTGATAGAACAAAAATGGATAAACTTCCTTATGTAGGGGTAAACTGAACCTATCATCTTCGCTTGCATAAGGAAACTTTACAAACCACCCGGGGACGTTGTTGACTTCCCGATTTGCTTATGCTAAAGTAGTGAAGGTAATGGGCAAAATCGGACCACCCTGTAGGGTGGTTTTGTCAATGGAACATGGGAGGTGTGGACGTGCGCGTAGGTGTAACCTTGGCCTGCACAGAGTGCAAGCGTCGAAATTATACGACCAATAAGAACAAAAAAAATGATCCAGACCGTTTAGAAATGAAGAAGTACTGCCGTTGGTGCAAGACTCAGACGGTCCACAAAGAGACCAAGTAGCGAGTTTTTGGGCATCAATGAAGCCTTTCCGGTCAGGATCGCTAAGGAAGGGAATGCCAGTGGGCGAAGAAAAAAAGAAAGATAGCACGGTAAAGTCCGCCCCGGCCAAAGAAGCAGCCAAGAAATCTGAAGCCAAAGCTCCTTCTGCAGGAAGAATGGGACGAGCACAAGGTTTTGCTCGTGGTGTAGCAAGTGAATTGAAAAAAGTTCACTGGCCCACAAGGCAAGAGGTGATCACCTACAGCGGTGTTGTTGTCGCTGCTGTTGCAATCGTTGGCTTCATGATATTCTTAGTTGATGAGGCAATTGGTCGAGTTTTACGGATGTTGATTGGGTAATCATGGAAAAACAATGGTATGTAATTCACACCTATTCTGGATATGAGAATAAGGTCAAGGCGAACCTGGAACGTCGTGTCGAGTCGATGAACATGGGCGATAAGATTTTCAGAATCATGGTCCCCATGGAAGATGAAGTCGAAGTCAAGAATGGGAAAAGGAAAGTTACCAAGCGTAAAGTTTTTCCCGGATATGTTCTTGTTGAGATGGTCATGACGGACGACTCTTGGTATGTCGTGCGCAATACACCAGGCGTAACTGGTTTTGTAGGCACCGGTGCCAAACCTGTTCCTTTACAACCAGGAGAAGTAAGCTACATTCTCAAGACAATGGGCATTGATGAAGCCCGTGCCAAACACGACTTTGAGCTAAAGCAAAACGTACGAGTTACTTCCGGTCCTTTCGAGAACTTCATTGGTATCATAGAAGAGATCCAGCCTGAGAAAGGCAAACTCAAAGTAATGGTATCCATGTTTGGACGAGAAACACCGGTAGAACTTGACTTCTCCCAAGTTGAGAAAATGTCGTAAGCCATAATTCTTTTTTGGGTTTGCAATGGCGAAGTCTGTTTGCACTACACTATGGCAAGGAGGTGGCATACACCGTGGCAAAAAAAGTCGTTGCTGTAGTCAAATTGCAATGTCCTGCAGGTAAAGCGAATCCGGCACCTCCAGTTGGTCCTGCACTGGGTCAGCATGGTGTCAACATTATGGCTTTCTGTAAGCAGTACAACGAAGCGACAGCAGCTCAAGCAGGCTTGGTCATTCCAGTTGAGATTACGATTTATGAAGATCGTTCTTTTACATTTGTAACCAAGACACCTCCTGCTGCAGTTCTTTTGAAAAAAGCAGCAGGCATTGAGACGGCTTCCGGCACGCCGAATACCAAAAAAGTCGGCAAAGTAAGTCGTGCAAAAGTGCAAGAAATTGCAGAAATGAAAATGAAAGATCTTAATGCAGCAAGCGTAGAAGCAGCCATGCGCATGATTGAAGGCACTGCTCGAAGCATGGGCATTGAAATCGTAGAAGCGTAAGTTAGGATATTTCATTGCGTGGGAGGAAGCGGATGCTTCCGTAAAAACCACAAGGAGGATAAACATGCCAAAGCAAGGTAAAAAATACCAAGAAAATGCAAAGCTCATTAATAAAGATGAGCCATTGGAAGTCAATGAGGCTGTAGAACTGGTCAAAAAAATGGCCACAGCCAAATTTGATGAAACTGTCGAAGTCGCTTTTCGACTGGGCGTTGATCCCCGTCATGCTGATCAAATGATTCGTGGCGCTGTTGTTTTGCCTCATGGTATCGGTAAGACACAACGCGTTATTGTATTTGCCAAGGGCGAAAAAGTGAAAGAAGCAGAAGCAGCAGGCGCTGATTACGTTGGTGCTGATGATCTCGTTCAAAAGATTCAAGGTGGATGGTTTAACTTTGACGTTGCCGTCGCTACGCCGGATATGATGGGGACTGTCGGTAAGTTGGGTCGCCTATTAGGTCCTAAAGGACTTATGCCCAACCCCAAAACAGGCACCGTTACCTTTGACGTTGCTCGTGCCGTACAGGAAGTTAAAGCTGGTAAGATTGAGTATCGTGTTGATAAAACAGGTATTATTCACGCACCCATTGGGAAAGCTTCCTTCGAAGAGCAGAAACTAGCTGAAAATTACCAGACTCTATTGGATGCTCTGCTGAAAGCCAAGCCGGCTTCTTCGAAAGGGCAGTATCTTAAGAGTATCACCTTATCCTCTACCATGAGCCCAGGGGTTCCTGTGAATCCTCTGAAACCTCATGCTGTACAGGTTCAACAATAGATAGTCGTTGACATAAAGCGGCGACTGTGCTATTATATAGATTGTATGCTTTTAAAATTGAAGAACCCCGCTGTAGACAGCAGGTGCCGTATGTGATTACGGCTTAAGGCTTCAGCGCCTGCCGAGGTGGATGAATGGAGATAGATTTAGAAAAGAGTAGTGCACTCTTTATTTCCATGCGTCTGCTTTGTGCTGAGTGAGCCTCTGCTGTTTAATACGGTAGAGGCTCTTTGTTTTTCGAAAAAAGGGGGGTGAAAGAACCCGTATGCAAAACCTTAATCAAAAAGCTCAGGTTGTTTCTGAGATTAAAGAGAAGTTCGAGCAATCGAAATCTTGTGTGTTTGCTGACTTCAGAGGCCTGACCGTTAAAGACGCGACAGAACTTCGCAGTAAGTTCAGAGAAGCTGGCGTAGAGTTCAAAGTATGCAAAAACACTTTGACCAGAATTGCAGCCAATGAAGTAGGCATTGAAGGACTCGATCCTTATCTAGAAGGTCCTACAGCCATTGCTTTTAGCTTTGGAGACCCAGTTGCGCCTGCAAAAATTCTCTCTGACTTTATTAAAGAGAAAAAGAACATCGCACTTTCAATCAAAGTGGGCGTCGTAGACGGCAAAGTGATTGATGCTGATGGTGTGAAAGCTCTTGCTGACTTGCCACCAAAAGAAGTTCTTTTGGCGCAAGTTCTCGCTGGTATGCAAGGTCCGCTCGTTGGCATGGCCAATGTACTTCAAGGACCCATTCGCAAGCTTGGTTACGCGCTGGAAGATCTGCGTAAACAGAAAGAAAGTGCTTAATCGAAAATACTTACAAGAAATTAATAAAATTGATGGGGGATTACTTACATGAGTAAGATTGCTGAAATTATTGAATCGGTCAAAGGTCTGACCGTTCTTGAGTTAGCGGAATTGGTTAAAGCTTTTGAAGAAGAGTTTGGCGTAAGCGCAGCTGCACCTGTTGCTATGGCTGCTATGCCTGCTGGCGCTGCTGCTCCTGCTGCAGAAGAAAAAACTGAGTTTGACGTAGTTTTAACTGCGGCTGGCGACAAAAAAGTAAACGTTATCAAAGTTGTTCGTGAGATCACAGGTCTAGGCCTGAAAGAAGCGAAAGAGCTTGTTGACAACGCTCCTAAAGCCGTTAAAGAGAAAGTCAGCAAAGACGAAGCTGAAGCTATCAAAACAAAACTTACTGATGCAGGTGCTACTGTAGAAGTTAAGTAAGTTCGGATAAGCAGGCATATCAAAGATAAGAAAAGACAGGGCAGTGAAAAAACGCCCTGTTTTTTCTTATTTTTTCTATGGAAGCTCTGTGACCTATTGACAAAGAAGGGCAACTATGCTAGCATTACATATTGCGATTGTTCTCATTTTTATTGTATCAATGAGAACTTCATACGAGCAAAGGTCCTGGTATAAAATGAGTGAATATGGGGAAATATACCATCACACGAAGGGGAACCAAAGGGTATATACTTTAGGACTCGCCGGGGAGGGAGCCTTTTGCCGTTACGTTATAGATAAAGAAACCCAATGCAGCAAGGGGGTAGGATGGCTAGGCACGACCCTCTCATTGGTGTTTCTTTTGTTTTTGTTCATCACATAGTAAGAGGTGAAGACGGATGGTATATCCTGTGCAATGTGGGTCACGGCAACGCTGGAGTTTTGCCCGCATCCAGGAAGTTATGGACATGCCCAACCTGATAGAGATCCAGCAGAACTCCTATCGGTGGTTTCTTGAAGAGGGTTTGCGAGAGATGTTTCATGATATCTCACCCATTCAAGACTTTACAGGAAACTTAATTTTGGAGTTTATTGATTATACCTTGGGGGAACCGAAATATAACGTTGAAGACTGTAAAGAGCGGGACGTTACTTATGCCGCACCTTTACGAGTTAAAGTACGTCTAATTAACAAGGAAACAGGTGAAGTGAAAGAGCAGGAAGTCTTCATGGGCGACTTCCCGCTGATGACGGAAAAAGGCACCTTTATTATTAATGGAGCCGAGAGAGTTATTGTCAGTCAGTTAGTTCGATCACCTGGTGTTTATTATAGTGAACAAATTGACCCGCCCAGTGGTAAAAAAGTTTTTGGTGTTACCATTATTCCGAATCGTGGTGCTTGGTTAGAGTTTGAGACAGATGCGAATGACAACATATTTGTTCGTATTGATAGAACAAGAAAGCTTCCTGCCACGGTGCTTGTTCGTGCATTGGGGTACTCTAACAATGCACAAGTTCTTGAGCTATTTGATGGCGATGAAAGAATCGGCATTACGATGGAGCGAGACAACACAGAAAGCACAGAAGAAGCCCTTGTTGAGATTTACAAACGCTTAAGGCCAGGTGAACCACCGACTGTAGACAGCGCTCGCACGTTAATGGAGACGCTTTTCTTTGATGCGAAGCGTTATGATCTAGCGAAAGTGGGCCGTTACAAAGTTAATAAAAGATTGGGCCTTTCCGTTGATAGAGATATTCGACATCTCACCAAAGAAGACATTATTGCTACGGTAATGCAACTGCTCAAATTGATGCAAGGCGAAGGCCATCCTGATGATATCGATCATCTTGGCAACCGACGCCTCCGTTCTGTGGGAGAACTCTTGCAGAATCAATTTAGAATTGGACTTTCCCGTATGGAGAGAGTCGTTCGTGAGCGGATGACGATTCAAGATGTAGAAGTAATTACACCTCAAGTCTTAATCAATATAAGACCTGTTGTAGCAGCCATAAAAGAATTCTTTGGTTCGTCACAGCTTTCGCAGTTTATGGACCAGACGAACCCACTGGCAGAATTAACGCACAAACGTCGCCTTTCTGCATTAGGACCAGGTGGTCTCTCTCGAGAAAGGGCAGGCTTTGAAGTTCGAGATGTTCACCATTCTCACTATGGGCGCATGTGTCCTATTGAAACACCAGAAGGTCCTAACATTGGATTGATTGGTTCGCTTTCAACATTTGCTCGCATTAACGAGTTTGGTTTCATTGAAACTCCCTATCGAAAAGTTGATAAGGAAAAAGGCGTTGTTACAGGACAAATTGACTATCTCACCGCCGATGAAGAAGATAGATACATTGTCGCGCAAGCCAACGCCCCCTTAGATGAAGAAGGTCGCTTTACACAAGCCAAGGTGAACGCTCGCCATGGTCACGAAATTCTTGTGGTGCCAGTGGAACATGTTGATTATATGGATGTTTCTCCAAAGCAAGTTGTCTCTATTGCAACAGCCTTGATTCCTTTCTTAGAACACGATGATGCGAACCGAGCACTTATGGGCGCCAACATGCAGCGACAAGCTGTGCCTCTTTTAAGAACCGATGCGCCTTTTGTAGGTACAGGAATGGAATACAAAGCGGCACGAGATTCTGGTGTCGTAATTATTGCCAAGCAAAGCGGCGTTGTTGAAAGAGTTACAGCTGATGAGATTACACTCCGCTGTGACGATGGTACGACAGAACATCATAAACTGCTTAAGTTTTTACGATCGAACCAGGGCACCTGCATCAATCAAAAGCCGATCTGTCGACAAGGGCAGCGTGTTAAGGCAGGAGAAATCATTGCTGATGGTCCTTCCACAGATCAAGGTGAACTTGCTTTAGGGCGCAATATCTTAGTCGCCTTCATGACCTGGGAAGGTTACAACTATGAAGATGCTATCTTGGTTAATGAGAAACTCGTTAAAGAAGATTACTTTACGTCCATTCACATAGAAGAATATGAATGTGATTCTCGGGATACAAAGCTAGGCCCCGAAGAAATCACCCGTGACATTCCTAACGTAGGCGACGAAGTTCTCAAAGATCTAGATGATCGCGGGATCATTCGAGTCGGTGCAGAAGTGAGACCAGGAGATATACTTGTCGGAAAAGTTACACCCAAGGGTGAAACAGAGCTAACAGCAGAAGAGCGACTATTACGAGCTATATTTGGAGAAAAGGCTCGTGAAGTAAGAGATACATCCTTACGTGTTCCTCACGGGGAAGCTGGTAAAATCGTCGATGTTAAAGTCTTTTCTAGAGAAAATGGCGATGAGTTGCCACCGGGTGTCAACCAACTCGTTCGAGTCTACATCGCTCAGAAACGAAAGATTTCAGAAGGCGATAAAATGGCCGGTCGACACGGGAACAAAGGTGTTATCTCGCGCATCATGGCCGAAGAAGATATGCCGTTCTTACCCGATGGCACACCTGTTGAAATTGTATTAAACCCGCTAGGTGTACCTTCACGGATGAACATTGGACAGGTGCTAGAGTGCCACTTGGGCTTAGCTTCCAAATATATGGATCCAGGCTTCTTAACAGAACAAGAAGAAGTAACAGGGAAAAGAGGCATTCATGTAGCGACCCCTGTTTTCGATGGTGCTACAGAAGATGACATCTTTGAATTCCTTAAAAAAGCTGGAATCCCTGAATTCGGAAAGATGGCCATGTCTGATAAGCGTACCGAGTCCTTACGCAAAACGATCCACTATACAGGGGAAGAAACGAACGAAGAAAATCCCCACATTATTGCAGGTGTACCTCTTGGGAAGACAGTCCTCTATGATGGAAGATCAGGGGAACCTTTTGATAACCCGATTACGGTAGGCTATATGTATGTCTTGAAGCTAGCGCATCTTGTAGATGACAAAATTCACGCACGCTCTACTGGTCCATACTCTCTCGTTACACAACAACCACTCGGAGGTAAAGCCCAGTTTGGTGGTCAACGTTTTGGAGAGATGGAAGTCTGGGCTCTCGAGGCCTATGGTGCTGCATATACACTTCAAGAAATCTTAACGGTTAAATCAGACGATGTCGTCGGACGTGTTAAAACTTATGAAGCAATCGTAAAAGGTGAGAATATCCCTGAGCCTGGTGTGCCTGAGTCCTTCAAAGTATTGATAAAAGAACTACAAAGCCTTGGACTCGATGTCAAAATTCTTTCAGAAGACGAACAAGAGATCGAGATCAAAGAAGTTGATGAAGATGTAGCAGAAACGGCCAAAGAGCTAGGAATTGACATTCAAGGTGAAGAGAAGCGTAGAGGGCCGAGTAAAGCAGAAGCGTCAGAAGAACAAGGTGGCGAGGGAGAAGAGGATGGAGACGAGAACGAGGAAGATGAGGGTGTAATAGCCACGCTTGAAGAAGTAGAAGATGAACTGGATGATTAAAGGTCACGTCTTGGCTTTTTACAATCGCAAAGCAAAAGGGGGCATCAGAATGAACGATGCCCCTAGTGACGACCCGGAAGGGAGAGAAACCGTTGCTCGACGTCAATAATTTTGATCGCATGCGGATTGGGTTGGCTTCAGCAGACTTAATCAGACACTGGTCTAGTGGAGAAGTCAAAAAACCTGAAACCATCAACTATCGAACTTTAAAACCAGAAAGAGACGGCTTATTTTGTGAGCGGATTTTTGGACCGACTCGTGACTGGGAATGCCATTGTGGTAAGTATAAGAGAGTCCGCTATAAAGCATAGTCTGTGACCGATGTGGCGTAGAAGTAACTCGTTCCAAAGTTCGACGCGAGAGGTTGGGCCATATCGAACTGGCTGCACCCGTTTCCCATATTTGGTACTTCAAAGGCATACCAAGCCGAATGGGTCTAATTCTTGATATGTCGCCTCGTTCCTTAGAGAAAGTTCTCTACTTTGTCTCGTACATCGTTATTGATGCAGGCGATACAACCTTGATGAAAAAGCAGCTCCTAACAGAAACGGAGTATCGCGAACATCGGGAGAAGCACGCCAATCGTTTCCGCGCTGGCATGGGCGCTGAAGCGATTAAGGAATTGTTAGCGGAGATGGACTTAGAGCAGCTCTGCCAAGAACTACGACAAGAGCTAAAAGAAGTAACGGGACAGAGAAAAGTTCGTGCTATCAGAAGGCTCGAAGTGGTAGAAGCATTTAAACACTCCGGCAATCGTCCAGAGTGGATGATTATGGATGCTATTCCCGTAATTCCGCCTGAACTTAGGCCGATGGTTCAGCTAGACGGTGGTCGCTTTGCTACATCTGATCTGAACGATCTATATCGTCGTGTCATCAACCGTAACAATCGATTGAAAAGGCTGCTCGATTTAGGAGCGCCAGATATTATTGTTCGTAACGAGAAAAGAATGTTGCAAGAAGCCGTAGACGCACTCATCGACAATGGAAGGCGGGGACGACCTGTTACAGGTCCGGGCAATCGCCCACTCAAATCCTTGTCTGATATGTTAAAAGGCAAGCAAGGTCGATTCCGTCAGAACTTACTTGGAAAGCGTGTTGACTACTCCGGTCGATCTGTTATTGTTGTAGGTCCAGAGTTGTCGATGCACCAGTGTGGATTGCCGAAAGAAATGGCCCTAGAGCTTTTCAAACCTTTTGTTATGAAAAAGCTGGTAGAAGAAGGTCATGCTCATAACATCAAAAGTGCAAAGCGTATGGTCGAAAGAGTGAAGAACGAAGTATGGGATGTACTAGAAGAAGTTATTGCTGAGCATCCTGTCTTATTGAACCGTGCGCCTACTTTGCACCGCCTGGGAATTCAAGCTTTTGAGCCGGTCCTCGTTGAAGGAAGAGCTTTACAAATACACCCTCTGGTCTGTACAGCCTACAACGCTGACTTTGACGGAGACCAATTGGCTGTTCACGTACCTCTTTCAGCAGAAGCCCAAGCAGAGGCCCGGAACCTCATGTTATCAGCCCATAACATTCTCAACCCCAAAGATGGTCGTCCTGTAGCAACTCCTACACAAGATATGGTCATCGGTGCTTATTACTTAACTGTGCAACGTGACAATGTCTTTGGCGAAGGTAGCTTATTTGCATACCCTGAAGAAGCCATTGCTGCTTTTGAAGCGAAAGCAATTCATTTGCAAGCTTCAATTCGTGTAAGAACGAGTGAAAGAATTGAAGAAGCATTACGTTATAGCAAGGCGACTGACAATCAACGAGATGAAAAAGGCTTTTTAATCACGACAGTTGGCAGATTGATCTTTAACTCTGTAATACCTCCTGCTGTTGGTTATGTCAATGAAGTAGTAGGTAAAAAGCAGCTAGGTCAGATTGTTGGCAGATGTTATGAAAGAATGGGCATTGGCAACACGGCATCCATGCTAGATGGCATTAAGAAGCTTGGATTTACCTATTCCACCAGAGCAGGTATTACCGTAGGTATTACCGACGTAGACGTGCCAGAAGAAAAATCCAACCTGCTTAAAGAAGCAGATGGTAGGGTTGAAAAAGTAGAAATGCAGTATCGTCGAGGCCTTATAACGGGCGAAGAACGATACCAAAAAATTATCGATATCTGGAATAAAACGACGGATGATGTTACAAAAGCACTTTTAGAAACACTGGATAAATTTAATCCTGTTTACATGATGGCAACATCAGGTGCCCGTGGTAATATACAACAGATTCGTCAGTTAGCAGGTATGCGGGGACTTATGGCCGATCCTTCAGGTCGCATTATTGACCTTCCTATTAAAGCGAATTTCCGTGAAGGTCTCACCGTATTAGAATACTTTATCTCTACCCATGGTGCGCGGAAAGGTCTGGCCGATACAGCTTTGCGTACAGCCGACTCGGGATACTTAACCCGTCGTCTCGTTGACGTATCACAAGATGTCATTGTTCGAGAAATTGACTGTGGAACTGAAGAAGGCATTCCAGTAGACGCCATTGTTGATGGCAGACAGGTTATTGAGCCATTGTCCGATCGACTCGCGGGTCGTTATGCACTTGAAGAAATCGTAGATCCTGAAACAGGAGAAAAACTAACGGTCGTCGATGAAGAGATTGGCAACGAGGCGTCCACTCGCATTGAAGAACTGATTAAGCGTCAGGTTTTACCGAGTCGCCCTGTATATATACGTTCTGTCCTTACTTGCAAAACCCGCTATGGCGTCTGTAGGAAATGCTATGGACGTAACTTAGCAACAGGAAAAGCAGTAGAAATCGGCGAAGCCGTCGGTATTATTGCTGCACAATCCATTGGTGAACCAGGAACACAGTTAACAATGCGTACCTTCCACACAGGTGGTGTAGCCGGTGATGACATCACCCAAGGTTTACCGCGGATTGAAGAACTTTTTGAAGCGAGAAAACCCAAAGGTCAAGCTATCATTGCAGAAGAAGATGGTATTGTTAAGATCGTAGAAAACAAAGGTCGTAAAGACATCGAAATCATATCTGAAGACGGTGAAAATCACCAATATAGCGTTCCATTTAACTCTAGAATTAAAGTAGAAGAAGGAAAAAAAGTATTGGCTGGTACAGAGCTGACTGAGGGTTCTGTTAATCCCCACGATTTACTACGTGTCAAAGGGATCCAGGGCGTACAAACCTATTTGCTCCGAGAAGTGCAGCGAGTCTATCGACTACAAGGTGTTGACATCAATGATAAGCACATTGAGGTCATGGTCCGTCAGATGATGCGCAAAGTCAAAGTAGAAGAGTCAGGTGATACAAGTCTTCTTCCAGGTGGACTTATTGATATTGCTGATTTCGAATTAGAAAACCTACGTGCGATTGAATCAGATGGAGAACCAGCTACAGCAAGACCTGTACTCTTAGGCATAACCAAAGCCTCTCTAGCGACCGACTCTTTCCTCTCTGCTGCATCGTTCCAAGAAACAACGAGAGTATTAACGGAAGCCGCCATCAAAGGAAAAGTTGATCCATTACTTGGTTTGAAAGAAAACGTGATTATTGGTAAGCTGATTCCTGCTGGAACAGGTATGTCAAGATATCGCAACATTCGTGTTGTTGTTGACGGAGAAGTTCAAGCCGAGAATGACGAATTGGCCGTAATCGAATAAAAAAGCACCCCAAAAAATTTCCTCTGCGAAGTCATCAGAACTTCGCAGAGGAAATAAGACATATTGTTGACATTGTAGTTAATAAGTGATACGATTGTAAAGTGTGTGATTCGTTAAAGGAGGATACCGATGCCTTTAGAACGCTTGAAAACAGCTCGCCAGAGGACGGTGGGAACCAAGCAAACCCTGAAGGCTGTTGAAAAGGGTCAAGTAGAAGTTGTCTATGTGGCTCAGGATGCTGACCCTCACGTCATAAACCCTTTAATGAAAAAATGTGAGGAAAAAGCGGTACCTGTCATTCAAATCGATACCATGGAGGCCCTTGGTTTGGCCTGTGGAATCAAGGTAGGTTCAGCTTCGGCGGCCATACTGGAAGACTAGTACGTTCCTCGGATAAGGATACGCATGGATGAGTTGTAAGGAAGCTGAAGAATACCGGGAAGGAGGTGGATGTTCATGCCAACAATTAGTCAATTGGTTCGCAAGGGTAGAAAGAAACTCGTAGAAAAATCTATGGCTCCGGCGTTAAAAGAGTGTCCTCAGAAAAGAGGCGTTTGCACGCGGGTCTATACAACGACACCGAAAAAACCTAACTCTGCTCTGCGTAAGGTGGCTAGGGTTCGTCTAACTAACGGGGTTGAAGTTACTGCTTATATCCCCGGTATCGGGCACAACCTCCAAGAACACTCTGTCGTTCTAGTGCGGGGTGGTCGTGTAAAAGACCTTCCTGGTGTGCGTTATCACATCGTGAGAGGCGCCTTAGATACAGCAGGTACTCAGAACCGTAACCAAGGTCGTTCAAAATATGGTACCAAGCGTCCTAAAAAAGGCGCAGCTGCAGCGAAAAGGTAATTAGTACATTGTAAGGGGGGAAAAGAATGCCACGTCGTGGTTCAATCCCAAAGCGGGATGTTCTCCCTGATCCAATATATAAATCCAAGTTGGTAACCAAATTGACCAACCAGATCATGTTGGACGGGAAAAAGAGCATTGCCGATCAAATCGTCTACGGGGCTTTTGAACAGGTACAAGAAAAGACCAGCAAAAACCCCATGGAAGTCTTAGAAGCAGCCATGAAGAATGTCATGCCTTTACTTGAAGTAAAAGCTCGTCGTGTTGGTGGTGCTAACTATCAAGTGCCGATTGAAGTTCGCCCTGATCGTCGACAAACTCTCGGTATCCGTTGGCTCATTCGCTATGCACGCGAACGCTCTGGTAAAAGCATGGAAGATAAGCTTGCTGGTGAAATCATCGATGCATCGAACAATGTAGGTGCTTCTGTTAAGAAAAAAGAAGACACTCACAAAATGGCCGAAGCTAACAAAGCTTTTGCTCATTATCGTTGGTAGTCTTGAAAAAAACCTATGCCCCACAATAGCTTAGAAAGGGGGAACGAGCGTGTCGAGACAGTTTCCATTAGAGAAGACTCGTAATATCGGTATCATGGCTCATATTGATGCTGGAAAAACGACAACAACAGAACGTATCCTCTTCTACACCGGTCGTGTTCATAAGTTAGGTGAAGTTCACGATGGTGCGGCCACAATGGACTGGATGGTTCAGGAGCAAGAGCGCGGAATCACCATTACTTCGGCTGCAACAACATGTCAATGGCGTGGGCATCGTATTAACATCATTGACACACCCGGGCACGTGGACTTCACAGTGGAAGTAGAACGTTCCCTGCGGGTGTTAGACGGGGCTGTTGCTGTCTTTTGCTCAGTCGGTGGCGTAGAGCCTCAATCTGAGACAGTGTGGCGGCAAGCCGATAAATATGGTGTACCAAGAATTGCATATATTAACAAAATGGATCGAGTCGGGGCAGACTTCTTCCGTGGCGTTTCCATGATTAAGGACAGATTAGGTGCCAATCCAGTTCCCTTGCAGATTCCCATTGGTTCAGAAGATCAATTCAAAGGAATTATTGACTTAGTCACCATGAAGGCCATGGTCTATGTAGATGATCTTGGCAAGACCAGTGACGTAACAGAAATTCCAGAAGATCTTCTTGAACTGGCCAATGAGTATAGGGAAAAGCTTTTAGAAGCTGTTGCAGAAACAGACGAAGATCTGATGATGAAGTACCTCGAAGGCGAAGAACTTACAGAAGCAGAAATTCGTGATGGCATACGCCGTGGAACCATCGGAGTTAAGATGATTCCAGTTATCTGTGGCTCTTCATTTAAGAATAAAGGCGTACAGTCTTTGTTGGACTCTGTTGTTGAATACATGCCAGCACCTACAGACGTGCCTGCTATCAAAGGTGTTAATCCTGATACAGGTGACGAGGATCTGCGTGAAAGCGATGATAAGCAGCCCTTCTCAGCACTGGCCTTTAAGATTATGGCTGACCCATATGTAGGTAAATTGGCCTTCTTCAGAGTGTACTCCGGTGTTCTAGGCTCGGGCTCTTATGTATTCAACTCTACAAAAGGCAAAAAAGAGCGCATTGGACGTATTTTGCAGATGCACGCCAACCACCGCGAAGAGATTGCCCAGGTTTACACAGGTGATATTGCGGCGGCTGTAGGTCTGAAAGATACAACAACAGGCGATACTCTTTGTGATGAAAAAAGCCCCATTATCTTAGAGTCTATGCAATTCCCTGAGCCTGTTATCTCTGTAGCGATTGAACCAAAAACAAAAGCGGACCAGGATAAAATGAGCGTGGCTTTACAGCGTCTCTCAGAAGAAGATCCGACTTTCCGCATGCATACAGATCAAGAGACAGGGCAGACCATTATTTCTGGTATGGGTGAGCTCCACTTGGAGATCATCGTAGACCGGATGCAACGAGAGTTTAAAGTCGATGCCAATGTAGGTCGTCCTCAAGTTGCCTATAAAGAAACAATTCGTGGCAAAGCCAAGGTGGAAGGTAAGTTTGTTCGTCAGTCCGGTGGTCGTGGTCAATACGGTCATTGTGTCATTGAGATGGAACCACTAGAATCCGGTGGCGCTGGCTACGAATTTGTTAACAAAATTGTCGGTGGTGTTATTCCAAGAGAATACATCCCTGCTGTAGATAATGGTATTCGCGAAGCCATGCAAAATGGTATCTTAGCTGGATACCCAACATTAGATATTAAAGTCACCCTCGTTGATGGTTCTTATCACGATGTTGACTCCTCTGAAATGGCCTTTAAAATTGCAGGTTCTATGGCGTTTAAAGAAGCCGCAAAAAAATGTAACCCTGTGTTACTTGAGCCTGTAATGAAGGTTGAAGTTGTTGTTCCTGAAGAATACATGGGTGATGTCATTGGTGACATGAACTCACGTCGGGGACGCATTGAAGGTATGGAAGCCCGTGGCAACTCACAGGTGGTCCGTGGTTTCGTGCCTCTTTCTGAAATGTTTGGGTATGCCACAGACTTGCGTTCTCGCACGCAAGGTCGAGGCCAATATGTAATGCAATTTGATCATTACGAAGAAGTACCCAAAAACATTGCAGAAGGAATTATGGCTAAGCGGCAAGGCTAAACCGTCACGAACGGTCTTCGCCCTATAGATGGTGGCCAAGCCACCTAACATTTCCTGGAAAGGTAGGATGAGAATACAATGGCAAAAGCCAAATTTGAGCGCAAAAAGCCTCACGTAAACATTGGTACAATTGGTCACGTTGACCACGGTAAAACTACAACTACCGCTGCTATCACCTTAACACTCTCCAAATCTGGCGGTGCGGAATTTAAGAAATACGACGAAATCGATGCAGCACCAGAAGAGCGTGAGCGTGGTATTACCATTAACACAGCGCACGTTGAGTATGAGACAGAGACTCGTCACTATGCTCACGTTGACTGCCCAGGTCACGCTGACTACATCAAAAACATGATCACCGGTGCTGCCCAGATGGACGGCGCGATTCTTGTATGTTCCGCTGCTGATGGTCCAATGCCTCAGACGCGTGAACACATCCTCTTAGCACGTCAGGTTGGCGTTCCTTACATCGTAGTATGGCTCAACAAGGCTGATATGGTGGATGACGAAGAACTGATGGAGCTAGTAGAAATGGAAGTTCGCGAACTTCTTTCTTCCTATGAGTTCCCTGGTGATGACATTCCTGTAGTAGCAGGTTCTGGCCTAAAAGCACTTGAGTGTGGTTGTGCTGAGCGCAGCTGCGAATGGTGCGGAAAGATCTGGGCTCTTATGGATCAAGTAGATTCGTACATCCCGACTCCAGAGCGTGACATTGACAAGCCTTTCTTGATGCCTGTAGAAGACGTTTTCACCATTACCGGTCGTGGTACAGTTGCTACGGGTCGTGTAGAGCGTGGTATTGTTAAAGTAGGCGACGAAATTGAAATTGTTGGTCTCGCTGAAGAGACTCGCAAAACTGTTTGCACAGGTGTAGAGATGTTCCGTAAGCTTCTTGACCAAGCGCAAGCTGGTGACAACATCGGTGCTCTGCTACGTGGTGTTGAGCGTAAGGACATTGAGCGCGGTCAAGTTTTGGCTAAGCCTGGCACCATCAAGCCTCACACTAAGTTTGAGTCAGAAGTTTACGTTCTCTCTAAAGAAGAAGGTGGACGTCATACTCCGTTCTTTAACGGATATCGTCCTCAGTTCTACTTCCGTACAACAGACGTAACAGGTTTCATTCAACTCCCAGACGGTGTTGAAATGTGCATGCCTGGCGATAACATTAAAATGATCATTGAACTACACAAAACCATTGCTATCGAAGAAGGACTGCGCTTTGCGATTCGCGAAGGCGGCCGTACAGTCGGTGCTGGTGTTGTAACGAAAGTTATCGTGTAATCGATAACGCAATAAGACCGGGTTACCAAAGGGTAGCCCGGTCTTATTAAAAGAAAAACAGAAAAAAATACACAAATATTGATTTTGCTCTTGCAATTAAAGGCCGAAAGTGATAGACTTACATATCGTGGGTTGGATTTGCGATGAAGCGAAAGGTTGCCTGACAAGACTCTCTGGAGGGCACATTTTTTACAGTCTTTTCAGGACACACCCGAGGGCGTTGTTGGGGTAATTTTCGTGGAGAAGGTCCGTAATCAATCGGGCGATTAAAAGGAGGGAACTACCTACAATGGGTAAACAAAAAATTCGTATTCGGCTAAAGGCTTTTGATCATCGCATTCTTGATCAGTCTTCCGAAAAAATCGTGGATACTGCCAAGCGGACGGGTGCCTCTGTATCGGGTCCCATTCCACTGCCGACTGAGAAGAGCATCTTTACCATCCTACGTTCTCCTCATGTCAACAAAGATTCCCGCGAACAGTTCGAAATGCGCACCCATAAGCGTCTCATCGACATTTTAGAGCCCAACCCGAAGACGGTAGACGCTCTCATGCGTTTAGACTTGCCAGCGGGTGTCGATATTGAGATCAAACTGTAAAAGTTTTTCTAGAGATGGGAGGTGTAGTAGGTGCTACGCAAAGGACTTCTAGGCAAAAAGATTGGTATGACTCAGGTTTTTGGCGATAACGGCGAGCTCGTTCCTGTTACAGTAGTAGAAGCAGGGCCTTGTATCGTAGTTCAAAAGAAAACAGTCGAAAACGATGGATATGAAGCCATACAAGTAGGCTACGGTGATGTTCGTGAAAAACTCGTGAACAAACCGAAAAAAGGACACTTGAAAAAAGCCGGCGTAAAACTTCTTCGCCATTTGCGCGAATTCAAAGTAGAAAACCCTGGCGACTATCAAGTAGGACAAGAGCTGAAAGCTGATATCTTTGCACCAGGTGATGTGATTGACGTTGTTGGAACCTCTAAAGGTAAAGGTTTTGCTGGTGGAATCAAAAGACACAACTTCCATCGCGGACCGATGAAGCACGGTTCAAAATATCATCGTCGTCCTGGTTCTGCCGGTGCAAAAGGACCAGCTAGAATATTTAAAGGTCGCAAAATGCCAGGTCGCATGGGCGGCGAACGTGTTACGGTACAGAACCTCACTGTTGTTTCTGTCGATAGTGAGCGCAATCTTCTCTTAATCAAAGGTGCTGTACCAGGACCTAAAAAGACTTTACTGATTATCAAAAATGCAGTAAAAGCGAATTAATAACCCCCGGAGAAAGGAGGATACACAATGCCGAAAGTAGCGGTATACAACATGGAAGGCAGTCAAGTTGGTGAGATTGAGCTCAAAGAAGAAATCTTTGGCATCGAGCCCAATGAATCTGTACTTCATCAAGCTGTAGTAGCTCAATTGGCCTCCTGGCGTCGAGGCACTCATAAAGTTAAAAAACGTGGCGAAGTCTCCGGGGGTGGGAAAAAGCCTTGGAGACAAAAAGGTACAGGCCGTGCAAGAGCTGGTACCATTCGCTCTCCATTGTGGCGCGGTGGTGCCATCACCTTTGGACCGCAACCTCGCGACTACAAAATTACACTCCCTAAAAAAGTTCGCCGTCTTGCTCTCAAATCAGCCTTATCAAGCAAAGTACTAGAAGGCAACATCGTTGTAGTCGACACACTGGCGATGGAAGCTCCTAAGACAAAAGCAATGGCTGGTGTTTTAGATAAACTACAAGCTGACCGTAAAGCTTTAATCGTTACAGCTGTAAATGATGAAAATATTTTCAAGTCAGCTCGCAACATTCCTGGTGTGAAGCCAGTTGATGCTGTAAGTATTAATGTTTATGACATCCTGAAGCATGACAAACTGGTCATCACCAAAGATGCAGTGGCCAAGGTTGAGGAGGTGTTCGCCTAATGCGCAATCCATACGACGTGCTGATCAAACCCGTCATCACAGAAAAATCGATGGATCTGACAGCTGAGAACAAGTTCACCTTCGTCGTGAACCCTGCGGCCAACAAAATTGAAATCAAGCATGCAGTTGAGCAGCTTTTCAAAGTAAAAGTCCTTGATGTTTGGACTCTGAACGTTAAAGGCAAAAAGAAGCGCATGGGCAAATACGTAGGACGTACATCGGATAAGAAAAAAGCCATCGTGAAATTAAGAGATGGCGATAAAATCGAAATATTCGAAGGCGTATAATCCCTGGTCGGACCAGAAGGAGTGAAACGCAATGGCTGTAAAAAAGTTTAAGCCTACCTCGCCCGGTCGACGTCAAATGACCGTAGCGAGCTTTTCAGAAATCACAAAAAGTGAGCCTGAAAAGTCACTTGTTGCACCGCTGACGAGAAAAGCAGGTCGTAACAACCAGGGTAAGCTGACGGTTCGGCACAGAGGCGGCGGACATAAGCGCATGTATCGTATTATCGATTTCAAGCGCAACAAAGATAGTGTTCCCGCTAAAGTCGCCGCAATTGAATACGATCCCAACCGCAGCGCCCGTATCGCACTGCTTCATTATTTAGATGGAGAAAAGCGTTACATCTTAGCACCCAATGGCCTCAAAGTTGGAGACGTCATTGTTTCCGGTGCTGAAGCAGATATTAAGACAGGGAATGCATTGCCGATCATCAACATTCCCGTAGGTACAGTATTGCATAACATTGAGATGCGTCCTGGAAAAGGCGGACAACTCTGTCGTTCTGCAGGAACATCAGCTCAGTTAATGGCGAAAGAAGGCAACTATGCTACATTGCGCTTGCCCTCCGGCGAAATGCGTAAAGTACACATTACATGCCGCGCTACCATTGGGCAGATTGGTCATCTCGAACACGAGAATATCACCATCGGTAAAGCCGGCCGGAAACGCTGGTTGGGAATTCGACCCACTGTACGCGGTGTCGTCATGAACCCCAACGATCACCCACACGGTGGTGGTGAAGGTCGCTCCCCAATTGGTCGCAAAGCACCTGTTACTCCATGGGGTAAAGTGGCCATTGGTGGCAAGACTCGTCGTAAAAAAGCTTCCGACAAGCTTATTGTCAAGCGTCGTAACCGTAAGTAGCGACTAGAAAGAAGGGAGGATCGCGCATGGCCCGTTCCCTTAAAAAAGGACCTTACGTTGAAAGTAGCCTTTTCAAAAAGGTTGAAGAAATGACCCAAAAAGGCGAGAAAAAAGTAATTAAGACCTGGTCTCGCCGTTCCACCATCTTTCCACAATTCGTCGGTCATACTTTTGCAGTCCATGACGGACGGAAGCACATTCCTGTGTATGTGACGGAAGATATGGTTGGACATAAGTTAGGGGAATTTGCCCCAACTCGCACCTATAAAGGTCATGCAGGCTCAGAAAAATCGAGCCGACTACGTTAGTAACCATCGGTAGAGGAGGAAAAGGCCAATGGAAGTCAAAACAGCACAAGCGGTGGCCAAGTACGTCCGTACCTCTCCCCGAAAGGTTCGACGAGTAATTGACCTTATTCGTGGGAAGGCGGTCGCTGATGCATTGGCGATACTAAAGTTTACGCCTGTAAAAAGCGCAGTAGACGTGGAAAAAGTATTAAAGTCTGCTATCGCCAATGCGGAACACAACTATGAAATGGAAGTTAGCAATCTAATTGTACACGCCTGCTATGTTGACCAAGGCCCAAGCATTAAGCGCATTAAGCCTCGTGCAATGGGTCGGGCTGATGTGATTCGCAAACGGACATCTCATATTACAGTTGTAGTTGCAGAGAAACCAGAAAAAACAAAGGCTCCTAAAAAAGGAGCAGATAAGGCAAAAGTAGCGGCAATTGCCGAGACAAAGGAGGGATAACCTGTGGGTCAGAAGGTCCATCCGAAGGGATTCCGAATTGGAGTCATCAAGGACTGGGATGCAAAATGGTTTGCAGACAAGAACTATGTTGAGCTCCTTCATGAAGACCTTAAAATTCGTAAGTTCATCAAGAAGAAACTCTATGTAGCTGGCATTTCAAGAGTTGAAATCGAAAGAGCTGCAAATCGGGTAAAAGTGACCATTCACACAGCGAAGCCTGGAATCGTCATTGGCCGCGGTGGTGCAGAAGTTGAAAATCTGCGCAAAGAGCTGGAAAAAATGACAGGACGTGCTGTGAATGTTAACATCAGCGAAGTCAAGAAGCCGGAGCTAGATGCACAACTCGTTGCAGAGAACGTAGCTGTTCAACTTGAGAAAAGAATATCCTTCCGTCGTGCCATGAAGCAATCAGTTGGCCGCACCATGAGATTGGGTGCAGAAGGCATCAAAATCATGGTATCAGGTCGTCTCGGTGGCGCTGAAATTGCACGTACAGAATGGTATAACGAAGGCAAAGTACCTTTGCACACATTGCGTGCAGATATTGACTATGGATTCGCAGAAGCGCATACGACCTATGGTGTTATTGGCGTAAAAGTATGGATTTACAAGGGAGAGGTATTGCCTGGGGCTGTGCCGCAGACAGATACCAAGGAGTCCGAACAGCGCCCTGAACGCCGTGATAGAGGCGAGCGTCGCCCGCGAGGAGAGCGTCGCGGACCCGTTGCTGCGGAAGGAGGGAAATAACCCATGCTATTGCCAAAAAGAGTGAAATGGCGTAGAGTCCATCGTGGCAGAATGAAAGGCAAGTCCAAAAGAGGTAACACAGTTGCTTTTGGTGAGTATGGCTTGCAAGCACTGGAACCAGCTTGGATTACCAGCCGTCAGATTGAATCAGCTCGTATCGCCATGACCCGTTACATTAAGCGGGGCGGTAAGGTATGGATCAAAATTTTCCCCGACAAGCCTATCACAGCAAAGCCAGCAGAGACTCGAATGGGTTCTGGTAAAGGTTCATTAGAATACTGGGTAGCTGTCGTAAAACCTGGCCGCGTTATGTTTGAACTAGCTGGTGTACCTGAAGAGGTAGCCCGTGAGGCCATGCGTTTGGCCATGCACAAACTGCCCATCAAATGCAAGTTTGTAAAACGCGAGGAAGTGGGTGGTGAAGCCAATGAAAGCTAAAGAACTACGTGATCTGAGCACGGAAGAATTACGTAAAAAACTCAACGACTTCAAAGACGAACTCTTCCGCCTTCGCTTTCAACTAGCTACCCAACAGTTAGAGAATCCAATGCGGATTCGGGAAGTTCGTACGAACATTGCCCGTACTCAGACTGTCCTCCGTCAACGAGAACTGGAAGCCCAAAAGGCATAAGTCCGGGCCGGCAAGGAGGTATAAATCGTGTCAGAAAGAGCTGAACGCAAAGTAATTACTGGCAAAGTTGTCAGTAACAAAATGGATAAAACGGTCGTAATTGCTGTACAGGATCGGGTGCAACACCCTCTATACAGAAAGACTGTACTTAGAACGAAAAAATTCAAGGCTCACGATGAGAACAATAGCTGCAACATGGGTGATGTTGTCGAGATCATGGAAACTCGACCCATCTCCAAAGACAAGCGCTGGCGTGTTGTCAAAATCGTTGAGAAAGCTGTCATCGTCTAATTTCCCCCAGGATAGGAGGTATATCCCGTGATCCAACAAGAGACACGACTCAAAGTCGGTGACAACACGGGAGCCAAAGAGCTTTTGTGTATCCGTGTGTTGGGTGGATCTTTACGGAGATACGCATCAGTTGGCGACATTATTGTAGCCTCTGTAAAAGAAGCGGCTCCTGGCGGCGTTGTAAAAAAAGGCGATGTGGTGAAAGCCGTTGTAGTGCGTACCCGCAAGTCCATTAAGCGCAAAGACGGTTCCTACATCCGTTTTAGCGAAAACGCTGCAGTCATCATTAACGAACAAAAAAACCCACGGGGCACTCGTATTTTCGGGCCCGTAGCTCGGGAACTTCGAGATCGCGATTTTATGAAAATCGTATCACTAGCCCCAGAAGTACTGTAGGGTGGAGGTGAAAGCACCTATGGCCAACCCGAAAGTTCACGTCAAAAAAGGTGATACTGTTCAAGTTGTCACGGGTAAAGATGCTGGCGCAAAAGGCAAAGTTATCGAAGTGATTCGTGACAAGAACAGAGTGGTTGTTGAAAAGGTGAACATTGTCAAGCGTCACACGAAGCCCACGAAGGCAATGCCCCAAGGTGGGATTATGGAGAAAGAATCTCCTATCGATGCATCGAACGTAATGATTTACTGCAATAAATGCGCAAGACCAGTTCGGATCGGTAAAAAATTCAAAGACGATGGCAAAAAAGTGCGCATCTGTCGCAAATGTGGAGAAGTATTTGATAAGTAACCCTCGAGAGAGGAGGTCAGCAGATTGGCCCGACTAAAAGAAAAATTTCTAAATGAAGTAGCTCCAGCTATGATGCAGAAGTTTAACTACAAAAGCGTTATGGAAATTCCTAAGCTGGAGAAAGTTATTGTTAACATGGGTCTCGGTGAAGCTGTTCAAAACCCCAAAGCACTTGATGCTGCAGTAGGCGATCTGACCCTCATTACAGGTCAAAAGCCCATTGTAACAACAGCTAAAAAGTCAATTGCTGGTTTTAAGCTTCGTGAAGGCATGAAAATTGGTTGCAAAGTAACATTGCGTGGAGAGCGCATGTACGATTTTTGTGACAAGCTTGTTAACCTGGCGCTGCCCCGCGTCCGTGACTTCCGGGGAGTAAGCCCGAAGTCTTTTGATGGCAGAGGTAACTACACCTTAGGCCTGAAAGAGCAATTGATTTTTCCGGAGATCGATTACGATAAGATCGACCGCCTGCGCGGGATGGATATTACCTTCGTAACAACAGCGAAAACTGACGAAGAAGCCCGCGAACTGCTGAAGCTCATGGGTATGCCATTCCGCTCCGAATAATCGATAATGGAGGGAACCACGTGGCCAAGACGTCCATGAAAGTAAAACAACAAAGGACTTCCAAGTTTCGTGTCCGTGAATACAACCGTTGCAAAATTTGCGGACGCCCACACGCGTATATGCGTAAATTTGGGATGTGCCGGATCTGCTTCCGCGAACTGGCTTACAAAGGGGAAATCCCTGGCGTAACAAAAGCGAGTTGGTAAGATACAGGGAAGGGGGTAGAACCCAGGATGGTCATGACCGATCCAATTGCGGATTTTTTGACTCGCATCCGAAATGCCAACATGGCCTATCATGACAAATTAGAAATCCCAGCATCCAAAGTTAAACGTGGCATTGCTGAGATTTTCAAAAATGAAGGCTTCATTAAGGATGTAGAATATATCGAAGACAATAAGCAAGGTGTACTTCGAATTTACTTGAAATTCGGACCAAACCGTGAAAAAGTTATTACAGGCATTAAGCGTATTTCAAAGCCTGGTCTTCGAGTTTATGCTAAAAAAGATGAGATTCCCAAAGTATTAAGTGGTTTGGGAGTTGCAGTAATCTCCACTTCCCAAGGACTTATGTCAGACAAAGCAGCTCGTCAAGCTGGTCTTGGCGGAGAAGTACTTTGCTACATCTGGTAATACAAGGGAATATATGTAAAACTGAAAAGCAGGAGGTGTGACCATGTCACGGATCGGCAAGAAGCCCGTGGCAATCCCAGCCGGGGTGGAAGTAACCGTTGACGGGAATGTGGTCACGGTCAACGGCCCGAAAGGCCGGTTGAGCCGGGAATTACACAGCGACATCGTTGTCAACGTTGAAGACAATGTGGTCCATGTTTCCCGTCCTAGTGACCAAAAGCTCCATCGAAGCCTCCACGGCTTGAGCCGCACCTTGATCGCCAACATGGTAGAAGGCGTGACCAATGGCTTCAGCAAAAACCTGGAGCTCGTAGGTGTTGGTTACAGGGCTGCGAAGCAAGGAAAGAAACTTGTTCTTACCGTGGGATTTAGCCATCCAGTTGAATTTGAGCCAGAAGAAGGCTTAGAAGTTGAAGTGCCTGCTCCAACCAAAATCACTGTAAAAGGCATTGATAAAGAAAGAGTGGGCGCTCTCGCTGCCAATATACGCAAAGTACGGGAGCCTGAGCCATACAAAGGCAAAGGTATCAAGTATGAAGGCGAAGTGATTCGTCGCAAAGTTGGTAAGACTGGCGGTAAGAAAGGCAAGAAGTAAGCCTGACCGAGGTTGAAGGGAGTGAACCCGCAATGATCAAAAAAGAGGACCGCAATAAAGTACGGAAAAGAAAGCATCTGCGTGTCCGTAAAAATCTTAAAGGTGTGGAAGCGAGGCCTCGCCTCTCTGTATTCCGCAGCTTAAATCATATTTACGCTCAAGTCATCAATGATGTAACGGGCGAGACCTTGGTTGCTGCCTCTAGTCTAGATGCAGATATTAAAGACCAGAATGCTTCTGGTGGAAATATTGAAGGCGCCAAGCAAGTTGGTACACTGATTGCCAAAAAAGCGCTGGAAAAAGGCATCGACAAAGTCGTATTTGATAGAGGCGGATACATTTATCATGGCCGCGTTGCTGCCTTGGCATCAGCTGCCCGG
Source organism: Heliorestis convoluta (assembly GCF_009649955.1). Classification (NCBI taxonomy): domain Bacteria; kingdom Bacillati; phylum Bacillota; class Clostridia; order Eubacteriales; family Heliobacteriaceae; genus Heliorestis; species Heliorestis convoluta. The sequence goes on along the minus strand of NZ_CP045875.1, from coordinate 2,955,564 downwards.
GAAGCGGGGCTTCAATTTTAAGCTCTCGCATAAAGGAGGGAAAAAAGTGGCAAGAATAGACGCGAGTGGTCTGGAGTTACAAGAAAAGGTTGTCTATATCAACCGTGTCGCCAAAGTTGTCAAAGGTGGACGCCGTTTCTCCTTCAGTGCCCTGGTGGTTGTAGGTGACGGAAACGGTCATGTAGGCTTTGGTCTCGGAAAAGCTGGCGAAGTACCGGAAGCCATTCGCAAAGGCGTAGAAGATGCGAAAAAGAACTTGATTCAAGTGCCCATGGTCGGAACAACTATTCCCCATGAGACACTCGGTAGGTTCGGCGCTGGTAAAGTATTGCTGAAACCAGCTGCAAAAGGTACCGGAGTTATTGCTGGCGGCCCTGTTCGTGCAGTACTAGAGCTTGCTGGAATTTCTGATATCTTAACGAAGTCTTTAGGCTCTAACAATGCGAACAATATGGTACGCGCTACCATAGAAGGCTTAAAGAGTCTAAAGCGTGCAGAAGATGTTGCTAGACTGCGCGGCAAAAAGCTTGAAGAGATTATTGGTTAGGAGGGTTAACCTATGGCCATCAAGTTAAAGATTACCTGGGTGAAAAGCGCCATTGGTTACCCAAAAAACCAAAAGCTCACAGTGGCCACCCTAGGACTAAAAAAACTCAACCAATCAGTCGTTCATAACGATACACCAGCAATTCGCGGCATGATCAAAACAGTATCACACCTTGTTGCCGTGGAAGAGTTGGAAGCCTAACAAGAAGGAGGTGTAATCATTGCAAATCCATGAACTCAAGCCGGCTCCTGGATCAAGACAAAAGCCTACCCGCAAAGGCAAGGAATTGGTTCTGGTCTAGGAAAAACGTCTGGCAGAGGCCATAAAGGGCAAAAAGCACGCTCCGGCGGTGGTGTACGTCCTGGTTTTGAAGGAGGTCAACAACCGCTTCAAAGACGGCTTCCCAAACGTGGGTTCAGCAACGCCCCCTTTAAAAAAGTTTATACAGTCATTAACATTATAGACTTAGCTCCTTTTGAGGCAGGTACCGTTGTAACCCCGGAACTGCTGATCAAGGAAAGAATTATTAAAAAAATCAACGATGGGGTCAAACTTTTGGCTAATGGTGAAATCGACAAAGCTTTGACGATCAAACTTCACGGTGTAAGTGAAGCAGCTGCGGAAAAAGTCAAAGCGGCCGGCGGCCAAGTAGAGGTGATGTAAGCATGTCCACTGTTGTGGGCACCCTGCAGAACGCCTGGAAAGCAACGGAATTGCGTCATAAAATACTTTTCACCTTGCTCATGTTTCTAGTTTTCCGTATAGGCGCCCACATTCCTGTTCCCGGCATTAATCGGCAGGTAATCGAGGATCTGTTAGCAACGGGTGCACTTTTTGGCTTTTTTGATGTAATTTCTGGAGGTTCTTTTAGAAACTTCTCAGTTTTTGCCATGAGTATTACCCCTTACATTAACGCCTCGATTATTATGCAACTTCTAACAGTTGTTGTTCCTAGATTGGAGCAGTTAGCCAAAGAAGGAGCAGAAGGTCGGAAAAAAATCACCGAATACACCCGCTATTTCACGATTGTGCTGGCCTTTATTCAAGCAATAGGCTTGTCCTATGGCTTGAAGGGAGCCGTTATTAACCCTACAATTTGGAACTATCTATTAATCGCAGTAACTTTAACAGCAGGCACGGCTTTCTTAATGTGGATCGGTGAGAGGATTACAGAAAAAGGAATTGGCAATGGTATCTCTTTGATTATCTTTGCCGGTATCGTTTCTGCCTTACCATCCGGTCTGGTTACATTGTATGAGTATATACAAGTTGGTACAGCGAATATCCTTGGTGCTACATTCTTCATTATCATCGCTGTTATCGCAATTGCCGGGATTGTATACATCAATGAAGGCCAAAGAAGAATCCCTGTTAACTATGCAAAGCGTGTTGTAGGACGTCGCGTCTATGGCGGACAAAGCACTCATATTCCCCTCAAGGTGAATCAAGCAGGTGTAATTCCTGTCATCTTCGCCTCCTCCATTCTCGCATTCCCAACAACCATAGCAGCTTTTTTCCCAGATTCTGTGCTGGGAGCATGGTTTGCAAACTACTTTAACTTTGGTTCCTTTTTACACAGCCTTTTCTATATCTTTTTGATTATCTTTTTCACCTACTTCTATACAGCAATTACTTTCAATCCAGTCGATGTAGCAGACAACATGAAGAAGTACGGCGGTTTCATTCCAGGATTAAGACCTGGAAAACCAACAGCCGACTACATTACCAAAGTCATGTCGCGAATTACACTTGTCGGCGGTATGTTCTTGGCTGTGATATCACTAATGCCTGTTTTTGTTATTATGGCAACAGGAATTAGTAATATCTATTTTGGAGGTACAGCTCTACTGATTGTCGTTGGTGTGGCTCTCGACACTATGAAGCAAATTGAATCCAACTTACTCATGCGCCACTATCAGGGCTTTATGAAATAAGTCTAGAAAAACGATAAAAAAAGGGCATGTCCTCGAACCACTACTACTATGATTTTATGACGTCCCAACAAATACCGCTTTATGGACTGCCCAACTGTGATGGAGGGATATATCCATGAAAGCATTACTAATGGGACCCCCAGGAGCGGGCAAAGGAACACAGGCGGAGATGCTGGTCTCCCACTTTGCTATACCTCACATTTCAACAGGTGATATGTTCAGGGCGGCTATCAAGAATGGCACTGAAATGGGTTTACAAGCGAAAGCCTATATGGATGCTGGGCAACTTGTTCCAGACGAAGTGACCATCGGCATTGTACGTGACCGTCTCAGTCAAGAGGATTGCCAGAAAGGCTTTCTGCTTGATGGCTTCCCTCGTACAACACCTCAAGCTGACGCTTTAGAGAAGACGCTGCAAGAGCTAAATATGCAACTTGATGCAGTCGTTGATATTCAAGTAAGCCGTGATAAACTCGTTGATAGACTAACAGGAAGACGGATTTGTCGAAACTGTGGAGCAACCTACCATGTAATCTTTAATCCTCCTTCTCAAGAAGGTGCTTGTAACAAATGTGGTGGTGAACTCTATCAGCGCAGTGACGACTCCAAAGAGACGGCTGAAAATCGTCTTGATGTCTATAACAAGCAAACAGCTCCACTAATTGAATACTACGAAGCAAAAGGTCTTTTTCATAAGATTAATGGCGAGCAAGAAATGCAAGAGGTTTTCCAAGACATTGTAAAAGTCTTAGGGAGAGAATCCTAGATGATCATTCTTAAAACCGCCCGTGAACTCAACTACATGAGAGATGCAGGGCGGATCGTGGCCGAAACTCATCGGGAGATGGAAAAGGCAGTGGCACCGGGCGTCAGCACAGCAGAGCTTGACGAAATCGCAGAAGACTACATTCGATCCCAGGGTGCTAAGCCAGCTTTTAAAGGGTATCAAGGTTTTCCTGCAACCATTTGTGCTTCCATCAATGAGCAAGTCGTCCACGGCATTCCTGGTATACGCCGACTTGAAAATGGTGATATTATTAGTATTGATGTCGGCGCAGTTGTAAATGATTACCATGGAGATGCAGCAATTACCTTACCAGTTGGTGAAATCGATGAGGAGTTGCAAAAACTCATCGATGTTACCCGCGAGGCATTGGATATAGGAATCGAAAAAAGTCGAGTTGGGAATCGTTTGTTCGACATTTCGAATGCAATTCAAAAACATGTTGAAGACAATCAGTTTTCTGTTGTAAGACAATATGTTGGTCATGGTATTGGCAAGAAGATGCACGAAGAACCACAGATCCCCAACTTTGGACCGGCAGGTCGTGGACCCCGACTACAAGAAGGGATGACACTGGCCATCGAACCTATGGTAAATGTCGGAACCTGGGAGGTAGAAACCAAGGAAGACCAGTGGACGGTTGTTACAAAAGACTTAAAACCGTCAGCCCATTTCGAGCACACCATCGCCATCACTGAGAAGGGGCCGGAAATTCTCACCCGCTCCAATGGAGGGTAGCTCTATGGAAGCGACTGAGGTTGTCCTTGGACAATTGGTCCGCTCTATATCTGGCAGAGATGGGAATCGGTACTTTTTGGTGCTAAAAGCTCTTGATCAAAAGCACGTTTTAATTGCAGATGGACTCTACCGTAAAGTAGAGAATCCAAAGAAAAAGAAACTTAAGCACCTACTGCTTATCGATTCTGTGGCTGAAGAGATTGGTGAAATGCTCCATAAGGGCAAAACTCCTACAAACGCCCAGGCCGCCAGTGCAGTCCAACGGATGTTGGAGACCCTTGAGCTTGGTTCGTCAAATTAAGGAGGCTGGAATTCCAAATGTCCAAAACGGACGTGATTGAGGTAGAGGGTCGAGTCATTGAACCCTTGCCAAATGCTATGTTTACAGTTGAGCTTGATAACGGGCATAAAGTTCTAGCCCATGTATCAGGCAAAATTCGCATGAATTTTATTCGTATCCTCCCGGGGGATCGGGTGACAGTAGAGCTTTCTCCCTATGATCTAACTCGTGGACGGATTACCTATCGATTTAAATAGGAATAATCATTGTCCCCCCAAGGAGGGATTCCACATGAAGGTAAGAGCTTCAGTAAAGCCCATTTGTGATAAATGCAAGATCATTCGCCGAAAAGGTAAAGTTATGATCATTTGCGAGAATCCGAAGCACAAGCAAAAACAAGGTTAATTAGCGGGAGGTGCATTTCCCTATATGGCACGTATCGCCGGTGTCGACCTACCCCGTGATAAGCGGATTGAGATCGCATTGACTTATATTTATGGGATTGGACGCCAGACCGCCATTGAGATTCTAAAAGGTGCAGAGGTTAACGCTGACACCAGAACTAGGGATCTTACTGATGACGAAGTGGCTCGAATCAGAGAATATATTGACAAAAGCCTTACTGTAGAAGGCGATCTCCGTCGGGTAGTGTCACTTAATATTAAACGGATGATGGAAATCGGTTGCTATCGCGGCCTACGCCATCGTCGTGGCCTTCCTGTACGCGGACAGCGCACGAAGACCAACGCACGTACACGCAAAGGTCCAGCTCGGACAGTAGCAGGTAAGAAGAAGAAGTAAAGGGGGGGATATTGAGCAATGGCACGTCGTGTAACACGCACTAAACGTAAAGAACGCAAACAAGTTGATCGCGGTATCGCACACATCCGCTCAACCTTTAACAATACGATTGTTACCATCACAGACCTAACAGGTGCAACCCTTTCTTGGGCTTCTGCTGGCGTTCTAGGCTTTAAAGGCTCTCGTAAATCAACCCCCTTTGCTGCTCAAATGGCTGCAGAAAAAGCTGCCAAAGAAGCAATGGAGCATGGTTTGCGTGAAGTAGAATGCTTAGTAAAGGGACCTGGTGCGGGACGTGAAGCGGCTATCCGTTCTTTACAAGCTGCCGGATTAGAAGTGAACATGATTAAAGATGTCACACCAATCCCTCACAATGGATGCCGGCCACCTAAGCGCCGTCGCGTATAATCTGATAAAACAGGAGGTGCATTCGCTGAATGGCTCGTTATAACGGTCCTGTATGTCGACTTTGTAGACGTGAAGGGACTAAACTATACCTAAAAGGTGAGCGTTGTTATACCGGTAAGTGCGCCGTCGATCGCCGGACCTATGCACCAGGCCAGCATGGTCAAGGTCGCAAAAAGGTTTCTGAGTACGGTGTGCAGCTCCGCGAAAAGCAAAAGCTTCGTCGTATTTACGGCGTACTAGAGCGTCCCTTTAGCAACTACTTTGATAAAGCAGAACGTCAAAAAGGTATTACTGGTGAAAACTTGTTACGCCTTTTAGAACGTCGCTTTGATAATATCGTTTACCGTCTTGGCTTTGCCCGTTCTCGCAACGAAGCTCGTCAATTGGTACTACACAACCACTTTACCTTAAACGGTAAAAAGGCCAATATCGCATCGATCCAACTTCGTGTTGGAGATGTTATACAACTTAAAGAGAAGAGCAAAGACAGCCCTATCTTCCAAGAAATTCTAGCTGCGCTTGGGCAAAAATCAGCTCCAGCTTGGTTAGAACTTGATGTCAACACCTTGTCCGGCCGGGTCCTTGCTTTGCCCAACCGGGAAGACATTGACACCAATGTACAAGAGCACCTCATTGTAGAATTGTACTCCCGGTAAACGGTAAACTCGAAGTTCATCCGATTTATTGCCAAGGGAGGGTTCAGCAGTAGATGCTGGAAATCGAAAAGCCGAAGATAGAATGTGTCGCTAGCAGCGAGGATGCCACATACGGAAAATTTGTTGTGGAGCCCCTGGAGCGCGGTTACGGCGTAACCCTGGGCAATTCGCTACGGCGAATCCTATTGTCCTCCTTGCCTGGGGCTGCCGTTACTTCGGTAAAGATCGATGGGGTTCTTCATGAGTTCTCCACTATCCCCGGAGTCGTAGAGGACACAACGGATATCATTTTGAACCTAAAGCTTCTTTCTTTGAAAATGCATAGCGATGAACCACAAGTTCTACGCATTGAAGCAGAAGAAGAAGGCGTAGTTACAGCAGCTGATATCCAACTTAATTCTGAAGTTGAAATTCTTAACCCAGAACTACCGATTGCCACGCTCTCTAAAGGAGCTCGCTTTTTTATGGAGATTACAGTGGAAAAAGGTAGAGGCTATGTTTCGGCTGTCAAACATAAAAAGTCGGAACATGTTATCGGTGTCATTCCTGTGGATGCGAACTTTGCTCCTGTGAGAAAAGTTAATTTCCGCGTGGAAGATACACGAGTTGGTCAAATTACAGACTACGATCGGTTGATACTAGAAGTGTGGACCAATGGTAGCCTGAGTCCAGAAGAAGCGACAAGCTTATCTGCAAAAATCATGATCGAACATCTGAAGCTTTTTGTCGGTCTCACAGAAAACCCTGATGATGAAAGTACCGGGAACATCATGGTCGAAAAAGAAGAACGTCCACAGGATAAAATTCTTGATATGACCATCGAAGAATTGGATCTTTCTGTCCGTTCTTTTAACTGTCTGAAGCGAGCAGGTATTAATACTGTGCGAGACTTGACGATGAAAACAGAAGAAGACATGATCAAAGTGCGGAACTTAGGTCGTAAGTCTCTTGAAGAAGTGGACATAAAATTGACTAGCCTGGGTCTCTCATTACGCAAATCTGATGATTGATAATGGTACCCTGCCGCAAAGGAGGGAATTAAATGGCATATCGTAAGTTTTCTCGTCATACAGGTCATCGTCGTGCCATGCTGCGCAATATTGTAACTTCTCTTCTGAAGCACGGCAAAGTCACTACGACAGAGCCAAAAGGAAAAGAGTTGCGTCGTATCGCCGAGAAAATGATTACTCTTGGAAAACGTGGAGACCTTCACGCTAGACGTCAAGCTCTTGCTTATTTGGAAGAAGAGACTGTCGTAACTCAACTTTTTACCGAGATTGCTCCGAAGTATGCAACTCGACAAGGCGGTTATACTCGATTGATGAAAGCTGGATATCGTCGTGGTGACGCAGCGCCCATGTGCATCGTAGAACTGGTATAATCGTTAAAAAGAACAATACGAAAGCGTCAGGTCAGGAGCAGAGCCCTTTCTATGGGTGCCGTTTCCTGGCTTTCCTTTTGTCAAACCCTACAAGTCCTTTGCTTTCGTTTATCCTGACCCTCCGATGGAGATATCATACATGAACAAACGTCGAGTTTCTTTTATCGTAGCTTATGACGGGACTCATTATCATGGCTTTCAGACACAAGACAACCCTGCTTTGCCGACCATCCAAGATGAGCTCCATCAAGCCATTAAAACACTAACAGGTGAAGAAACAAAAATTACTTGTGCAGGACGTACGGATGCTGGTGTCCATGCTCGGGGACAAGTTATAGACTTTGCAACTACATCAAAAATACCGGATGAGAAATTTCATCTAGCTATGAACGCTCTGCTGCCAAAAGATATTGCTGTTCTCAAAGCAGAAACCGTCTCCGCTGATTTTCATTCACGCTTTCAAGCTCTAGGTAAACAATATCGTTATAGCATCTATAATCATGCCATTCCGTCGCCTTTTCATCGTCAGTATAGCTATCAAGTCTTTCCTGCCTTAGATCTAGAAGCTATGAGCGAAGGGGCCCAGGCTTTTGTGGGCACCTATGACTTTTCTGCTTTTTGTGCAGCAGGATCTTCCGTCAAGGATTTTGTACGCACCATATGGCACTGTGAACTTACGAAGACAGAAGAAGGCCTTATTCATCTTGATATCGTTGGTAACGGCTTTCTCTATAATATGGTCCGTATCATAGCAGGTACATTGATTGATGTAGGCAAAGGGAAGATAGATCCTACTCAGATAAAAGAAATCATTCAAAGGAAAGAGCGAAGTCGAGCTGGCACAACAGCACCACCACAAGGATTATGTTTACTAAAAGTTTGGTACAATGAGCTTGACTTTCCTTTTAAATAGTCATAAAATATTGTGGTGAGCTTTTTCAGAGCGCTTACTAGCCCCAAGTTCTCTGGAGCTTTATATATTTTGTTTTTATGTTGATACACCCGGCACAGTGGGTGGACAACAAAGACTCCCAAGGAGGGAATAGAATGAGCACCTTCATGGCGAAGACCAATGAAGTTGAACGAAAATGGTACGTCATTGATGCGGCTGGAAAGCCTCTTGGACGAGTCGCATCCGAAGCCGCTCGACTGTTACGCGGCAAGCATAAGACTATCTTTACACCCCACGTTGACACGGGTGACCATGTCATTGTTATCAATGCAGAACAAGCTGTCTTAACAGGGAAAAAGTTAAGCCAGAAAATGTACTATCATCACTCACGCTATCCAGGCGGCATGAAGCTAGTTAGCTATGGTACATTGATGCAGAATCGTCCAGAACGAGCTATGGAAAAGGCTATCAAAGGCATGTTGCCAAAGAATCGTCTGGGCGCACAAATGTATCGCAAGTTAAAAGTGTATAAAGGCGGAGAGCATCCCCATGAGGCTCAAAAGCCAGAAGTTTGGAACTTCGGTGAGTAGGGAAGGGAGGTCGTAGACAGTGGCTCAAGTACAATATCTTGGAACAGGTCGCCGGAAAAAGTCGGTTGCTCGTGTTCGACTCGTACCTGGTGATGGCAAGTTCCTAGTAAACAATCGTTCTTTAACAGAATACTTCGGTAAGAAGACTTTAGAAATGATCGTGAGTCAACCTCTCGATCTGACGAAGACAGAAGGTCGCTTTGATGTTCTGTGTAACGTCCATGGCGGTGGCACAACAGGTCAAGCGGGCGCCATTCGTTTGGGCATTGCCAGAGCATTGTTGAAAGCAGACAGTGGACTGCGCCCTGCCCTCAAAAGAGCAGGATTCTTAACGCGTGATCCACGCATGAAAGAAAGAAAAAAATACGGACTCAAAGCAGCTCGCCGTGCTCCTCAATTCTCCAAGCGCTAAAGAGAATTACATTGGAACTGGCAGCAACAAAGAGAAACCCATGGTTATTATGGGTTTCTCTTTTTTATTAAAGCAATCTTACAAACTATGAAGAAAGTACCACTCTAAATATAAACAATCTATATAAAAGCGAAGAGGAAAAAGATTGTTCCATGGAGAACAATACTTAAGTATCCTAGTAAAGACTCTACGATAGAGTTAAAGAGTGCTTATGTGTAGATAAAAATGAATGAAGGCATCCATCTTTTTTGAAAGGAGGCGTAAAGGCTATGGACAAAAGCTTTATGGATGAATATCTTGATTTATTCTACTCTGAAGCGAAAGAACAACTTGAGTTGATGTCAAGAGATTTGCTAGCCATTGAATCAGGAACATCTGATGAAGAGACAATTCATCAAATGTTTCGGGCAGCCCATTCGTTAAAAGGAGCCAGTGCTTCTGTTGGCTTTCAAGTTGTAGCGAACATTACCCATAACATTGAAGATTTATTGGGAAAAGTTCGTGATGGTCAGCTTGCTCTTGACGCTAGAGGCATTGATGCTATATTTGGCGCCCTTGATTTTATCCAGGCGATTCTTTTTCAATCGCAAGAAGTTGATTCCGAAAAAGCAGAAGCTCTCGTGAAACAACTGGAAGAAGCTTGTGTTGATCCAAGGCTGACAGGTACAAAAGAAGTAAAAAAGGGCAATTCGGAAGAAGAACTGAATAAGATTCGGGAAAAATATGCTTTTTCGCCTACAGCGAGAGAGATTGAAGTAATCTTTCAAAGTGACTGTATGATGAAGGCGGTTCGAGCTTTTTTAATCCTGAATAACTTAAGTGAATTTGGTGAGGTTTTAGAAAGCTATCCTTCTCAGGACGAGCTGGAAATGTGTGAACAGAATATTAGTAGTTTTCACGTCTTCTTTGACTGGCAGAAAGGGACCGTAGAAGAAATCTACAGAGTTATCAACGTAACTGATATAAAAGATATTGTTATGAAAGCATTGTCTGATCAAGAACACAGCGAGACGAAGACAGAAAATCTTGAGGAATCGCCCATATCGGCGCCCTTGGCTGTGGAACGATCCGAAAAAGCAGTTACAAGAACCGTAGAAAAAAGCAGCGAAAAAGGTACAGAATTAATTAAAGTAGAAGCTTCTAGACTTGATCATTTGATGAATTTAATCGGTGAACTGTTGATCAGTCAGACCCGTTTTGCTCGCATCCATGAGAGTTATCTAGAACAACATGGTAATAGCAACTTGGGAACGGATATGTCCGAAGAAACGCATCACTTAGCCAGACTGACCAGTCAGCTACAAGACGGATTGATGAAAACACGCATGGTCCCGATTGGAACGGTATTCAATCGCTTTCCCAGGTTGGTCCGTGATTTAGCTAGAAAAGTTCATAAAAAGATTAACCTCGTAGTAGAAGGGCAGGACACAGAGCTTGATAAGTCCATGGTTGACTTAATTGGCGAACCGCTAATGCATCTTTTACGAAATGCCCTCGATCACGGCATTGAGTCACCAGAAGAAAGAATAAAAAAGGGTAAGCCACCAGAAGGAACGATTATCTTATCAGCCAGTCATGAAGGAAGTCGGATCTTAATCAAAGTAGCCGATGATGGCAATGGTATCGACGAAACAAAAGTACTAGAGAAAGCAAAGCGCTTGAACTTAGTGGAAGAAGGACAAGAACTCTCTAAGCAAGAGATCTACCAACTCCTTTTCTCAGCAGGATTAAGCACAGCCCAAAAAGTTACTGATGTATCAGGTCGAGGCGTCGGGATGGACGTGGTAAAGAGAAATATTATGTCTCTCAATGGCATGATAGACGTGCAATCAGAAAAAGACCAAGGCAGTACTTTTACCATTCAATTGCCAATTACGCTTGCTATTATTCAAGGACTTCTTGTTTCAGCAGAAGGAGAAAAATTCATCGTTCCTCTTGATAATGTCTTAGAAAGTTTTCAGCTAAAAGATCATGAAATCGATTCTATTGGTGGCAAAGAAGTATTTACCGTCCGTGGCAACATTGTTCCCATTAAGACTATAAAAGAAGTATTGAAGATAGAAGAACAGGCTGATAAGCCAAAAAGAAAATACAGGTCTATCGTAATGGTCGGTTTAGCAGAGCAAAGATTGGGTCTTGAAGTAGATGAATTGCTCGGTCAGAGAGAAATCGTTATCAAATCAGTGAATGCACCCTGGCTAAAAATGGATCTATTTGCAGGGGCAACTATACTGGGTGATGGTCGAGTATCCTTAATTATCAATATATCCACTTTATTTGCCCATTGCTTAGCACAAAGAAGTAGTGAATAAAAAGGGGGAGGACAGCTTTGCTGGACTTCGAAATGAAAGAAAAAGAAGGTATAACGGTACTTCGTTTTTATGGCAGCATTGGAGCAGCGAATGCACAAAAATTAAAATTGGCCTTTCAAAAGTTGCCGGAAGAAAATGATAGGTTGATTATAAATCTTGGTGTTAGCTTCATTACCAGTGAGGCTATTGGATACCTTATTCAAATCTATAAAAAATATAAAGAAAAGAAAGGTGACATAGTTCTTTGTAATATTTCCGATAACGTTCGTACCGTATTAGAGATGATAAGGCTTCACAAAGTAATTACTATTGTAGAGAACGAAGAAAAAGCAGTCGCTTATTTTTACCAGGAAAGCAAATAGCATATATCCCAAAAGAACCAAAGCAATTAGAAAGGAAGTGATTTCATGAAGCGATTTTTAAAAATTAAAGTAGGTAGCCGTATCTTGCTTGTAATTCTTTTTTCTACAATTGTCTTGATATCGATTGGTATCTTCGGAATGTATAATCTACAAGTTCTAAATGAAGAAATTGATATCATGTATGAAGAAAGTCTGCACCCAACACGTTATTTAGGAGAAGTTAAAGCGAACTTACAAGCCTATCGAGTTACCATTTACAATCATTACTTAGCCACTACGGTAGAAGAGAAAGACATCTGGAGACAAAGGGGTCAAAATTATCTTACAGAATTAGGGGCGAACTTAGCGCTTTATAAAGAAAGCAACTTAGAGGCTGAAGAGCAAAGATTGCTTAATGACATAGAAGCAGCTCTTCGAGAATATACGCCCATTGTTGATAGAAGTATACAAGAAAGCTTAAATGGCAACGTGCAAGGGGCGACGCAAATAGCAGGTCAAGCCCGTAATATAGCCTTAACACTGGATGAGAGCTTGGAAAACCTAATTCTACTACAAGTGCGCCTGGCCGGAGAAGCAAAAGCGCATACCGATACACTATACAATTCTACTCGGAATACAATGATACTGATTATTGCTGCAGGTGCTCTTATATCCTTTGGATTGGGGTACTACGTTTCACGTACTATCGCACGCCCCTTAGAAGATCTTGAAAAAATAGCAACTAAAATTTCAAAAGGCGATCTAACGGAAAATGCACAACATACCGAAGGTGATGACGAATTATCTTCACTATCCCGCTCTATCCATGTTATGGTCATCAATTTACGACAGTTTGTCAAAAAAGTTCAAGAAGGTGCCGAAGCCGTAGCTGCTTCTAGTCAACAGCTTTCTGCATCATCAGAACAAATGGCCAGTGGATCGCAAGCACAGGCTGAAGAAGCACAAAGCATCTCTACGATGATGACCGATATGGCTGGAGCAGCCAATCAAGTAGCCCAATCCGCACAGAAAGCAGCCCTTGCTTCCGATAGCACGACTGCTTCAACGGTAGAAGGCGCCTCCATCATAGATAAAACGGTGTCCGGAATGGATAATGTGTCGAATAACGTTATGAACTTAGGACGAAGCTCGGAAAAAATCGGAGAAATTGTAGAAATGATTGATGACATTGCCTCCCAGACCAACTTACTGGCTTTGAATGCAGCCATTGAAGCAGCCCGTGCTGGTGATGCAGGAAAAGGTTTTGCCGTTGTCGCTGACGAAGTACGCAAGCTCGCAGAGCGTTCTGGTATGGCAACGAAAGAAATCGCCACACTGATTAAAGGAATTCAAGCAGATACGGATAAAGCAGTAGACGCTGTGAAGTCAGGGAGAGAATATACACAGAAAGCTGGTGAAGCTTTTAACACCATTCAAGATCAAGTGAGGCAAACAGCAGGAGAGGTGAATGAAATCGCTGCTGCTGCAGAAGAGCAAGCTGCAACTTCTGATCAAGCAACCAAAGCTGTTCAGAGTGTAGCTGCCATTGCCGAAGAAACGTCGGCCGGAGTAGAAGAAATGGCTGGAGCGATTCAGTCCATGTCCCATCTGGCTACAGAATTACAAGAAGCAGCAACGAAATACAAAGTATAATTAAATCAAAATAAGTCTTCTTTGGTAGCTTTTTAATAAGCATAAATCGAAAAGTATAGCGATTTATGCTTATTTTTTCAAACAACCATAGGAAGGTAAAAAAAGGGGTGCTAACGATGCGCTGGATTCGCAATATGAGGATTGCTCAAAAATTGTTGTTTTTAATATTATTAGCAGCAATCTCATTAGCAGCCATAGGCTATACTGGTTATTACTATATGACCCAGATGAATAACAGTGCCCAAGAGATGTACTTTGATCGTCTTGTGCCTGTTAAAGAACTTAATGAAGCACTTACGTCATTAAAAACGATTGAACTAGAGATGGAACAGCTTTTTGATGCACAGGGATCGATGGAAAGCCAGGCAATTGTTCAAACCATTGAGCAAGAAAAGGAGCAAATACATCAAATCATTAGAAGTTTTGAACAAACCTTTTTACTGGCCTATGAAAGTGAGCGCATACCAAGATTGAAAGATGCGCTGGCTACATACCAAAGAGAAGAAGAAAGAATTATCACAATGGCCCTTCGAGGTCAACAAGAGGAAGCACAGCGTTACTATGATGAAGTAGCAACGCCACATATTGAGCGGGCCAATGTAGTACTACAAGAATTAGCCGCTTTTAATGCATCGGTAGCAGAAGAACTTCAAGTAACATCGGCCCAGGCTTTCGAAAGAGCTTTTCTAATCATAGTAGGAATTACAATCTTTGCAATTGTCTTTAGTGTCTTTTTAGGTCTCTATATCTCCAGAATAATTGTTCAACCAATTCAACAGTTGGAGACATTAATGGCTCAAGCAAAAAAAGGTGACTTAACAGGCAAGGGAATCCTTTTGTCTACCGATGAGACAGGAAGCCTAACCCAATCATTTAATCAAATGATGGAGCAATTACAAAATTTCGTTAGACAAGTTCAAGAAGGTTCTCAAACAGTGGCTGCAACAAGTCAACAGATCTCAGCTTCTGCAGAAGAAATGGCAGCCGGGGCACAATCACAAGCGGATCAAGTGCAGGCTTTGTCAACACTTTTATCAGAAATGGCCAATGCAGCCAACCAAATGGCACAATCATCAGAAAAAGCAGCCTTAGCATCTGAGCGAGCTAGCAATACAACACAAGAAGGCGGTACAACGATTCTAAAAACGATCGAAGGCATGGATGAGGTTGCATCTCATGTTACGAAGCTAGGAGAGAACTCAGAAAAGATTGGTGAAATTGTGGAAATGATTGACGATATTGCTTCTCAGACCAATCTTCTCGCACTCAATGCAGCCATTGAAGCAGCAAGAGCCGGTGACGCTGGAAAAGGTTTTGCTGTTGTAGCCGAAGAGGTACGTAAATTGGCAGAACGTTCTAGTGGAGCAACCAAAGAAATTGCTTTGTTAATTAAAAATATCCAGTCTATTACGGAGAAAGCAGTACAGTCAGCTGGTGATGGACGAATGTTAGTACAACAAGCTGGAGAAGCTTTTGAAGAGATACAAACTCAAGTGACCGAGACAAATCGTGAAGTCACAGAAATTGCCGCCGCTGCCGAGGAACAAGCAGCATTATCGGAGGAATCATCTAATGCTGTCCAGAGCGTAGCCGCTATAACGGAAGAAACATCGGCAGCAGCCGAGGAAACAGCGGGCGCCACGGAAGCTTCGGCCAACCAAGCAATGGAACTACAAGAAGCAGCGAAGAAGTTCACGATATAAAGACCGTTCGCCTTTTCCCATACTTTTTCATTAGGAAAGCGTAAACGAATTAAAACGTTTACGCTTTCCTTTTCTATAATTTAACAACTTCCTGTTTGTTACAATTTTTTCTTGTTTCCTCAAAAAAAATTTCACGGAGGTGTATATTGGTAAAAAAAGAGGGAAATATTTATTTTCGGGAGCTAATTTCGCCATATAGGCGGAGAAGGAGTTTGCATCCTTGGTAAGCGCTCCCTATTATAATAACTGTGTGTTAGCACTCGCCTAACCTGAGTGCTAACAATAAAAATGCAAACTCTATAATAAACATATTCTGTAAGGAGGG
Organism: Heliorestis convoluta; assembly: GCF_009649955.1. NCBI lineage: Bacteria > Bacillati > Bacillota > Clostridia > Eubacteriales > Heliobacteriaceae > Heliorestis > Heliorestis convoluta. The sequence continues at coordinate 2,939,807 of NZ_CP045875.1, read as the reverse complement.
TTCCTTTCCGTATGAACATCAAGCCTCTCGCTGATCGTGTTGTCGTGAAGCCTTTAGAAGCAGAAGAAAAAACGGCAAGCGGCATCATTATGCCTGACACAGCCAAAGAAAAGCCTCAGCAAGGAGAAATCGTTGCCGTTGGTGCAGGTCGTCTGCTTGAAAACGGTGAAAGAGCTGCCATAGAAGTTGCTGTAGGCGACCGTGTTATTTACAGCAAATACTCTGGTACAGAAGTAAAGTTGGAAGGTACAGAGTATCTAATCCTCAACGAGCGGGACATTCTGGCTGTACTGTAAAATCAGAAGGAGGTAATTATTACTCATGGCTAAAATGACTGTTTTTAATGAAGAAGCACGTCGTGGTCTGGAAAGAGGCGTTAACACACTGGCTGAAGCAGTTCGTGTAACCCTCGGCCCCAAAGGTCGCAACGTTGTATTAGAGAAAAAATTTGGCTCTCCTTTGATCACCAACGATGGTGTTACGATTGCGAAAGAAATTGAACTAGACGATCCAATTGAGAACATGGGTGCTCAATTGGTCAAGGAAGTTGCTACTAAAACGAACGATGTAGCAGGTGACGGTACAACAACAGCTACAATCTTAGCCCAAGCAATCATCCGTGAAGGTATGAAAAACGTAGCTGCTGGTGCCAACCCCATGGTTCTAAAGCGCGGAATTCAAAAAGCTGTTGAGCGCTGCGTTGATGAGATTAAAGAAATTGCCAAGCCCATCGAGAGCAAAGAAGCGATCGCACAAGTTGCTTCCATCTCTGCTGCTGATGCCAACATCGGAAGCTTGATCGCAGAAGCAATGGAAAAAGTAGGAAAAGACGGTGTAATCACTGTAGAAGAGTCCAAAGGCTTTACCACTGACCTAGAAGTGGTAGAAGGCATGAACTTTGACCGCGGTTACATCTCCCCCTACATGGTAACAGACACTGACAAGATGGAAGCTGTTCTCAACGAACCTTACATCTTGATCACGGATAAAAAAATCTCTGCCATCAAAGACATCCTGCCTGTTCTTGAGCGTATCGTTCAAAGCGGCAAGCAACTGATGATCATCGCTGAAGATGTAGAAGGCGAAGCGCTTGCTACACTGGTTGTGAACAAACTTCGTGGCACCTTCACTTGCGTTGGCGTGAAAGCACCTGGCTTTGGCGACCGTCGTAAAGCCATGCTCGAAGATATCGCCATTCTCACCGGTGGTCAAGTGATCACTGAAGAAGTGGGCCTCAAGCTGGAAAATGCGACTGTTGAAATGCTAGGCCGTGCTCGTCAAGTTCGCATCACCAAAGAAGAGACCATTCTTGTAGACGGTGCCGGTGCTCAAGAAAGCATCAAAGCACGCATCGCCCAGATTCGCAAACAATATGAAGATTCCACTTCTGAGTTTGACAAAGAGAAGCTCCAAGAGCGTCTGGCTAAGCTAGCTGGTGGCGTTGCTGTCATTCAAGTCGGTGCTGCTACAGAAACAGAACTGAAAGAGAAAAAGCTGCGCATCGAAGATGCTTTAAATGCAACTCGTGCTGCTGTTGAAGAAGGCATTGTACCTGGTGGTGGTACAGCCCTGCTAAACATCCAAAAAGCATTAGAAAATGTTGATGTTGCTGCTGGCGACGAAGCTACAGGTGTTGCTATCATTAAGAGAGCACTCGAAGAGCCTATCCGTCAAATCGCCAACAACGCAGGTCTAGAAGGCTCTGTCATTGTTGAAAAAGTGAAGAACTTGAGTGCAGGCCAAGGTTTCAACGCTGCTACAGAAACCTATGAAGATATGTTTGCTGCTGGTATCGTTGACCCAGCCAAAGTAACTCGCTCTGCTCTACAAAACGCAGCTTCAATTGCTTCTATGCTATTGACAACAGAAGCCATTGTTGCTGATAAGCCTGAGAAGAAAGATGCTCCTGCAATGCCTCCAGGCATGGGTGGCATGGGCGGTATGGATATGATGTAGCCAGTGGCTACAGCGAAAAAGCGTCGAACTGTAAAAGTTCGGCGCTTTTTTGTTTTGCCGCTTTTCCCCGGCGCATAAATTTTTGGGAGAGGGGAGGCGTGCGCATGTCTGTTATATTGATCATTGGGCGAGTTAAAAGGCTTCTTATGATAGCAGTGACCACTTTTATTGTTTTTGCCATCTTTTTTGGTTCTTATCAGTGGTACCATCGTGGCAATGAACAAGCTATAGAAGCAATCAGTGAAGCTGTTAAAGGAAAAGTAGTGGTCCTTGATGCAGGTCACGGTGGGCAAGACGGTGGGGCAAAAGGCAAGCAAGGTACTTTAGAAAAAGATATTAACTTACAAGTTGCAAAAAGAGTGGCACAATATCTAGAAGAATACGGTGTTACCGTTGTCATGACACGAGAAGACGATAACAATCTTGTTACAGGACGATGGAGTCAAAGAGCAGAATTGACGAAGCGCGTAGAAAAAGCAAGAGCGGCCAATGCAGACGCTTATATATCAATTCACTGCAACAGCTTTCCTTCACCAAGATGGTCAGGCCATCAAACTTTTTACCAACCTGGATCAGAAGAGGGCAGAAGATTGGCCCTACATATCCAGAATGAATTAACACGAAGAATTGGAAACAAAGACAAACGGCAAGCCAAAGCAGAAGATTACTTTGTGTTACGAACATCCCACTGTCCAGCTGTAATGACAGAGATTGGATTTTTATCCAATCCTGCAGAAGAAGCGCTTCTAGGAACAGAAAATCATCAAAAACAGATAGCCTTAGGAATTACGGCAGGTATTCTTCGTTTTCTAGAAGGAAAGGCAGCGCCAGAGAAAAAGACTTTTTTCATGGAAAGACCATAATAGTAGAGAAAAAGTAAAGGATTCCCTATAGATTTGGTAGCGTTGATTCTGGTAGGATATTAGTATATTAGGTCGAGGGGTGTCAAAATGGCAAAAAGTAAAACCTGGTTATGGCTTGTCCTCTGCCTTTTTTTCTTCCTTCCGGGACAAGCTATGGCACAAAGCAGTGTTGGATTCTCTGATCATAAGGGTCACTGGGCAGAGAACACGATTCAAGAATTTGTGGATATGGACATTACACAAGGCTATCCGGACGGTACTTTTCGACCGAATGGACTCATTACGAGAGCTGAGTTTTTAACTCTTGTTGTTAAAACCTTTGACCTACCTATAGGAAACTCTGCCGTAACTTTTCCTGATGTTCAATCTAGCGATTGGTTTTACGCTGTTGCAGGTGCAGCGAAAGCAGCAGGCATTGTACAAGGTGATGAAAGAGGCAACTTTTCTCCACACAGACCTGTAAGCCGAGCTGAAATGGTAACAATGGTACGTCGAGCAGCTGGTGAAAGCCTCGTTCTATCAGGGCAGAGACGATCTTTTCCCGATGTTCCTGTAGGATCGTGGATGGAAGAGCCGATTGTCCATGCTGTACAAGCGGGCCTTGTAAGTGGTTATCAGGACGGTCTATTTTATCCCCAGCAACAAGCAACACGAGCAGAAGCAGCAACTGTACTCATTAAAACCCTTGATAACCTAGAAAGCCCTCATTTCTTATCCGATCAAAAGGAGCTACTCGATGTTGTTTTTGCTTTTGAAAATGCTGGAATTGAAGAAATAAACCGTCAAGACTATTCTTTGCTTCAGTCAGTAAGGCATACTGTAGGTCTTGCTCGTCAGACCACACTCTTTCAAGGACAAGAGCTTAAGAAACAGGCAGAATCTACCCAGGCAAGGTTCTTGATTGACCCTATTAAGCAAGAAGCAAAAGTACTTGAACAAAGCACTCTGACAGCAAAAGTACTATACAGCTATAGCTATGGTATAACGCTACAAGGGCCAGGATTTGAAGAAAGTGGTACCATTACGGAAGAAGTTTACTACTATTTACGAAAACAAAACGGTGACTGGAAGATTTACAAAATGGAAGAATCATCGTAAATAAGAAAAAAAGCGTGATAAGCAATCACGCTTTTTTCGACTTTTTCTACCTATATAATTGAGAAAAAAGGAGGGTAATGGCCCCTCCTTACATAATTAATATAGCCACAATGGTGGTTACAAAAAGACCGGCACCAACACAAGCAAAGTTTCGCCTCACCAACTCGATGGGACTGACACCCGCAATCCCTGCATCAGCGACAACACCGAAGGCCCAAGCCGTTAAGGTACCACCACCAGTCCAGATGGCAGCAACTTGTCCCAAAGCAGCGAGCGTAGCTACATCGACGCCAGCAGGACCGCCTAAGGCGTTAGCGAGAGAACCGACAAGAGGTAAGCCTGAGAAACCAGATCCATCTAAGCCTGTCATAATGCCAATAAGAACTATACCAAAAGCAAGTGGTATTGTACCCAGGGGCAAGACGTTGGCTAGAGCCGTACCAAGGTCAAACATAAAACCGGGAGCACCTTCTCCTAAAATAGCAGGTGCAAGACCTGGTGCACCTAAGAAGAAGAAGCCAGCAATCGGAATAACAGCGGCAAAGATTTTGATCGAAAAGAGGAACCCTTCCCGCAAGAACCCGACGACTTTTTCAAGTGCCGCACTGCCGTGACCACCTAAGCTAGCTGCGAGAAGGAAGAAAGCAGCTGTACCACCTAACAATGAGGTGGCGCCTCCACCCTTGATATCAGGAATATCGGGGTTTAAGTTTGAACGAATCATCACGATGATGATCAAAAAGAAAATAGCTGGAACGGCGGCAGCAAAAAACTTTGATACGCCTGTTGGTTTTGGTGCTTCTGCTGCTGCTTTTAGCAACTCGTTTTTCTTCGCTTCATCGGGACTCGCTTCCAACTCATTGCGTCTGCGAAGTGTGAAGTAAGCAACTGTAAGAGCGATCAAACCAGTAATAAGAGCAAAGAACCAAGCAATCGTAAATATTTGGGCTACGTCTACGTCAGCTGCTCTTGCCGTAATGGCTGGTGCACCTTGTAAGACAACGTCACCAGAAAGAGCCATACCATGACCTGCTAAGTTCAAAGCCATTGCAGCTGCCATGGGCGCTAGTCCAGCGCTGATGGCAACAGGAATCAAGATGGTACCTACAAGCGCAACGGCAGGTGTCGGCCAGAAGAAAGTTGCAGCAATGTACATAACGCTAGCTAGTGTTATGAAGGCAACAGTTGGTTTTTTCATAAACCGCTTCGCAGGAGCGACCATTAGAACATCGGAGCCGATACTTTGAAGGGCCTTCAACATAGAGACCATGAGCGCGATTACGAGCATGATGTCAAAAAGCTCTGTACCAGCTGTTTCTAGGGCTCGGAAGACAGTCTGGGCTGCGCCCACTAACTGAAACTCTGCAAAAACCCAACCAATGAGAAAGATACCGACGATACAAGGAAGCACAACATCACGACGCAGGATCATGGAACCGATAACCCAAAGTACAACGAGTAGATAGATCCAATGTAAAATCGTCAACTCTGGCATTTACAAAAACCCTTCCTTTTATTGGATTTTTCAATGCTTCGGGAAGCGTAAGGGCGATTGTTTCACCTCCATCGTTTTTTACTCGAGTTTATTATTTCTGCTTATTTCGACATTATGTAAGAGCTTGCGAAAGAGTATGGGACAAGATTGCAGAAAAGATCATCAAGGGAATCTTTCTTTAATCTTCTATCTATCTTTTCATGAAAAATCTTGAATGAATATTCTTAGGGCTGTATAATTATACCCAATGTATTTTGTGCACGCTAAAAAATGAGGAGGCGACAATCGATGATTCGAGTTGCAATTGTAGGATCAACAGGCTATACAGGTGCTGAGCTGGTGCGCCTTCTCAGTCATCATCGAGAAGTAGAAATTGTAGCCCTAACATCACAAAGTTATGTCGATCAGCCCTATGAAAAAGTATATCCTAGCTTAACAGACCACGTCGGTCTGACTTGTCAGGCGCAAAATGTAGAAGCTCTCATGGCGGATGTAGATGCCGTTTTTCTTGCGCTACCTCATGGTTTATCTGTTCCCTGGGCGCAGGAAGCCTATCGCCAGGGCAAAAAAGTTATCGATCTAGGCGCCGATTTCCGGTTTCGACAAGTTCAGACCTATGAAAGCTGGTATAAGACAAAGCACGAGGCACCAGAACTATTAGGACAAGCTGTTTATGGTTTACCGGAGCTCAATCGAGATAAGATTCGAAAAAGCGTCATCGTAGCCAATCCAGGTTGCTATCCCACGGCTTCAATTCTGGGGCTGGCACCGCTTTTGAAAAATAAACTCGTCAATCCTCAAAAAATTATTATAGATGCCAAATCAGGCATTTCCGGTGCTGGTCGAAGTGCGAAGTTAGGCTCTTTGTACGGAGAAGTGAACGAGAACGTGAAAGCCTACGGTGTGGCAACCCATCGCCATACACCGGAAATAGAACAAGAAGCAGCCGCCTTGCTCGGTCTTGCACCAGAAGACATAACTCTTTCTTTTACGCCACACCTTATGCCGATGACACGAGGCATCTTAGCTACGATTTATTGTGACTTGCAAGAGAATCTTTCTATTACAGCCACTGAAGTGCGGCAAATTTATAAAGACTTTTATGGGGGAGAACCCTTTATTCATATTACAGAAGAGAATCAGTGGCCAGAGACGAAATGGTGCTACGGTTCCAATTATGTCTTTATCGGTCTAACCATTGATGAAAGAACAAAGCGCCTTATTGTTACGACAGCCATAGATAACCTCGTAAAAGGTGCTGCTGGTCAAGCGATTCAGAATATGAATCTACTCTTTGACCTGCCAGAGACAGAGGGCATTGACAGACCAGGGATTTGGCCGTAAATCAACAAGAAAAGCAAATAAGGCAGGAGAAAGCGATGAACCCGATTGTTCAAGAAGGAAATGTAACATCACCCGTGGGCTTTCAAGCAGCTGGTGTGGAAGCAGCTATCAAAAAAGCAGGCCGGCTCGATATGTCTTTAATACTCAGCGAGAAGCCTTGCACAGCTGCTGCTGTTTATACAACCAACAAAGTTCAGGCAGCCCCTTTGCAAGTAACAAAAGATCATCTTTCAAAGGGGCCTGTACGAGCCGTCGTCGTAAACGCTGGCAATGCCAACGCTTGTACAGGCCAGCAAGGATTAGATAATGCCCGATTGATGGCGACTACGACAGCCCAAGCTTTAGAATTACAAGCAGAAGAAGTGGTTGTGTCTTCTACCGGCGTTATTGGTCAACAGATGCCCATGGACCGCATTCAAGCAGGAATCGAAGCACTGGCCAAAGCTTTATCAAAAGATGGCGGATACAAAGCAGCACAGGCGATTATGACAACGGATCTGGTTGCAAAAACAGGTAAAGTAGAAATCGTTGTGGCTGATCAAACTATTACCATTGGGGCTATGGCCAAAGGCTCTGGTATGATTCACCCCAATATGGCTACCATGCTTGCTTTTTATACGACTGACGCAAAAATCGCGGAACCCTTGCTCCAAAAAGCATTGCAAAGAGCAACAAAGCTTTCCTATAATATGATTTCTGTAGACGGTGACACCTCTACCAACGACATGGCATTAGTACTGGCCAATGGCATGGCCAATGCACCTGCCATCGTAGAAGAAGGACCTTTGTATGATGCTTTTGAAGAAGCGCTCATTGCCTTATCCATTCATTTGGCCAAAGCGATTGCTCGAGATGGAGAAGGTGCTACCAAGTTGGTAGAAATGCGCGTCAAAGGTGCGGCCACAGAAGAAGATGCTCAAAAAGCAGCTCGCACCGTCATCAGCTCTAGCTTGTTCAAGTCAGCCATTTTTGGTGCTGATGCCAACTGGGGCCGTATCTTATGCGCCATAGGCTATTCAGGCGCCCAATTTGACCCTGGCCAGGTTGATATTTACCTTGGAACGATTCAGACAGCCAGCAATGGAGAAGCTCTTGACTTTTCAGAAGAAGAAGCATCGAAGATTCTTGCCCAGAAAGAAATCATCATCACAGCCGATCTAAAAAATGGTTGCTCCGAAGCACGGGCTTGGGGCTGTGATTTAACCTATGACTATGTAAAAATCAATGCTGACTACAGAACCTAAGGGAGATGAAGGCTTGAACAGTGCGCTCGAAAAAGCAGGGATTCTCGTAGAAGCCCTGCCTTACATAAAAAAGTTTGCAGGAAAGACTGTCGTAATCAAATACGGCGGTGCAGCCATGCTGAACGATGACCTCAAAGAAGCAGTAATCAAAGACGTTGTATTAATGAAATATGTTGGGATCAACCCTGTTATCGTTCATGGAGGCGGTCCTGAGATCAATAGCATGCTTCAGAGAGTCGGCTTGCAATCTACCTTTATCCAAGGGTTGCGCGTCACCGATGAAGCAACCATGGAACTGGTCGAAATGGTCTTAGCCGGCAAAGTGAACAAAGAAATTGTGGCGAGATTGCAACGGCAAGGTGGTAAAGCTGTCGGCTTGTGCGGGAAAGATGGAGGTTTAATCAAAGCGAAAAAACGCTTTGAAGTCGTAAAAAATGAAGCCGGCGAACGAATTCCTACCGATATCGGCTATGTGGGCGATGTCGTCAAAATCAATCCTGATCTCATTCGAGGTCTCATAGAACAAGGCTATATACCCGTTATTGCGCCCATTGGTGCTGGTGAAGGGGGAGAAGCCTATAACATCAATGCTGATACGGCAGCTGGAGAGATTGCCCAGGCCTTAGGCGCTGACAAGTTGGTGTTATTGACCGATGTAGAAGGCATTTTACGGGATCGAAACGATCCTGATAGCCTTATTTCCTCTTTGCAAATCAATCAAGTAGAGCCCTTGATGGAAGAAGGCATTCTCAGTGGAGGCATGATTCCAAAAGTTCGCTGCTGTGTACAAGCCTTGCAAGGCGGTGTAGGTACGACACATATAATCGATGGTCGAATCCCGCACTCACTGCTATTAGAAGTGTTTACCGATCAGGGTATCGGGACGATGGTTGTTAAGTAGATAAATGAAAGGGGCGTCTGGTCTATGATGACCAATCAAGAGCAAGTCGAACAAGGTCGTCACTATGTTATGAACACCTACGGACGACTGCCCATTGCCCTGGTGCGTGGGCTAGGCGCTCGCGTGTGGGATGGAGACGGAAAAGAATACTTGGACTTTCTGTCAGGACTGGCTGTTAACTCTGTAGGACACTGCCATCCTAAGGTCGTAAAAGCCATTCAAGAACAAGCTGCCAAGCTACTGCATGTCTCCAACCTTTATTGGATTGAGCCACAGAATAAGCTGGCCCAAATGCTAGTAGAAAACTCTTTTGCTGACAAAGTTTTCTTCTGTAACTCCGGTGCAGAAGCAAACGAAGGCGCCATCAAACTGGCTCGCAAATATGCCAAAAAAAGATGGGGCGAAGAAAAATATGAAATCATCACCATGGAACATTCTTTTCATGGGAGAACCTTAGCAGCCCTAACCGCTACAGGACAGCCAAAATATCAGGAAGGCTTTGCACCCCTGCCTGCAGGCTTTCGCTATGCACCCTTTGGCGACTTAGAAGCCTTACAAAAAGTCATGGGGCCACAAACTTGCGCCATTATGATTGAGCCTGTGCAAGGCGAAGGTGGCGTTAACGTAGCAGAACGCTCCTATTGGGAAGGCCTAGCCCAACTCGTAAAAGAGAAAGATGTACTTCTCATTGTTGATGAAGTGCAAAGCGGTATGGGGAGAACTGGAAAGCTCTTTGCATACGAAAACTACGGACTAAAACCACATATTATGACCTTGGCTAAAGCGCTTGGAGGAGGCACTCCTATCGGCGCTTTACTAGCATCCGATGAAGTAGCAGACGCTTTTTCCCCCGGCGATCATGCTTCTACCTTCGGCGGTAACCCCTTGGTGACGGCAGCGGCATTGGCTGTCATGGAAGTGTTGCTACAAGATGGTCTAGTTAAGCACTGCCAGACCATGGGTGCTTATTTTCAAGAAGAATTAAAAAAGTTAGCAACTCGCCATTCTATGATTGTGGAAGTACGAGGTCTTGGCCTTATGCTAGCTTGCCAATTGAATCGAGAAGGTGCATCGATTGTCTCTTCTTGCTTGCAGAAAGGTCTAATTATCAACTGCACCGCTGGCAATGTTTTACGCTTTTTGCCACCCCTGACGATTCAAAGTCAGGATATAGACCAAGCCATAACGATTCTAGATGAAGTCTTAACAGAAGCAGGAAAAGGGTGAAGAAAATGAGTACAAAAAAGGAGACTCGTACCAAAAACGCATACCTGCTTCTAGAAGACGGCACCATTATGAAAGGTCGCTCTTTTGGTTGTCAGGCCAATGTTACAGGCGAAGTCGTATTTAACACGGCGATGACAGGATACCAAGAAATACTAACGGACCCCTCTTACTGCGGTCAGATTGTAACCATGACCTATCCTCTCATCGGGAACTATGGCGTCAATGCCAATGATGTAGAGTCGGTAAAGCCTCAAGTGCGTGGCTTTTTGGTTCGTGAAGCTTGTGCACGACCTTCCCACTATCGCTCTGAAAAAACGATTGAGCACTACCTAGCGCAACAGGGCATTCCAGGTCTAGAAGGCATCGATACCAGGGCTTTGACGCGCCGCATACGCCAATGTGGGGCTTTGCGAGGCGCCATTTTAATGGGAGGCCCTGAAGAAAAAGTCTGGGAAGGCGAAGCCATCGCAGCGAAACATTGTGGTGCCATCATGACGATGGATGAGATTCGGGATCTGGTCCCTAACGAAGCGTATCAGACCTGGAAAGTCCATCTGCAAAAACTTTCTCAGCACCTTGTCTCCGGTCCACACCTGATTGAAAAAGTTACCACACCGCAATCTTATGTGATTCCCGGCGAAGGCTTTCGTGTGGCCGTCATTGATTTAGGAATCAAGGAAAACATTTTGCGCATGTTAAAGAGTCTTGATCTGCAGCTCATGGTTTTCCCCGCTCACACGAAAGTAGAAGAAATTCAAGCAGCTTCACCGCAAGGCATCTTTTTAAGCAATGGTCCTGGCAATCCCAAAGATGCTACGGCAGCCATTGAGGTGATCAAGAATTTTTTAGAGCCCCAGAAGAACATACCAATTTTTGGTATCTGCTTAGGCCATCAATTGCTCTCACTGGCCTTCGGTGGTGATACGTATAAGATGAAATTTGGCCACCGTGGTGGTAACCATCCTGTACAGGATTTGAGAACGGGTCGCGTCTATATTACGTCACAAAATCACGGCTACTCCATTCAAGAAGAGTCTTTGCCCGAGTTTGTTGAAGTAAGTCATCGCAATGTCAATGATGGCACCGTAGAAGGACTGCGTCATCGCCATTTACCTGTCTACTCTGTGCAGTATCACCCGGAAGCGGCTCCGGGTCCTGAAGACACAGCCTTTCTTTTTGATGAATTTATTGCCAACATGGAAGCAAAGGCGAAATAGAGGAGGAACTGGCCTTGCCAAAAGATCAAAAATTACAAAAAGTCCTGGTCATTGGTTCTGGACCGATCATCATTGGTCAAGCTGCCGAGTTTGACTATGCTGGTACACAAGCCTGCAAGGCCTTAAAAGAAGAAGGGCTCGAAGTAGTTTTAGTAAACTCTAACCCTGCAACTATCATGACCGATGCCAACATGGCAGATCATGTATATATCGAGCCTTTAGATGTTCCTACCTTGACGCGTATCATCGATCAGGAGCGTCCTGATGGTTTATTGCCTACTTTAGGTGGTCAAACAGGTTTAAACTTAGCTGTCGCACTCGCAGAAGCAGGTGTTCTGGAGAAATATAACGTTCGCTTGCTTGGCACGAACTTAGAAACGATCAAAAAAGCAGAAGACCGAGAGCTTTTTAAGAAAACCATGTTAGAGATCGGCGAACCGATTCCGCTATCTGATATCGTCTCTACCCTCGATCAAGCTGTAGCTTTTGCTGACAAGACGGGTTATCCCCTGATCATTCGACCTGCCTATACGCTAGGAGGCACTGGTGGCGGCATCGCCCACAATGAAACAGAATTACGTACCATTTGCGATCTCGGTTTGAAAAAGTCCATGATAGGTCAGGTTCTTTTAGAGCAGAGTGTGGCAGGCTGGAAAGAGATTGAGTATGAAGTCATGCGAGACGGTGCCGACAACTGCATCACCATCTGTAACATGGAAAATTTTGATCCTGTAGGCGTACATACAGGTGACTCTATTGTTGTGGCCCCTTCCCAAACCTTAACAGACAAAGAATACCAAATGCTCCGCTCCGCTTCCTTAAAAATCATTCGTGCTTTGAAAGTAGAAGGCGGTTGTAACGTTCAATATGCCCTTAACCCCAAGAGCAACCAGTACATCGTTATCGAAGTGAACCCTCGCGTAAGTCGCTCATCAGCCCTAGCTTCGAAAGCAACAGGCTACCCCATTGCTAAAATGGCCGCCAAAATCGCCATTGGCCTTACCCTTGATGAGATCAAAAACCCTGTTACACAAAAAACAAGTGCTTGCTTCGAGCCAGCTTTAGATTATGTTGTCTTCAAAATTCCGAGATGGCCTTTTGACAAATTCGTTACGGCCGATCGACGCCTCACGACACAGATGAAAGCAACAGGCGAAGTCATGTCCATTGATCGCACCTTTGAAGGCGCCTTGCAAAAAGCAGTACGCTCTTTAGAAATTGGCGTCTATGGCCTGCGCTATCCCGGTGCAGCCACTTGGACAGAGATGGAATTGGAAGACAAGATCACAGGAGCTGATGATGAGCGACTTTTTGCCATTGCAGAAGCCTTCCGTCGTGATTGGACAGTTCGAGAAATCCATCAGAACTCCCAAATCGATCCCTGGTTTTTGGTAAAAATTAAAGGACTTGTCGATCAAGAAAAAGAGCTGGAACAGTGGCCTTTGTCAGAGGAGACCTTACGAAAAGCCAAAGTTTTCGGTTTTTCAGATTACCAAATTGCTAAAATCGCAGGCCAATCAACGCAAAAAGTACGGGATCTACGCAAATCTTATAACATTATTCCAGTCTATAAGATGGTAGACACTTGCGCTGCAGAATTTGAATCTCATACGCCCTACTATTACTCGGCTTATGAAGCAGAAGATGAAGTGAAAGAAACAACAGGCGAAAAAGTAATCGTTCTAGGATCGGGGCCCATTCGAATAGGACAGGGTATTGAATTTGACTATTGCTCCGTCCACGCGGCTTGGGCTTTAAAAGATAAAGGTCTTGAATCGATTATTATTAACAACAATCCCGAGACCGTTTCAACAGATTTTGATACATCAGACAAACTATTCTTCGAACCACTGGCCTTAGAAGATGTACTGAACATTGTAGATAAAGAAAAGCCCAAAGGCGTGGTCGTTCAGTTTGGTGGACAGACGGCGATTAACTTAGCAGCAGGATTGCATGAACATGGTGTTACGATTTTAGGTACACCTTTAGAAGGCATCGATCTCGCTGAAGATCGCAAAAAATTTGAACAATTGCTAAAAAGCCTGCAAATTCCGCAATCAGAAGGCATGACAGCTACGAAAGCAGAAGAAGCGAAAAAAATAGCCCAGGAATTGGGTTTCCCTGTTCTTGTACGTCCTAGCTATGTCATTGGCGGTCGAGCTATGGAAGTGGTAGAAAACGTAGAAGACCTTGAATCGTACATGGAAAAGGCTGTACTCATCAGTCCCAAACACCCCATCCTGATCGACAAATACATTCGAGGCAAAGAAGTGGAAGTCGATGCAATTAGCGATGGAGAAGAAACAATTATTCCTGGCATAATGGAACATATTGAGCGGGCCGGTGTCCATTCTGGTGATTCCATGGCTGTGTATCCCCACAAAACTTTAACAGCAGAAGAAAGAGATACCATCGTTGACTATACAATGCGCATCGCCAAAGCGCTCGGCGTTGTCGGCTTGCTCAACATTCAATATGTCGTTGAAAAAGGCAAAGTCTACGTCTTAGAAGTAAACCCTCGCGCCTCCCGGACCGTTCCTATCTTGTCCAAAGTAACAGCTGTACCGATGGTCAAAGTAGCCATTGAAGTTATGCTTGGCAAAAAGTTAAAAGAGCTTGGTTTTGAAGCCGGTTTGTGGCCAGAAACATCTTACAAAATCGTCAAAGCACCCGTCTTTTCTTTTGAGAAACTAACAGACGTCGATATTTCTTTAGGCCCTGAAATGAAATCGACAGGCGAAGTCATGGGTGTAGACTTTGACCTTTCTTCCGCTCTTTATAAAGCCATGATCGGAATGGGAATGAAGATTCCTACCGGTGGTACACTCCTTCTGTCTGTCGCAGAAAGAGATAAAGAAGAAGCAGTTTATCTCGCACGCCGTTACGCCGAACTAGGCTTTGCAATTATTGCAACCAAACAGACAGCAGAAGCTTTACGCAATGCCGGCGTGGCTGTTTCAGCCGTTGACATTGAAGGGTATGCCATTCAACCCCTCCTGGATCAGATCAAAGATGGCGCCATTTCCTTGATTATCAATACGCCGACTCGTGGTAAGGTAGCGGGGCGTCCAGGCTTTCGAATTCGTAGACAAGCTTCTGAATATCGCGTACCTTGCCTGACTTCTCTAGATACAGCCGGTGCTATGCTAGAAACGATTGCCATGCTTAAAGAAGGCCAGGGGCCTCAACATTTCTCTATGGCTCGCTATCAAAATACCAATTCGGCAAAATGGCAAGAAAAAGTCGCAAAAATTATGAAATCTTAAGAGCAAGAGCGAGAGGAGGCTGCCACATGAATGTATCCAATCAGAAGAACCTAGTCAACGTAACAGACACGCTACGAGGTCGTGACTTCCTGTCTTTGCATGACTATCGTCGTCAAGAGATCGAAGAGCTGCTAGCTCTTGCCCGACAACTTAAAGCCTTGCAAAAAGCAGGAAAGCCCCATTCTTTGCTAGAAGGTAAAACCTTAGGCATGATTTTTACCAAATCATCGACACGAACTCGTGTTTCCTTTGAAGTGGGCATGTATCAGTTGGGTGGACATGCACTATTTCTGAGCGGACAAGATATTCAGATTGGACGAGGAGAGCCGATTCGCGATACGGCTCGTGTCCTTTCTCGTTATGTCGATGGAATCATGATTCGCACTTTTGCACACCAGGACGTTGTCGATCTGGCCCAGTATGCAGAAGTACCTGTTATCAATGGGTTAACCGATCTACTTCATCCTTGTCAAGTGCTGGCTGATTTGCTCACGATCGTAGAATACAAAGGTCGAACAGAAGGACTTAAGTTCACCTACATTGGCGATGGCAACAACATGGCCCACGAAATCATGTTCGGTGGTGCCATCACAGGCATGGATGTGGTCATCTGCACGCCAGAAGGATACGGTCCTGATCAAGAAATTGTTCGCTTAGCCACAGAAGACGCTCAGAAAAATGGAGGAAAAATCACACTCCTTCATGATCCTGTAGAAGCAGCTCGTGGAGCTGACGTACTCTACACCGATGTCTGGGCATCGATGGGACAAGAAGAAGAAACAGCCAAAAGAATAAAAGCTTTTCAAGGGTATCAGATTAATGAATCGATACTACAAGTGGCGCACAAAGAAGCCATGGTTTTGCATTGCTTACCAGCCCATCGAGGCGAAGAGATTACCCATGAAGTGATGGAAGGCCCTCAGTCTGCCGTTTTTGATCAAGCTGAGAACCGCCTACACGCTCAAAAAGCCATCATGGCTGCCACCATGTAATCGAAAGAACGGAAAGGAGCCTGCTTTCGTGTCAAAGAAAGTTGTACTGGCTTACTCAGGGGGCTTAGACACCTCCATCATCATTCCCTGGTTAAAAGAAAACTATGGCTATGAGGTTATTGCCATGGCCGCTGATTTAGGACAAGGGGAAGAGCTAGAGCCACTGAATGAAAAAGCCATTCAAAGTGGTGCAAGCAAAATCTATATTGAAGATGTGAAAGAAGAATTTATTACTGACTTTATCTGGCCAACCTTAAAAGCCGGTGCTGTCTATGAGAAAAAATACCTCCTAGGTACTTCTTTTGCCCGCCCTCTCATTGCCAAAAGATTGGTAGAGATTGCTCGTCAAGAAGGCGCTGTGGCCATTGCCCACGGGGCCACTGGCAAAGGCAACGATCAAGTTCGTTTTGAATTAACTGTAAAAGCGTTGGCGCCAGAGCTAGAAATCATCGCACCCTGGAGAGAATGGGATATTCGCTCCCGCGAAGATGCTATCGATTATGCCAAAGCGCGCAATATTCCCGTTCCCGTTACGAAAAAGCGCCCCTACTCCATGGACCGGAACTTATGGCACCTAAGTCACGAAGGTGGCGACTTAGAAGATCCTTGGAATGAACCCCAAAATGATCTGTATCTGATCTGTGTGCCGCCAGAAAAAGCACCTGATCAGCCGGAATATGTAGAAATTGATTTCGAAAAAGGAATTCCAGTCAAAGTAAATGGGCAAGCACTAGGACCTGTAGCTTTACTGGAAAAGCTGAATGAAATAGCAGCCGCGCATGGTGTTGGTATTATTGACATCGCAGAAAATCGCCTCGTCGGTATGAAATCTCGCGGTGTCTATGAAACACCGGGCGGTACCATTCTTTACAATGCGCACCGTGAACTAGAGTATCTCTGCCTTGATCGAGCAACCATGCACTACAAAGAAATCCTAGCTCTTCGTTATGCAGAGTTGGTATACGACGGTGTATGGTATCATCCCCTTCGAGAAGCCTTAGACGCTTTCGTCGATAAAACACAAGAAACGGTTACTGGAAAGGTGCGCATGAAACTTTATAAAGGAAGTTGCACACCGGCCGGTGCCAAATCGCCGTACTCTCTCTATGATGAAGAGCTCTCAACCTTTGGTCGCGATGAAGTCTATAACCAAAAAGATGCAGAAGGATTTATCAATCTCTTCGGTCTGCCACTCAAAGTCCGGGCTCTTATGGAGCAAAAAGCAGGCTTGCGCTAAAGTCTGCCTCTTTTACAGTATTTGTGTAAACCCACCTCTATAGGTGGGCTTTTTTGTCCAAAAGAGCAACTATCCTTACGAATTCTTATAGTGTACTATCAAAAAAACTAAAAGAAAGGGGAAAGGCGATGAAAAAAAGATGGCTCAGCCTGATCTTGATAGCTTTGCTTCTTCTACCACTTCATACTTTCTCTCCATCCGGAATCAGTGAAGCAGCGCAGCAATTTAAGCTTGGCAATGAAGTGTTGATGGAGAAGTACCACCATCTAATCGCAGGAAAAAAAGTAGGTCTTGTTACCAACCAAAGTGGTGTCAACCGTCAGGGCGTGAGCACCATTGACGTGCTGGCGAAGGATCTAACTGTTCAATTGGTAGCCCTTTATGCACCGGAACATGGCATTGATGGTGTAGCAAAAGCAGGCGAACATGTAAAGTCTTACGATCATCCTAAGCTAAAGATACCTGTCTACAGCCTCTATGGCAGCACTCGAATGCCGACCGAAGATATGTTGCGAAATGTAGATGTGCTACTTTTTGATATACAAGACATCGGGGCAAGGACCTATACGTACATATCAACCTTACATAACGTCATGGTGGCTGCACAGAAATACGACAAGCCTGTTATTATACTGGATCGTCCCAACCCAGTCGGTGGCATTCATGTAGAGGGTCCTGTTCTTGAAGATCTTTACAAATCATTTGTCGGTATCGACAATATACCGAAAGCTCATGGCATGACAGTCGGTGAAATGGCACTTTTCTTTAATAGAAATATCAACGCTACGATTACCGTAATCGCCATGGAAGGCTATAATCGCAATATGATCTATCAAGACACAGGCCTCTCCTGGGTACAAACATCGCCCAATATACCCGATATAGAATCTGTATTCGGCTATATGGCCACGGGTCTGGGGGAAGGCACAGGGATTCATATGAGAGATACCTTCAAATGGATAGGAAGTCGCGATCTCAATGCCCAGCGCTACGCCAACTTATTAAACAGTGCTGGCTTGCCCGGTGTTACCTTTATTGCAGAACCGTACTACAACGGCCTCATTGGTGGCGTTCGCCTGCATATAACGGACTATCATCAATTTAATCCAGCGCGAACGGGCATTTACGCTTTGGCCTTTGCCTACCAGATTGGCGATTTTAAAGTGCCGAAAAGTAGTGCCAGCAACATTGTTATGTTTGATAAAGTCATGGGAACGAACAAAATCGGCCAATTTTTAGAGCAAAAGATGTCGCCACAAGAAATAGAAGCTCGCTATGCACCTGCTTTAGAGCGATTTAAAGCAGAGCGTGAAAATTATCTGATCTATGGTTATGCACCGGGTTATCAACCGCCCATGTCCCAGAGGATTGCTGTTTTTGTTAATGATCAAGAAATTGACTTTGATGTAGACCCCTACATTGATCAAAATGATCGACTTATGGTTCCTGTTCGCTTTATCGTGGAAGCCTTGGGTGCGCAAGTACAGTGGCATGGCCCGACCCAAAAGGTTACTATCACCAAAGGGAATAGAAATAGTCAATTTACAATCGGTAGCAACATAGCCTATGTAAATGGTACAAGAATGGTCTACGATACCCATCCAGTTATCCGCCATGATCGAACGATGGTACCGACGCGCTACGTGGCAGAGTCTATGGGTGCTACGGTAGAGTGGATTGAGGAAACTAGAACCGTTTTGATAGAGCTTACATCGTAAAAAAAAGATAAAATAAGTGAAGAAAAAGGCCTCTGAGGATGAAGAAGTATCCTCAGAGGTCTTTTTTACAAGCAAATCAACGGCAGCGTCAAGAAAACCATCGCTTGTGAGACAAATAATTTCATGTACAAGAAATTATTTGAAATTCTAGGCTTGTTGGAAGAGGAGGCTCTTGCTAAAATAAATAGTTAGTAATGGTTATTCATTGTAACAATCTTTTTTAGATTGGAGAGAAAAAGTATTATGACATCGATAGAAGTTGCAGACAAGTCTGACCGTTCCGTGATTGTAGTTGGAGCTGGTGCAGCTGGTCTAAGTACAGCAGTCCGTCTTGCCCACCAAGGTTGGGATGTAACAGTATTGGAAAAAGAGGGTAACCCCGGCGGTCGGTTGGGTGCTGTTGAAGAAAAGGGTTACACCATAGATATTGGTCCGACTATTATGATGATGGATGATGTGTTTCGTCAATTCTTCACAGACATTGGTAAAAACATTGAAGACTATCTAGAATTGGTTCGGCTTAACCCTCTTTATCAATTGCATTTCAATGATGGCACGACAATGACCTTGCCTAGCGATATGAAAGACTTGCTTGATGAGATTCGACGCATTAATCCAGACGATGTGGAAGGATACTTAAAGTACCTATCTCAGATTCATGGACGCTACCTCGCTGCAAGACATAAGTTTATTGAAAAGCCCTTGACAAAGCTAGAAGATTTTTTGAATGTTGATACCCTTGTAGGTATGGCGCAACTGAAAACACTTAACAATATGTATCACGATATCAGCCGCTTTGTGAAAGATGAGCGGATGCGTATCGCCTTGACTTTTCAGTCCATATACCTGGGAATATCTCCTTTTGACGCTCCTTCCATTTATACAATCATCGCTTATGTAGAACATGGCTTAAGTGGCGTTTGGTATCCCAAAGGTGGCATGAATGCCATCGGCAAAGCCATGGTAAAGCTACTCGATGAATTTGGCGGTACCTTACGCTTGAATACAGAAGTAACGCAAATTCTGATTGAAAACGGCAGAGCCAAAGGTGTTAGACTTTCAACAGGTGAAGAACTTTATGCTTCTGTCGTGATCTCTAATGTTGATTTCCCCATGACAATGGAAAAATTAATTGACAAACCTCATCGAGGTAAATATACAAATCAAAAACTAGAAAGCATGACCAACTCTTGTGGCGCGCTCATGTTCTATTTAGGAACGAATCGTCGTTATGAACACTTAGATGTTCATAACATCTACTTCACCCGCAACTATAAAGAAACGCTTGATCAGATCTTCAAAGAAAAGAAATTGCCTGATGATCCGGCCATTTATCTTTATTCACCAACGAAAATTGACAACTCCGTAGCACCAGAAGGAAAAGATGTCATCTATGTGCTCGTGCCTGTGCCGAACTTGACGAGCAACGTTGACTGGTCCAAAGACTTAGCGTCTTTTAGAGAAGTTGTAATGGATAAGTTAGAGCGAAATGGCCTAACGGATCTGCGAAATCAAATTGATTTTGAGAAAGTTTATACGCCCCATACTTTTGAAAAACGTTTTAACCTTTACCAAGGTGCTGCTTTCGGTCTGGCCCCAACACTGCTTCAATCTGGCTACTTTAGACCAAGTATTACATCGGACACAGTGAGAAATCTATACTTTGTTGGTGCAAGCGTACATCCTGGTGGTGGTGTACCTGTTGTTATGGTATGTGGTAAACTGGCTACCGAATTGATTCTACAAGAACACGGGGCAACTGTAAGTACGCTTTCGCCTTCCATCGCACAATAAGCTCTTTAAAATCATTGGTTCAGTAACAAGGTAGTGCTCTTAGGAGACTTTTTAACAAAAGCAATAGAATTGCTAATAGGCTCTGGAGCGCAATATCAAGCGCCTCCAGAGCCCTTTATATTTAAACCCCCCTACCTTAATCCTGAAAAGGTGAGGCAGGTGAAGGTTCAACGTATCACCAATCGCACAATAGGAATTGCTAGAAAACAATATCGAGCGAAAGTACTACTCCAAAGGGAAGCTTTCAAAGCTCTTAACTTTGTACTTCAAATGCATACTATGCAGAGAAGTTGAAAAAAGGGAAACCGTTTTTCGCGATTTCCCTGTTACTTTGTGTTGACTTGATCCTTTTCAATCGTGGAAATTAATTGGGAAGTTGCTTTGTTTTTTCAAAATAAAAAAACAAAATGCATTATTCCAAAAAATAACACTTGCATTCTTTTAGAAACTGTGGCACAATAGATTTCGTTGTCGCCGCAGAGCGAACAACATTCGCCAAAAAAAGCAACGATTAAAAGCATATCCAACCTTTTCTAGCGTGCTCGACAAAATTGGCACAAGATAACGGTTGACAAAGGCGAATAAAAATGCTAAGATGTAACTCAATTCACAAGAAAAACAAGTTTTGGTCCTTGAAAATCAAACAGTTGTAAACAAGTCAAGCGTGCGAAATTGTCCAAGCTTTCGGGCTTGCGACAAACCAATCAATTCTGAGAACTTTTGCAGATTCGGTGATGGTTTTTAAAAACCTTCATTATAAACACAAAAGTTATCAAAAAAAAGTCAAATATGTAATAAAAGTCGAAGATATGTAAAGAAACGATATAGGATTTGAAGGCCTGACCCCACCACAAGGTAGCTATATTCGTGTTAACCCCCCATGCCCGGTTGGGCACAACCATTTGATGAAAATCAGCTTTTCCTGATTACGTTGGGGTTACTTTGTGCAGGGGCCTGGTCATCACGCTTTCCTCCGCTCTGGACTGGTCCCACGCTGTTACCGCCAGCAAGCTGGCGACAGCTGAGGTCCCAAGTCCCGCTGCGGAAAGCGTGATGCCCAGGCCCAGAGGGCTTTTTACTGATTGTTACTTTCCGTTGACATTGCTTTGCGCAACTTTCTGCGATATATACGCAACTGCCTATTGTATTTGTATTTGCAATAGGCCAAAACGCAGTCACAATCAGTAAGATGTACCTGGGACAGGCGTTATGACTTCCTGGAGAGAGGACTTCAGACCTCAGCCATCGGCAGCTTGCTGCCGCTTATGGCGTGGGATGAGTCCGTTCGGAAGGAATTCATAACGCCTGTCCCCACCACAAGGTAGCTATTTTGATGTTATACTACAATAAATGAAAGAAGCGATGCCTATGAATCACTATTTACAAAGCTTACAAGTAAAGCTCTTACTACTCGTCTTAGGAATTTTATTCGTAGCAACAACTGTCTTCGGGCTTTTCTCTGTTTTCACGGCTAGCGATCGCTTTGAACGGTTTTTTGTAGAACGAATTGAAAAAAATCTAGAAGGCCTAGAAGAACTTTTGCGAATCTATGAGAGACAGGCAATGGCTCATAGTAACAACTTAGCCAAGCACCCTCTCATTATGGAAGGCGTTCAGCAAAGAGACTTTACGTACCTGCTAGAAGTGACAACACCCTTGATGGAACAAGGAAAACTTGATTACCTTGTCATCACAGACCCAGAAGGCAACGTCATTATTAGGACCCATGAGCCAGAGCGGATCCCTGCAGCAGATGATAATATTTCGAACCAAACCAATATTCAGCAGGCTTTACAAGGCAACGCTTTTGTAGGAATTGAAGAGGGGCGTGTTGTCAGGCTCTCTGTTCGAGCGGGCACTCCCATCTATGATCAGGAAGGGCAACTGATTGGAGCTCTTTCTACGGGCTACGTGGCCAGTCAAAATTACATGGTCGATCAAGCACAACATATGTATGACGCTGTTTTCAGTCTCTTCTTGGGGTCGGAGCGAGTGGCGACAACCTCTGAAGATGAGCAGGGGAAACGACGACTCGGCACGGAGATACAAAACGATGAGATAACACAGGTCGTACTTGGGGAAGGTCGAATTTTTGTTGGTATGAATGCCTCTTTTGACAGCAACTTCATCACCGGCTACATGCCTTTGCAAGGTGCCAGTGGTCAAATTATTGGTATGATTGGAACGGCAATTCCTCGTGCCGAGATTAGAGATATTCAAGTTGCCTTGGTCCTTCGGACTACTGTGGCCGCCCTTGTTATTTTTTCTGCAGCTGCCTTTCTTGGACTCTTTTTTGCCCGCCAGATTGTGGCACCAGTAAAAGAATTACAAAATCTCATGGCCCAGGCAGGTGCTGGTGACTTAACAGTACAAGGGACAGTTCGTTCTAGCGATGAAATCGGAGATTTAACCAATTCTTTTAATCAGATGATCGAAAAGCAGTCCACTGTCATTTCTCTAGTTCGTCAAAGTGCTGATGAACTAGCAGCAGGCTCTGAAGAAATGGCTGCTTCAACGCAGGAAGTCACTGCGGCAACGGAAGAAGTAGTCATGAATATTCAAGAACTTACGGAAGATGCAGAGAAAGGCAACCAGGCTACCATGGATTCTTCCGAAGTACTGTTAGAACTTTCTTCGCTGATTCAAATTGCGAAGAGCAAAGCTGTTGCAGCGGCCGACTATACGGGAGACTCTTTAAAAGCTGCTGAAAAAGGGAAAAATACTGTTGAAGAAACAGTAGAGCGAATGGACAAGATTAGAAAAAAGACCGTAGAGACAGAAGAGCAGATTGCAACACTGAATCACTACTCCAAGCAAATTAGCATGATCACAGAAACCATTACCAACATTGCAGGACAAACGAACTTGTTGGCGCTGAATGCAGCCATTGAAGCAGCACGAGCCGGTGAAGAAGGACGAGGCTTTGCAGTTGTTGCGGAAGAGATTCGCAAGCTTGCAGAACAATCCAGTCGAGGCGCAGAAGACGTGGCAGCGCTGGTAAAAAAAGTAGAGCAAAACACAAAAGCTGCTGTAGAAGCGACGCAAGAAAGCCGTGATGAAGTAGAGCAAGGGGTTGTTGTCGTTCGAAAAGCTGGAGAGGCACTACAACAGATTTTAATCACTGTTAAAGAAGCGGAAACAGCAGTGCAAGATATTGTAGATCTAACAGCAGAAGAAGTGGCAAGCTCCGATAAGATAGTTTCTCTAATTCACTCTGTGGCGACTTCCATCGAAGAAACATTCAAGAAAGCGCAATATGTAGCCTCCTCTGCTGAAGAGACTTCTGCTGCCATGGAGACCATCTCAGCCGCTACAGAAGAAGCTAGTGCGATGGCCATGGAATTAAAAGCAGTGACAGAAAGCTTTAAAGTTAAGAAAGACAATAAAGAAGCATGAGCCACCTTTTCTTCGGAAAAAGTAAAAAAGAAAAGGAGGCGTTATAATGAATCATCAACACCAAAAAGGCGAGAATGGCTATCACAACCAGGCAGAACAAAGTGACAAAAAGAAAGACCAGCCTTTGCAAAATCATGAACTAACCAATTTACCATCAGCCGTTGACCCCGATAGTTTACAAGGAATTCCATCTGACCCTGGTATGGCTACGATTGAAGAGCATGATACATTACCAGAAATCTCGAAAGATCCCCGCTAACGCACGATGTACCTGAGCAATTTCTAATAGGATGACAAAAAAAGAAAGAGTTCGCCCCGCAAATCCAATGATTTGGTGAGGGTGAACTCTTTCTTATCTTTACGTAAAACACTTACGCTTCTGTAAACAGTACAGTGCTCAAGTAGCGTTCGCCCGTGTCAGGAAGGACAGCGACGATGCGCTTCCCAGCATTTTCAGGACGCTTGGCTATCTGGAGAGCTGCATAAGCAATAGCACCTGCGGAAATGCCTACGAGCAAGCCTTCTTCTTTGGCCAGTCTACGACTTGTAATCAGAGCATGATCGTCTAAGACCGTAATGATTTCATCGACTACATCAAGGTTGAGTACAGGAGGGACAAAGCCAGCTCCAATACCTTGGATTTTGTGAGGGCCTGGTTTTCCACCGGAGAGTACTGGAGAAGCTGCAGGTTCTACAGCAACTACTTTTATGTTGCTGTTATATTTTTTCAGTGTCTTACCAGCGCCTGTGACGGTACCACCCGTACCAACACCAGCAACAAAAATATCGATGTTTCCTTCTGTATCTTTCCAGATTTCTTCACCGGTTGTTACTTCATGAATGGCTGGGTTAGAAGAGTTGGCAAACTGTTGTAGCAAGACTGCATTTTCAATGGTCTCGGTCAATTCTTCTGCTTTACGCACAGCGCCTTTCATGCCTTCGGCACCAGGTGTTAGTACGAGTTCAGCGCCGTAGGCACTCAACAAGTTTCTTCTTTCTACGCTCATTGTTTCTGGCATTGTGAGGATAAGCTTATAGCCTTTGACGGCAGAAATCATAGCCAAAGCAATGCCCGTATTGCCACTTGTTGGCTCAATGATGACGGAACCTTCTTTGAGCAATCCTTTTTGCTCGGCATCTACAATCATATTCAATCCGATACGATCTTTCACACTGCCACCAGGATTGAATGATTCTAACTTAGCGATGACTTCTACATTGTCAGCCTCTACAATGCGATTCAACTGCACCATCGGGGTTTTTCCAATTAGCTCACTGACGTTATTTGCTATCAAAGCCATAACAAAGTCACTCCTTATGCTTTTAATCCCAACTAATCATATCGGATATTAACGATATCTCTTGAGTTCATGATACTGGTAATAGAGTGCTTTGTCAATACATGCTTTTGACAATTTATTGCTAACTCGCCATGCTCCCACCACAAAGTAACAATTAAACATTTTAATGTAACCGCCATGCCCGTGCAAAAAAGTCTTGACCTTTTAAGAATTAGCGCTTACTCTAATATCTGGAACTGCATATGGTCTCTTATCAAGAGTGGCGGAGGGACAGGCCCTGTGAAGCCCGGCAACCGGCAGAAATACTGCAAGGTGCTACATCCTGCGGGGATCACCCTGGAAGATAAGATCGCAAGCAAGACAAGGTCTTCTCTTCAACAGGGAAGACTTTTTTTAATGTAACACAAGAAGGAGGATGCGGTACATGCGCATAGAGACTTTACTAGCTCAACTAGGGAATGGAAAAGATCATACTGGTGCTGTAAGTTACCCGATTTATCCCTCTGCCACCTTCCGCCATCCTGCTTTAGGGGAAAGCACAGGTTATGACTATAGCCGTTCTGGCAATCCGACAAGACAAGTCTTAGAAGAAGCAATTGCTCAACTAGAGAAAGGGAAAAGGGGACTTGCGTTTTCTTCAGGTATGGCTGCCATTGCCAACTGCTTGTCTATCTTTGCGCCAGGTGATCACATCATTTTTTGTCAAGATTTATACGGTGGGACCTATCGATTGATGGAACAAATCTACAAGCCTCTAGGCCTTACAGCTACCTACGTTGACACTCGCTGGAGCCACAAAATTGCTGACGCCGTTACAGAAAAGACAAAAGCCATTTTCGTAGAGACGCCTACGAATCCGACAATGCATATTACCGATCTGCGAGCACTTAACAAGTTGTGTCAGGAGCATTCCTTGCTTCTTATAGTAGATAACACGTTTATGAGTCCTTATCTGCAGCAACCCATTGAGTTAGGAGCCCATATTGTTGTGCACAGTGGAACCAAATACCTAGGAGGGCACAACGATGTGGTAGCAGGCCTTGTTGTTGCAGCAACGGAAGAACTCGGTGAAAAGCTGTACTTTATGCAAAATGCCATTGGTGCTGTCTTAGGCCCCTTCGATGCATGGCTCTTGCTTCGAGGCATGAAAAGCTTGGCCTTGAGAATGGAACAAAGTCAGACCAGTGCACAAAAAATCGCCCAGTGGTTACAAGAGCACAAGGCAGTTGAGCAAGTCTATTACCTAGGATTGCCTGGTCATCCTGGTAGAGACGTTCATTTTGAACAAGCACGTGGCGCAGGCGCCATGGTTTCTTTTGCCGTTCGCGAAGAAAAAAAAGTCGAAGAAGTGTTATCTCGCGTTCAACTGATTTCTTTTGCTGAGAGTTTAGGTGGTGTGGAATCGCTGATCACCTTTCCGGCTCGCCAAACCCATGCTGACATTCCAGAAGAATTGCGACAACAAACAGGTGTTACATCGACGCTCTTGCGACTTTCCGTAGGTATTGAGAATGTAGATGACCTGATCGCCGATCTGGAGGAAGCTCTAGGCTAATTAATTCAAAGTGGGATAGCTAGAATAGAGGAAGGACAGAGAAAAATGAAAAAAGCAACGCAAGTGATTCACACCGGTGTAGAACCGGAAAAACATACAGGTGCATCGAGTGTGCCAATTTTCATGGCTTCTACCTTTCACCAGAAGGATATTGATGAAATCCCGCCTTATGAATATTCTCGTTCTGGCAATCCCACCAGAGAAGCCGTGGAAATATCCCTTGCTACGCTAGAAGGTGGAACAAGGGGCTTTGCTTTAGCTTCTGGGATGGCAGCCATGACGACTGCGATGGCCCTCTTTGGCGCCGGCGATCATGTAATTGCTTCCCGTGACATTTACGGCGGCACCTATCGCCTTCTTTCTAAAGTTTGGCCTCACTTTGGTGTGGAGACAACCTTTGTAGATGCCACAGACGTAGAGGCGATTGCCAAAGCGGCTCGCCCCAACACAAAAGGCTTGATTCTAGAATCGCCTTCTAACCCTACGATGGCGATTACCGATATAGCAGGCGCTGTTGCTCTGGCCAAAGAAAGAAAATGGCGTACTATCATTGACAATACCTTTATGACGCCCTATCTGCAACAGCCCCTTAATCTGGGCGTCGACGTGGTTGTACACAGTGCCACGAAGTTTTTAGGTGGACATAGTGATCTTGTTGCCGGTGCCATTGTTGTCAAAGATGAAAAGCTAGGAAAAGCAATTTCTTTTTATCAAAACGCCTTTGGCGCCATCCTTAGTCCTCATGATAGCTGGCTCTTGCTCAGAGGCTTAAAAACGCTAGCAGTTCGCATGGAAGCTTCTCAAAAAGGAGCAGAAATCGTTGCTCGTTATCTGGAAGGACACAAACAAATCGAACAAGTCTACTATCCAGGTCTAGAAAGTCATAAAGGCTATGAGTTACAACAAAAGCAAGCAGCTGGGCCAGGCGCTGTGCTATCCTTTGATCTAGGCAGCCGAGAGAGAGTCAAACAGTTTCTTAGCCAGGTAAAATTGCCGCTCGTTGCTGTAAGCCTAGGCGGCGTCGAGTCGATTCTGTCTTATC
The DNA here is from genome assembly GCF_009649955.1 of Heliorestis convoluta. Lineage (NCBI taxonomy): Bacteria > Bacillati > Bacillota > Clostridia > Eubacteriales > Heliobacteriaceae > Heliorestis > Heliorestis convoluta. Next base: position 2,912,161 of record NZ_CP045875.1, on the reverse strand, counting down.
CCACGACCATGTCGCATGGTGCTATGGAGCCGGAAGAACGAATCAAAAGAGGTATTGGACCTGGACTCTTGAGGCTCTCTGTAGGTTTAGAGGACCCCCAGGATCTAATCGATGACTTAGAACAAGCCTTACAAAGACTAGATAGATAAGAAAAAATAAAATCCATATAAGATATAAAGAACCCCCCGATGTTCTTCAACATACTATGAAGACCAATACGGGGGTTTTTTCTTTGCCTTCCACAGATAGATAGATAGATAGATAGCGAGGTGAGAATAGATTGAAAGAAAAAAATAAAAGTTTAATAAAAAAACTAATTTATTGCGTGATCTTTTTTTTTACCCTTGCCTTGGTCGCTACGGCTTGTTCGATAGAAAGTAAAAACGTTAACAGAAAAGAAAAACCGAATGAAGTAGTTCTAACCTTATCAGCCTACTCTGTTGTAAAAGAAGCATTAGAAGGCGAAGTAATTCCTGCTTTTCAAAAATACTGGTTGGAGGAAAAAGGTGAGCAAGTAACCATTCGACAATCCTATGGTCCTTCGGGAGCCCAGGCGCGAGCCATCGTAGGCGGCTTACGAGCCGATATTGCTTTTCTTGCACTGGAAAATGATATGAATTTGATTGCTGAAAAAGGCTTGATCACAGAGCCTTGGAAAGAGAGAAACTATGGCGGCATGGTAACACATTCACTCGTTGCCATTGGCGTACGACCTGGTAATCCCATGGGAATCCAAGATTGGTCTGACTTAACGCAAGAAGGCATTGAAGTCATCTATCCCAGTCCTAGAACGTCTGGTGGCGCCATGTGGATCATTAATGCCATATACGGCTCTGCGCTCATCGAAAGCGAAACAGCAACAGGGGAGCCAGATTCGCAAAAAGCGCTACAACGTCTTCAAGCGATTCAAGAAAGAGTACGTGTTATGGACAAAAGCGCTCGAGAATCGATGACAACGTTTGAACAGGGGCTCGGTCACCTCATCGTCACCTATGAAAATGAACTCTTGCTGCGCAATCGTGAAGAAAAACTGTATGACATCGTCTATCCAAAAGCAACAATTCGAATTGAAAATCCGATTGCAATTATAGATAAAAACGTAGATAGAAAAGGAAACAGAGAAGTTGCCGAAGCATTTTTGGATTATTTATGGAGTGAAGAAGCGCAACAAATCCTTGCTACCTATGGCTTCCGACCGGTACATGAAGAAGTGATAAAGGCAAGAAAAGACCAATATGTAGAACCGGAGTTGCTCTTTTCCATAGACTATCTTGGTGGTTGGGATGAAGTAAGAAAGAATCTTTTTGGACCACATGGCGCTTGGACCCAAATTATTGAAAGCAAGGGGAGGTGAAAGGGGACTTGAATCGATTGCAGACTGGAACAAACTACAATTTAACGGCTCTAGCATTGCGTAGCATTCTATTTGGCTACCTTTTACTGTTGATTGTGCTCCCTCTGAGTCATATTTTTGCCGAAGCTTTCCGAGAAGGATGGGCTGGATTCTGGCACTCAATTAATAAGCCCGATGCTACCTTTACGTTGTTGTTTACCTTTTTCTTAGCTCTCTTTACAGCGATTGTTAACGCGATTGCAGGTACTTTTGCCGCCTATGTGCTCGTTCGTTATCCTGTAAAAGGAAAAACAATTCTTAATTCTCTCGTCGATCTCCCTTTTGCCATACCTACAGCTGTCAGTGGTTTAATGCTTTTAATTCTTTATGGTCCACAAAGTCCCATTGGATCTTGGCTTTCCGAACGGGGCATTGACATTATCTATGCTGTTCCGGGCATTCTCCTGGCAATGATTTTTGTCACCTTTCCCTTTTCTATCCGAGCTGTGCAACCCCTTTTAATGGAAATGGGCAAGGATAAAGAAGAAGTGGCTCATACCCTCGGCGCAAGTCGATGGCAAACTTTTCGGAAAATTACGTTGCCTTCGCTCTGGCCGGGTATTGCTTCAGGATTTTCATTAACCTTTTCTCGCGCTTTGGCGGAATTCGGATCGATTGTTATTGTGGCTGGTAACATTCCCTTGCAAACACAAGTCGCTTCCGTGTACATCTACGGAGAAGTAGAAAGCTTTAATCTGCTAGGCGCTTCGGCTGTATCTGTTGTTTTGCTCTTCTTTTCTTTTAGCTTGCTTTATCTTCAAAGCCGCTGGTTTGCTGGAAAAGGTAGGGACGGCTGATGAAAAAAAACAGAATTTTCGCCGGTCTTTTGTATGTCTGGTTTACCCTTTTTTTAATTGCTCCTGTAGGTGCTTTGGTCGTAGGAACAGTTGGTTATGGGCTCGATAGTTTCTGGCATGAAATAACAAGACCGGAAGCCATTCATGCATTGAAGTTAACTTTTATTATTACCGTAATTGTTCTTTGTATTAATACCCTTTTAGGGCTACTGACGGCCTATGTCATGACAAGACAAAAGTTTTGGGGTCAGAATTTTATTAACGGCTTGGTGGACCTTCCCTTTGCCGTATCTCCAGTCATTGCAGGCTTAATGATCTTATTGCTCTATGGACCACAGGGTATAATTGGAATGTTTTTCAGCGAAATGACCTTTTCCATTATCTTTGCCTTACCGGGTATGATCATTGCTACACTTTTTATTACCTATCCCTTTATGGTGCGCGAAGTAATGCCTTTATTACAAGAAATGGGTAAAAGTCAAGAAGAAGTGGCCTACACACTCGGCGCCTCACGATGGATGACTTTCTGGAAAGTAACTTTACCGTCAATCAAGTGGGGCGTTTTATATGGCATGGTTTTAACAATCGCCCGTTCTTTGGGAGAATTTGGAGCAGTGCTGGTCGTTTCTGGCAATATCATTATGGCCACGCAATCGGCAACACTGTATGTGTACCAGGCCGCTACGGACTTTAATATGGCAGCTGCTTTTGCTGTATCTTTGGTGCTAGCAGGCACTTCTTTTGTGATATTGATTTTTCTTGAATTATTAAAGCGCAAGAAGGGAGTGATAGAGTCATGAGTATTGTAGTCAAAAACGTAGTCAAAAAATTTCCAGGTGGAACGGAAGTCCTCAAAGACCTATCTTTTCAACTGGAAGAAGAAGAAATGACAGCTTTATTAGGTCCTAGCGGCAGTGGAAAAACGACCTTATTGCGAATTATTGCAGGACTAGAACAACCCTGTGCAGGAGAGATTCATATCATGGGGAAGCGAGTCGATCTCTTGCCACCGCAGCAACGAGGCATTGGCTTTGTCTTTCAGAACTATGCTCTTTTTCAACACATGACAGTCTATGATAACATTGCTTTTGGCCTCAAGATTAAGAAAAAAGATAAAGATACCATTCACGAAAAGGTCTTTATGTTTTTAGAGAAAATGGCTCTACAAGGCTTAGAGAATCGTTATCCCCATCAATTGTCAGGGGGACAACAACAACGAGTCGCTTTAGCAAGAGCACTTGCATCGGAGCCTAAGTTGCTTCTTTTAGACGAACCTTTTGCGGCCGTTGACGCCAAGCTGCGCAAAGAGTTACGGCAGTGGATCGTGAAGCTTCATGAAGAATTGAAGTTAACAAGTATTTTTGTAACGCACGATCAACAAGAAGCCTTAGAAGTGGCTGACAGAGTGGCTGTCTTTAACCTAGGGAAACTAGAGCAATTGGGGACACCAAGAGAAATTTACCATCGTCCTGCAACACCTTTTGTGGCGAGTTTTGTTGGTGATGTTAATTACTATCGAACGAAAGTAAAAAATGGCAATGCAGATCTTGGTGCCTTACAGATTCGAGCTTACAGGCTGATAGAAGGCAGCGACGTTGAAGTAGTAATCCGCCCAGAAGATGTCCGTATAGAACCTTATCATGAGAAAGCCGATGTGAAAGCACAGGTACGCCAAACAACCTTTCTAGGTGACTTTTTCAAAGTAGAAATGGTCATAGCCGATCAACAAAGCATAATTGCCACAGTTCCAAAAGAACAGGGCTGGGTGATCCAGCCCCAAGATTGGGTGTCGGTAAAAATCATCTCAAGCAAACTCTTTACAAAAGAGCGAACACCAGCCTTAACTTTGCTTCAGAAACGAAAAGACATTGAAGATCTCGGTCAAGCAGCACAAGCATAACAATTACTTCAAGGCTGCTTTTAGGCTAGAATAACCCAGAAGATCATAGACAAAGCAGTAGCCTAAAAGGCCTTGGATCATTTGCCAGAGTCCAAGCGATGCAATCAGAGTTTGCGTGATTGGAGCAGACACAGGGAAGAGGAAGGCTAACAGCAACAACTGAGCACCCAGAAAAAGGCGAATCAAGCGATCGATTTGACCCACATTGGGTTTAAACTGCAATTGCATGTTGACACCACTCCTTTCTCTGCGACCTTTTTATCTAAGAGTGTGCCCCTTTGAGTGGTCATGATGTTACAAAATAAAAAGCAAAAAAAACAAAAAAAAGGCACTGCAGAGAATCTATCTCTACAGTGCCTTTTTTTCAACGGCGAACTTATTACTCGTTCGTCGTAAAAGGTAACAAAGCAACGTGGCGGGAACGCTTAATCGCTTGTGTTAACTGGCGTTGATGCTTGGCGCAGCAACCGGAAACACGACGAGGTAAAATTTTACCTCGCTCCGTAATATACTTACGCAGCTTGCCCACTTCTTTGTAATCAACAGCGTCGATTTTATCGACACAGAAGAAGCAAATGCGGCGGCGAGGACGACGGCCTCTACGACCGCCTCTGCGCTCTGGCTTTTCACTTCGATCTTGCATGATAACCCTCCTTTACCCTTCAGTGTACAAGATGGTCTGTTGAACAGTGCTACTTCGCGTTCTTTTCTTCCATACGAATGACCAAGAAACGAACGATGTCATCAGAAATCTTCATAACACGCTCTAATTCTTGCGCCACAGCAGGTTCTCCTTTGAAGTAGACGAGAACATAGAAGGCTTCTTTGAGCTTGTTAATCTCATACTGAAGCCTGCGCTTGCCCCACTTGTCAACTTTGACGATCTCGCCACCCTCTTGGGCAATGAGGTTCGTAAACTTGTCCACTACAGCTTGAAAAGCTTCTTCTTCAAGATTGGGGCGAACTAAAATCATCGCTTCGTAATTCCGCAAACCAGGCACCTCCCTTCGGACAAATGGCCCTATCTCTACGGATAGAGCAGGGATTGATGGCTTTAAGCCACATTTTTATAATATAGCATTATAAAGTATTTTTAGCAAGCCTTTCTGCGCAAATTAATCAAGTACTTCGTATCCTTCCTCTTCAATCAACTCAATCAGTACTTCGGGTGCGGTCTTTTCAGCATCAAAGCGGATGGTCACGGTACCTTCTTCCAAAAAAACAGCAACCTCTTTAACACCTTCAACCTTTTGAAGAGCGCCTTCTACGGCAGCTTTACAATGACCACAAGACATACCTTCTACATGAAGCGTTAATTCTAACATTGAGAAACCTCCTAAAAAATATGATTAAATTGGGCAGCACAGCCATTTCGGCTGCTGCTGAAGGGAGCATAATGTAGGGTAACTATTAAGAAAAGGCAAAATATAAAAAGGATTTACTGTGTTAAATATCGAAATAATTGTATTATAAAAGTACAAGAGGATACTGCTCCAGATCCAGAGTATTACTTGATGAGGGGGGCAGAATGTTGAGCTCCAAAAGGAATCAAGGACGCTGCCTGTCTCATAGCTTAGATAGAACCTTCTTCCATTCTGTGGCAGGAGCCAGAGGTTCTAGCAACGAGGCGGGGAAAGCAGGAATGAAGCAATGATAGCAAGAAAAGAGCTTTATTTTGCCAGCAGTCGGTTTAATGTTGAAAAAATTGTCAACGAGGTTATCGAAGATATCAAAGATCTTCCTTGGGATAAGGGCGACCTAGACTTCATTAAGCTAGCTATGATCGAAGCATTGGTAAACGCCGTCGTTCATGGGAATAAAGAATGTTTGAATAAAAAAGTAAGACTGGCTTATGAAGTGAAAGAAGAGGCTTTACACCTAGAGATTTCTGACGAAGGCAAAGGTTTTTCTCCCAAAGAAGTGGGAGAACTGGATTTATTGAGTGAATCAGGTCGAGGTATTTTGCTTATCAATGCATCGATGGACGAAGTTTCCTATAACGAAAAAGGGACTACGATTTACATGACTAAGTATATACCACAAAAAGTTACTTTGCCATCCTATGACAAAAAAGCTCTATACGAGCAGAATCCGCTTTCCACTTCTGAGAGGAGGAAATCATAATGAGTCAAAGTAATAGTGAAACGACAGAAATACAACTCGTTGTCTTTAAGCTAGGCTCTGAGGAATATGGCGTTCCCATCACGCAGGTCCAAGAGATCAATCGACTGATGACGCCAACGAAAATACCACAAGCACCGCCCTTCGTAGAAGGTATTATCAATTTACGGGGAAAAATTATTCCGGTTATAGACTTGAAGAAGCGCTTTGGCTTAACCCTTGCCGATCATACGGCCAATACACGCATTATCGTGATTAACATTGGCGAGAACACCGTCGGCGTGATCGTAGATGCTGTTACAGAAGTTCTGCGCCTCTCTACAGCAGCCTTAGAGCCACCTCCACCGATGATTAGCTCCATTTCTGTTGACTACCTCAAAGGCGTAGGGAAGGTAGGCGAGCGTTTGCTCATATTGCTCGATCTCGATAAAATTTTATCAGACAAAGAAAAGGAACAATTATCGGCTTCAGAAGCATGTGCAGGGAATACGAACAAAGCCTAGAAAGGATGGCTTTAGAACTAGGTTTTTCCTCTGTACAGGGTGGTCATACTAGGCTTATGAAAAAGGTTAACTTTTCCATTCTTGCAGAGGCACCCCTGCATATTGGTTGTGATATTGTAGAGATCAAGCGCATTCAAAAAGCAGCGGAGCGACATTCTCGCTTTTTATCAAGAATTTTTACAGATGCAGAGAGAGCAGAATGTCATCAAAAAACAGATCCATGGCCCTCTTTCGCAGCACGCTTTGCTGCCAAAGAAGCGGTCATCAAAGCGATGCCTGGTGACTTCATTCCTGCTTTTGATGAAATTGAAGTCATTCGCCCTCACCAAAAAGGGAAACCTCAAGTTCATTTTCGTGGAAAAACGAAAGAGTATATCGATTCTATAGGCTGGAAAGGTTGGTCTGTCAGTTTGTCTCATGAAAGAAGTCATGCTATGGCCGTTGTTTTGTGCTGGCATGACGATCCAAAGAGGTCAGAATCATGCGAGTAGTAACAGCTGCTGAAATGAACCGCATGGACCAAAGAGCCACAGAAGAGTATGGGATTCCTTCTCTATTGCTTATGGAGAATGCAGGTATAGAAGTTGCGAAGCAAGTTACCAAGCTCTTAGGAGGTACCTGTGAAGGTAAAAGTATCTTAATCCTCTGTGGAAAAGGAAGCAATGGAGGGGATGGCTTCGTTGTAGCGCGCCATCTTCTAAACAAAGGCGCCGACGTGAAGCTGTTCCTACTAGCCCCCGAAAGAGATGTACGAGGCGATGCTCTCACCAACCTAACCATTTACAAACGAATGGGCGGGAAAATCTACGCCTTAATGGATCAGAAAGATCTCAATGCGTTGCGAATGGGCTTGTTATCAACCCATCTTGTCGTAGATGCAATTTATGGCACAGGCTTTTCCGGTACTGTTCCAAAACTAATTACACGAGCCATAGAGATGCTCAATGAGCTGGCTTTGCCAACCCTTGCTGTCGATGTACCCTCTGGTCTTGAAGTCAATACAGGAAAAATTAGCAATATCTGCTTGAAAGCAACTATGACCGTCACATTTGGCCTGCCCAAGCTGGGGCTGCTCTTAGAGCCTGGTGCATCTGTTGCAGGAAAACTTGTTGTGGTCGATATATCTATCCCAAGAGATTTGCTAGACAATCCTTTGCTTACTCGAAGGTTATTGACCTCAAAAGTTTGCAAAAGCTGGTTACGTCAGAGAGACCCTGAAGCGCATAAAGGAAATTTTGGCCATCTTTTGATCATGGGGGGCAGCAATGGCATGGCTGGGGCCATCACCTTAACAGTACAAGGTGCTTTGCGTTCCGGTACAGGAAAAACGACCGTTGCTGTGCCAGAGGGCATTGCCTCCTACGTCATTCCCCAGGTTTCTGAAGCCATGAGCTTGTCTTTATCGGCTCCCCAAGGTCGATTGGAAGCTTCGGCTTTGGAGGGCAAATCTTTTGATTCTTTTACCAGTTTTGTAGTAGGACCTGGTCTGGGTCGTTATGGCGAAGCTGCCCTCTTTCTACAAGAATTTCTCGAAAAAACAAAGGGACCTGTCGTTATCGATGCCGATGCACTCATGGCTCTCGAAGGTAACATAGAAAGTCTGGCGGCAGCCCAGGGGCCTCTCGTACTTACACCACATCCGGGCGAGATGGCTCGACTTACAGGCTTAACGATAGAAGAAATACAACAGAACCGTCTTCAAGTCGTCACCCATTTTGCAAAGGACTGGGGCGTAACCATCGCTTTAAAAGGTGCTCGAACTTTAATTGCGACTGCTGAAGGTGAACTATTTATCAACCCCACAGGCAACCCTGGCATGGCGACGGCAGGCAGTGGTGATGTGCTGGCAGGCGTTCTAGGCAGCCTGTTAGCACAGGGCTACAGCCCAGCACAAGGCGCTGCACTGGCTGTATATGTCCATGGTTTGGCTGGTGATATTGCTGTAGAATTGTATGGACATAAGGCCATGAAAGCAGGCGATATTGTCGCATCTTTGCCAGCAGCCTGGAAAAGAATCGAAGAAGATTGATGGTGGTGTTTTTGTGAGTCCCCAAACAATAAAAGCGTCTCAAATCATGACGCGTGAAGTGTATTCTGTCTACGGAGATAGCCCCATTAACGAAGTAGCCAAATTGCTCACAGAAAAGAAAATCAGTGGTGTCCCTGTTATCTCGAGTAAAGGAGAAGTCATCGGCATTGTATCGGAAGGCGATCTGCTCTATAAAGATCGAGAAGTAAAATATCCTTCCTATATTGCTTTGCTAGGTGGCCTTGTCTATTTAGAAAGTCCAAAGCGATTTGAAGAAGAATTTCGCAAAATGATTGCATTACGTGCCGAAGAGATCATGACCCAAGATGTCATTACTGTAGAAGAAGATACCTTAGTCACCGATATGGCAGCCATTATGACAGAACAACGGATTAATCGACTTCCTGTGGTTCGTCAAGGTAAGCTTGTTGGCATTGTGACCCGGGCGGACATCATCAAAGCACTATCAGAAGAATCCTTATAAAACGGGGGCCACAGGGATGGAGGAGACAGCACAGAAAGGGTATATAGAAAATAGACCTGCCTGGGCAGAAATAAATGTAAGCGCTTTTGCACATAATATAAAATCCTTAAAAAAATTTACCAGTTCTGGAACGCAGTTTTTCGCTGTCTTAAAAGCCAATGGCTACGGTCACGGTGCTGTTCAACTTGCCAAAATCGCTTCTCAAGAAGGTGTCGATGGCATTGTGGTAGCTCTTCTAGATGAAGCAATTGCATTACGAAGAGCCGGTGTAAAGGTGCCAATACTTATCTTAGGATATACCACGCCTGCGCAACTCCCTATCCTTGCTGAAGAAAAGCTAACGCAGACCATATTTACTCGAAAAGCAGCAGAAGAGCTTTCAGTAGCCGCTGTTGCCAGCGGAAAAAAAGTCAAAGTACATCTCAAAGTAGACACAGGCATGAGCCGTGTCGGCTTTACAGCACTTCAAGGTCTCTCAGATCTTCTCGCTGTAGCCAGACTTCCTGGACTTGAGATTGAAGGAGTTTTTAGTCACTTTGCCACAGCTGACGAAGAAGACAAAAGCTTTGCCTATTATCAACTAGAGTCTTTTAATATCTTATTGCGGCAACTGGAAAAAGAAGGGCTGCAAGTGCCACTGTGTCATATGGCTAACTCGGCAGCGCTTCTTGAAATACCAGACTCCCACTACAATGCAGTACGAGCGGGCTTGGCCATCTATGGACATTACCCTTCTCCTGCAAGCGCGACCAAAATAGACTTACAGCCTTTAATGACAGTAAAAGCAAAGATTGTCCAAGTCAAAAAAGTAGCCGCTCAAAGTCCCATTAGTTATGGTTGCACCTATCGTTGTCCACGAGCAACCCGTGTTGCAACGGTTCCACTCGGTTACGCCGATGGTGTACCAAGGGTTCTCTCTGGAAAAATAAAAGCGTATGGAAAAGGAAGCATGATTTGCCAGGTAGGACGAATATGTATGGATCAGATGGTTTTTGACATTGCCGATGCCCCGCTTGAAGAAGGTGATGAAATCATTCTCCTAGGTCAAGGTTCGGAACCAAAAGCTTTGCCTGAACTTACAATGGAGAAATGGGCGCAATTGTCTGGTACGATTTCTTATGAGATCATGACTGGGATTTCTAACAGAGTGCCCCGTATCTATCGCTGATTGTCATAGATACAATTATTTGGATGATTCTGCTTGTATAAACCCTCTTGCTTTCATGGGTACAATGTTTATATAATGGGTAGTACGAGAGCGGAATTTCCCTGGGAGGTGCACTGCGTGCCCGATTTAAAACGCATTCAGGTTACCTTGCCGGAAACGTTGTTGACAGAACTTGATCGAGTATTGATGGCCGAAAAGATGAACCGCAGTCAACTGATTCGGGAAGCTGTTAACCTGTATATGATTGAGCACAAACGAAAGGTGTTACGTGACCAGATGCGTCGTGGATATATCGAAATGGCCCGAATCAATTTGGAGTTAGCCTTAGAAGGGTTTACAGCTGAGGTTGACGTCGAGCGATTGTTTGAGGCTAGGCTGGCTAGGTAAGTAAGATGGCCCATATACGTCGCGGAGAAGTCTACTACGCAGAACTGAACCCTGTAGTTGGCTCAGAGCAGGGAGGTACCCGCCCTGTTCTGATCATTCAAAATGACATCGGCAATCAATATTCACCCACTACCATTGTGGCAGCTATTACGTCTCAGATCAGCAAAGCCAAGTTGCCGACCCATGTTGAAGTGCCATCGAGCAGAAGCGGGCTAGATCGGGATTCAGTCGTACTGCTGGAACAGATTCGAACCATCGATAAGACTCGGTTGCGTGAAAAGATTGGATTACTAGACGAAGATATGATGAGCAAGGTTGCGCAGGCTCTAGAAATAAGCCTGGGTCTGATCGATCTCTAACACCATCCGCTCGGGACATCCCGGGCGCTTTTTTTATGGAGGTGTTCGTTCCAATGAAACCATTGGTCCTCATCACACCCTCATTTGAAAGAGGTCGTCTCATAGTCCGTCGTGAATACCTACAAGCCTTACAAGAAGGAGGCTTGCTCCCCTGGCCCATATCCATTGAAGGAATTGAAGAAGTAGAATCTTATTGTCAACAAGCCCAGGGCCTTGTCTTATCTGGTGGTGGTGATGTCGATCCCATCTACTATCACCAACAACCGCATGCTGCTTTGGGAGAAGTAGATCCCGAAAGAGATCGCTTAGATTTTGCTGTTTTAGCCCAGGCACTGCAAAGAAAAATGCCCGTTCTAGCCATATGTCGAGGCTTACAAGTCTTAAACATTGCCCGAGGCGGTACGCTGATTCAAGATATACCACGGCAAAAACCATCTGCTTTGCGTCATCAACAAAAATCTCCACGTTGGCATAAAAGTCATAACATTGACATTGTGGAACGCTCCCAATTGCATCAGATATATCGTAATGGAACAGGACAAGTGAACAGCTTTCATCATCAAGCCATTGATCGTCTCGGAAAAGGTCTTCAAGCTGTCGCCCACTCTGCTGATGGCATCGTTGAAGCGATAGAAGGGCAAGGTGAATCCTTTATTATGGCTGTCCAATGGCATCCTGAAGATCTTTTCCGCAATGATCAAGAAGCAAAAGCCTTGTTCCGACTCTTTGCGGAAGCTTGCAAGCAATACAAGCGGTGCATTTTTTCGCAAAATGGGGAAGCATAAGATAACAAAAGAATGACTGGGGCTTTCCCTGCCACAGAAAGACAATGATCCTGCCTAGAACCATAGATATCGAAAGGAGCCAGGACATGAGCACCTTACTTGTAGAAGTTACGAGAGGACCCATGGTAGAAAATCGTCATTATGGATCGATCGTCGTCGTTGATCAAGATGGTCGTACCGTAGCTCGAGCTGGGCAGGGAGGCATCACTTATATGCGATCCTCTTCAAAACCGCTCATGATGATACCGCTCGTAGAAAATGGCGGCATGGAAAAATTCAATTTCACGGAAGAGAACCTGGCGATTTTTACGAGTTCTCATACAGGGGAAGAAGAGCATCGCCACTGGGTCCTTGATAGCATTCAGAAAATTGGCTTAGAAGAGACAATGCTGGCTTGTGGGACCCATCGACCTTTTGATCGTAAAACGGCAGAAGCTTTGTTAAAAGCAGGAGAAAAACCAACGCTACTACACTGTAACTGTTCCGGTAAACATACTGGTGTTTTAGCCTACTGCTTGCTTCAGGGCTATCCCTTAGAAAACTATGTCTCTTCCGAGCATCCTGCTGAAAAAGATATACTAGCAGCCGTTGCTTCGCTTGCTGAACTAAGACCCGAAGAAGTTATTATCGGTGTCGATGGCTGTGGCATCCCTGTATATGGCATGCCGCTGGAAAATATTGCATACGCTTTTGGACGCTTTGGCCTTGCTAGCAGTGGCTCAGAAAGACGAAAAAAAGCTTGCGCAAGAATTGTGAAAGCCATGGTAAATCATCCCTTTTTGGTAGCCGGAACAGGACGGTTAGATAGCGATCTTATGACAGTTACCAAAGGCGCCATCGTCGCCAAAATTGGTGCCGATGGTGTCTATGCCTTGGCTGCCCCGGAGAAAGGTTGGGGCATGGCTGTCAAAGTAGCCGATGGTAATATGAATGCGTTAGGACCCATTGTCCTTGAAGCATTGAGTCAACTGGGCTTACTGACGGCAGAACAACGGGAAGCCTTGGCTCATCATGATACCAAAATAATAAAAAACAACTTACGTGATAAAGTAGGCGAGATGAGAGCCGCATTTACTTTAGAGTCATAGTGAAGGAATGCAGAGATGAAAAAAATCATATACGGCGCTACCATTAAGACAATGAAGGGCGAAACGATTGAAGAAGGACTACTTGCTTTTAATGAGCATGGAATTATTACTCATGTAGGACCTTGTCCACCTCTGACAACGCTTGAAGAAGAGGGAGAAATCATCGATGGCCGTGGCTTTTTATTACTACCGGGCTTTATCGAAGCGCACTGTCATGTAGGGCTGCTGGAAGAAAATGCGCCCATCGAAGGCAACGACTTGAATGAAACATCCGATCCTATAACCCCGCAGATGAGAGCGCTAGACGGAATTAATCCTTTTGATCCCGCTTTTGAAGACGCTCTCACAGGCGGGGTCACCACTTTATGTATTTTACCAGGCAGTGCCAATATCATTGGAGGACAAGCTGTTGTTATGAAAGCAGGTCAGCAAAGCTTTTCTCAACGTGTTGTCAATGAAAAAAGTGCCATCAAATGCGCCCTTGGCGAAAATCCAAAGCGAGTCTATGGTGAAAAGAACAAAGCACCTATTACAAGAATGGCTTCAGCTGCCTTGCTAAGAGAAGCTTTAACAAAAGCAAAAAGATATCAGCAAAAAAAAGCAGCACCTGAACAGGATGTGGATCTACGTTGGGACGCACTGGATCTTCTTTTTGAAAAAAAAGTACCCTTGCGTGTACATGCCCATCGAGCCGATGATATTCTTACAGCACTGCGCATCGCGCAGGAGTTTGACCTTACTCTGGTGATTGAACACTGTACAGAGGGTCATCTCATTGCAGCAGAATTGGCCCAAGCCGGGGTAGCAGCTGTCGTTGGACCTTCCCTTGTCCATCGAGCCAAAGTGGAAATGAAAGAAATTACGCCTCGGACCGCTGCAGTTTTAGAAGAAGCGTCCGTTCCTTTTGCCATTATGACAGATCACCCCGTTATTCCAATCCAGTACTTACCCCTCTGTGCAGGCCTTGCTGTGAAGCATGGCTTAGAGGAAGAAAGGGCTTTGCAAGCCATAACCATAGGCGCAGCAAGAATTCTAGGTCTTGAGCACCGTTTAGGAACCTTAGAAGTCGGAAAAGAAGCGGATCTGGTCCTTTGGGAGGGTCACCCTTTTGACAGTCGGAGTAAAGTAGCAAAAGCATGGATTGCTGGAAAGCAAGTGCTCTAAGAAAGGACTTCTAAAAAATACATAAAAAAAGAAGGAAATTGATAAATCATGACGAAATGGGAAATAAAAGGCAGTTATTGAAAGCCTTCTTTTTTTACGGAGGTGATTCCAGTGAGTGTGGAAATCGATGCCAAAACCATTCTCGTAGTGGATGATCAACAAGGTGTTCGATCACTATTACAGATTATATTTCGAGAAGCAGGCTTTAATGTATTGACAGCTGTTAATGGTTTAGAAGCCGTCGATATCGTAGAAAAGAATCACCCACCGATTGTATTGATGGATGTCCGGATGCCAGGGCTTGATGGATTTCAATCCATGCTTAGAATGGTAAAAGCGAGCCCCTCTATCAAAGTCATTCTGATGACGGCTTATACCGATGAAAGTCTTGTCCAACGAGCTTTGCGTGAAGGCGCTGTAGACTGTTTGACCAAGCCTTTTGATGTATACAGTATCAGTAGCCGCGTAGAGCAACTATGGCAATCTATTCTAATAGAGAGAAAAGAACAGAGTGGGACCGTGAGCCAGGAAGCTTTTCGTTAAACCTCCTTATCTAAGGGGGTTTCTTTTTTCTTTCTGTATAATATAACCGAATTTGGCAATATCCTTAAAAGAAGATGATGCAAAGGAGCCGTTAACTTGCAAAGAGAAGTGGGTCAAGGGATTCTTATCGATGAAAAAGCGACAGATGCTTTTGGTTGCTGGTTGGCACAATATATGGCCAAAGATGATATTTTGCTGCTTTTTGGAGATTTAGGTGCCGGCAAGACAACGCTTGTACAAGCGCTTGTTCGCGCACTTGGCTATGATGGAGCTGTGACAAGCCCTACCTTTACCCTCGTTCATGAATACGAAGGGAATATACCAATTTATCATTTTGATCTGTATCGGCTCACAGAGCCAGAAGAAGTATGGGACATCGGCTGGTCTCATTATCTGCAAGGACAAGGTCTGCTTTGCATAGAGTGGCCGGAGCGACTGGGTCATCTTATGCCGGAGGAAGCTCTACAAGTGAGATTGGTACCAATTGAACGAAGCAATGGTGAAATTGCCCGCCGCATGGAACTTAATGGTTCTGGAGAAAAGGCCCAGCAAATCGTAAGGGAGTGGAATCAAGCATGTACGTCCTTGGATTGGATTGCTCAACAACCGTAACAACCATTGCGATAGTCAGTGATGAAAAGGTGATTGCCGAGACCTTTCTACATACCCAGGGGACTCATTCAGAACGCTTGATGCCGGCCTTAGAGCAAACCCTTGCTTTATCGCGGTGTAAGCTTTCCGATTTGCATGGTTTTGCTGTCGCAATTGGTCCAGGTTCTTTTACAGGGCTGCGCATAGCCCTAGCTTCTGTCAAAGGTATGGCTCATCCGCTAGGCCTACCTGTGGTAGCGATACCGACTCTCGATGCATTGGCTCGCAACATTGCCCATAGCTCTGCTTTCATTTGCCCCATTCTTGATGCTCGCAAATCTGAAGTCTATACGGCCTTATACGAAGCGGAAGGAGAAGGCATGAAAAGGCTGAGCCCTTATGAAGCTCTATCACCTCAACAACTGATCCAGCAATTAGAAAGCAAATGGAAAGAGCAGAAGAAGCCTATACTGTTTCTTGGCGATGCGGTGCCCGTTTATCGGTCCTATCTAGAAGAGGCAATGGGACCTTCGGCGCTTTTTGCTCCACCAGAGCTAGCCTATCCTCGGGGCAGCCAGGTAGCTCGTCTAGGCTGGCAACGACTGCAGAGCGGGGAAGAAGATTCACTTCATGAACTAGCACCTCTTTACATTCGACCTTCTGAAGCAGAAGTAAATTACAAAAAGCAGCAAGCCCTCAAAGGTGCTACAACATAAGGAGAGCAGAGATGGAAGTGGAAGGCGGTCAAGTTTATTTTCGTACCATGGTTATAGCCGATCTTGATCCAGTTTTGGAGATCGAAGAAGCTTCTTTTCCTGCACCTTGGAGTCGTCAGATTTTTCAAGATGAGTTAACAGAGAGTCGCCTAGCTCATTATTGGGTGGCTGCAACGAGATGCGAGGAACGTGAAGAGATCATCGGCTATGCCGGTTTATGGCTTATTTTCGATGAGGCTCACATCACTACCATAGCGATTGCCCATACTTGGCGGCAACAAGGTGTGGGAGAAGCTTTTTTACGCTATCTATTTTTAGAAGCATCTCTTTTAGGTGGAGAGCGGATTACGCTCGAAGTAAGACCGTCCAATGGCAGTGCACTGGCTCTTTATCATAAAATGGGCTTTCGAAGCGTTGGTCGCAGGCCGAACTACTATAGTGACAATGGTGAAGACGCGCTTATTATGTGGCGCAGCTTGCAAGAGGATTCTAGCCTAGAAGTCCGGTAAGAGAAGGATTTGTAATCTTTGTGGCGAATGTATTTTTATTATAACCTAGTAATGGGGTTAAAGTAGAAAGGCAGGGAATGGCCATGCTTGTAGAAGCAAAGATGATCTCTCCAGCCATTACCACAACAATGACAACGCCTATCTCTGAAGCGCTACGTGTTATGACCGAGCGTATCATTCGACGCTTGCCTGTGGTAGATGATCAAGGTCGCTTGGTTGGAATTGTTACCCACCATGATATTGATCGAGCCATGCGGGCACCAGGTGTTATTGCTTATACGCCTGTAGAATGGGTGATGACTCGCAATCCTGTGTCGGTTGATCGGTCGAAAAGGCTGGCCGATGCGGTAGTCATGATGAAAAAGTACAAAGTCAGCTGCTTACCTGTTCTAGAAGGAGAAGAAGTAGTAGGCATTCTTTCGGTAAGTGATATTATGAACCTTTGCTATGAATTGCTAGAAGAAAAAGAGATAAAAGAACAAGAACAAGTAGACCCATCATAATCAAGAACCCTGCATAGAGCAGGGTTTTTTTGGCGAAAGAATTCACAAAGATCCAGATGAGTTCGTGACAGCAAGGAAGGATGGATAGAATGCTCATCATTGGGGAAAAGATTCATACAAGTCGGCCCGGCATAGAAAGCGCTGTATTGTCTCACAATGCAGCATTGATACAAGAACTGACATTGCGCCAAAAATTATCGGGTGCTCATGTTATGGACCTCAATTGCACCACATTGCGGCAAAAAGAACCAGAAGGTTTGGCTTGGCTCGTAGAAACGGTACAAAACATTGTAGATGATCCAGTCTGTCTAGACAGTCCCAATCCCTTGGCTATAGAAGGAGCTTTGAAAGTACACCGAGGGAGAGCGTGGCTTAATGCTATCTCTGCGGAGGAAAGTCGCTATCGTATCTTTATTCCTTTGGTAAAGCAGTATCACTGTCGCGTAATTGCTTTGTGTCTCGACGATCGCGGTCTTGCCGAAACTGTAGAGGAGCAAGTTGATGTTTCTTTGCGCCTTGTAGATAGACTTCTTTCTGATGGAGTTCAAATGGACGACATCTACCTCGACCCTCTACTGCGACCTGTTGTGCATGGTGAACATTGGGCTGCCTTCGCTCTAGAAGTCATTCAAAGGCTTCGTAAAGAGCTGCCGGACGTTCATATTCTCTGTGGCCTCTCCAATGTTTCTTTTGGTTTGCCTGTGCGCTCCCTCTTAAACAGAACTTTTCTTACTTTGGCCATTGGTGCAGGTCTTGATAGCGCCATTCTTGATCCAGAGAATAAGACGATTATGTCTTCTTTGCGAGCGGCCCAGGCGCTTATGCAGAAAGATCCTGGTTTTCGGGAGTATATGATGTCTTTTCATGAAGGGTTGCTTACGTAGGGCATAGTTGATGAAGCCTTGTGACGCGGTGAAAGTGTTCTATAAGGAAAGTTTTGCAAACATATACCTAATGGGGGTATAATAGGAAGAGAAGTTTCGAATAAGGGGGCATCTACGATGCGATGGGAGATCACAGAAGAAGGAAAAGTGAAAATTGCTGCACTCGGTAATATCGTAACGATTGATTTGCGCTGTGTCGTTGGCGGAGGTTGTTGCTGTATCGATCAATATCTCCCTGTGGTCGTGGAAGGCAAGCCTGAGGATGAAGCACCCTACAATGTAGTAAAGGTCGATGAAGTTACCCTTTACTATCCCCACAAGCTATTCTTGATTGCAGAAGAAAGACCCGCTCGAATCACAAGCAGCGAGGGTTGGTTTCCTCATGGGCTTGAAGTTGAAAATGTACGATTATGAGGTGGATTAGACGTTGACAGGCCATGCTTCCCCAGCTTTCCCAGAAGGGAAAGTGATATTAGCTATAGAGACGAGTTGTGACGAGACCTCAGCTGCGATTGTTGAAGAAGGACATAAGATTCGTTCGAACATTATTGCATCTCAGGTGGCGACGCATCAGGTTTTTGGTGGTGTTGTACCGGAGATTGCTTCGAGAAAGCATATGGAAAGTATTACGGCTGTCGTTGATCGGGCGCTAGAAGAAGGACAATGTCGTTGGTCTGATGTGACAGCCCTCGCGGTTACCCAAGGGCCTGGTCTTGTCGGTGCTCTTCTTGTCGGTGTTGCTTATGCCAAAGGCGTTGCAATGGCTAGAGAATTGCCCCTTGTAGGGGTTCATCATATTGAAGGGCATATCTATGCCAATTTTCTACAATATCCTCAGCTTTCCTTTCCGCTTCTCTGTCTCGTTGTCTCAGGCGGTCATAGCCACTTGATCTATCTACAAGATCACGGAACGATGAAAATTCTTGGGTCAACCCGTGATGATGCAGCCGGAGAGGCCTATGACAAGATTGCCAGAGCACTCGGCTTAGGGTATCCTGGTGGGCCACTCATTGAAAAGTTAGCTCGCCAAGGCGACCCTACTGCTTATGAGCTGCCGCGAGCTTGGCTCAAAGATAGCTATGATTTTAGCTTCAGTGGCTTAAAATCATCCGTTCTTAACTTGCTCAATCGAGCCAAGCTAAAAGGGGAAGAAGTAGACAAAGCGGCTCTAGCGGCTTCTTTCCAAGAAGCTGTTGTCGATGTACTGGTAGAGAAAACTTGCAGTGCCGCAGAAAGTCTGCAGATATCAACGGTTCTCTTAGCCGGTGGCGTTGCTGCCAATGGCTACCTACGCCAGCGCTTAGAAAAAGCTCTACAAAAGAAAGATAAGAAGCTCTTCGTTCCACCACTAGAGTTATGCACAGACAATGCTGCTATGATCGCTTGTGCTGGCTATTATCGCCTGCAAAGAGGAGAACGAGCAGGCAGTGACTTAAATGGCCAGGCCAACTTACCTTTAATCAGAACAGAATCGTAATGGAAAAGAGGCAGTAAGCAACAGATGGTCAATAAAGAAATCGGAGCCCTTGGAGAAAAAATTATAGATTACGGCAAAAAGCTCATTGCCCAGGGACTTGTAAGTGGATCAGGCGGAAACATCAGTCATCGTTTACCGGAAGGGAAAAAAATGTTGATTACGCCGAGTGGTATGGCCTATGACAAGCTTCAACTAGAAGATTTGGTCATTATGGATATTGAGACAGGAGACGTTGTAGAGGGGCACAGGAAACCATCCATTGAAAAAGGATTGCATCGAGCCATTTTACAAGCAAGGCCCGATGTTCAGGCCATTGTGCATTGTCACTCCAAACATGCCAGTGCTGTCGCAGCAACACGGAATGACATACCACCTGTTCTAGACAACATGGTAGCCTATTTCGGTGGAGGCGTTATAACAGCACCGCACGCCCCCATCGGTTCCTTATCTTTGGCTGACAATGTAGTGAAAGCCCTGGGAGAAAGACCCGTAGCCCTCATGGCCAATCACGGGGCTGTGGCTGTTGGTAAAGACCTTAGCCAAGCCTTTCTCATGGCCGAGCTATTGGAAGAATGTGCCCAGATCTATCTCCTATCTTTTTTGGCCGGTGGTCCCGTAGCCCTAACAGAAAAAGAAGTAGAAGAAGAAATCAAGTGGTTACAAGGAAAATATGGGCAAGCCTAATATCGATAGAGAAGAATAGAGAAGGCCGAGGTGCTAGAACCTCAGGCCTTTTTTCTATAGCAAAGGAAGGTTCTTAACACCAAACATACCTTCGCCTGCTAGGGTGTGCATGAAAAACCTGTGGATAATGTGTATAAGTCTGTTAATAACTATATATAATCGGCTTTTATGCTGTGGAAAATATAAGGACAAGATTGGGGATAAAGATAAGCCATACATACATTCGACGATGTTACGTTCTTGCTATAGGAAATACCTTGCATAGTAACACTAAAATGGTTCATAATGGTTTTGAGGTGATGGCAGTGGATGAAAAGAATGACAAAGAAAAGGTTGTAACAGGTGAAGCCGGTCCTGTGGTTGCTCAGAAGAAAGAAGGGGACCAGAAGCGTCGCCCTCGCGTCTTAATGGCACCAGGCATGAATCGGTGTATCGCCTGCTACTCGTGCATGCAAGCTTGTGCTCGCATGGTTTATCGCAGCTACTCGATGCACAAAAGCGCCATTAAAATCCTAACAAGAGGCGGCTATACGAGCAAATTTGTAGCCAACATATGTCGAGCTTGTATCGATCCGCCTTGCGCGCGAGCTTGCTGTGTGCAGGCCCTTGTTCCAAGAGCCGGCGGCGGGATACGCTATCATCGAGATCGTTGTATTGGCTGTAGAAAATGTGCCGACGCTTGTGTCGTTCAAGTCATTGACTATGATGAAGATGAGAAAAAAGCTATTATCTGTATTCAATGTGGTAACTGTGCTAGCTTTTGTCCTCATGAATGCTTGACAATGGAAGTAAGTCCTCACGCAGAAGAAAATGCCCCTGGCGGTGCTTTTCCTATTAAGGAGCTAGAAGGTCCCTCGTCAAAGAGGAAAAATCCAAATGATCTAGTTCATGATGGGAACTGAGACCGAAGAGGAGTGAATAATAAGTGTTAAACAAAGATTACATTCGTGTTCTCTATATTAATGTTTCAGATCAGACTGTTCGATTTGAGAACCGAAAAGATCTCTATCCCTATCTCGGTGGTCTCGGTGTCGGTATCAAGCTTTTTGAAGAACAATGCAAGCCCGGCCTTCCTCCACTCCATCCCGAACAACCTGTTGTCTTTGCCAATGGGGCTCTTAACTTTCTCTATCCTGTCATAACGAAAGTGCCTGCTCTTTTTGTCTCTCCTCAGACAGGGGAACTGGGAGAATCTTATGCTGGCCTTCGCTTTGGCATGGCCATGCGCTTCTCAGGCTGGGATGCCATTGTAATTACCGGTAAAGCCGATGGACCGATCTATCTTTCTATTAAAGCCCAGGGCGTTGACTTCAAAAACGGCATAGGTATCTGGGGATTGTCCTCCGAAGAATCGGCCCGCATCTTGCGCGATCTGGAAGAAGGGACGGGAAAGCGTTCCATTGTTCGTATAGGGATTGCTGGAGAAAGACAAATTCCTTTTGCCAACGTCGTTGTTGATACCTTCCGACATTGGGGGCGACTTGGCCTCGGTGCTGTTTTAGGTTCAAAATATATTAAAGCCATTGTCGTCCATGGCACCGAATCGTACCCTATCGAAAACAAAAGCGCTTATGCCAAAGTGTATCGCAATATGTATCATAAAATTAATGACACCGATGTCATGCTCAAATATCATGGCTTAGGCACAGCCGGCAATGTCATTCCGCTAAGTGAAATAGGTGGCTTGCCGACAAACAACTGTCAATCTGGAAGCTTTGAAGAAGCAGAAAGTATCTCTGGGGAAGCTTTTGCCGAGCATAACTTAATTCGAAAAATTGCCTGCTCCGGTTGCCCCATTGGCTGTATTCACATTGCCCTGCATCGTCGTCAATTTGCTGAACCTTATGAATATGAGTCAGTCCATCTATCGTACGATCATGAACTGGTCTATTCTTTCGGCTCTATGTTAGGCTTAGGCAATCGTGAAGATATTCTAGGCTTGATTGAAAGAGTAGAATTAGATGGCTTGGACGCAATTACTTCGGGTGTCGTCTTGGCTTGGACGGCAGAAGCTTTTGAAAGAGGCTTGATCACAGAGAAAGAAACGGTAACGCCCGTTCGCTTTGGTGATTTCAAAGGGTTTAACGAAGCATTGGGTCATCTTTGCAATGGAACCAATGATTTCTATGTTGCTCTGGGGAAAGGGCTACCTCATGTTACGGCAAAATATGGCGGGGAAGAGTATGCCTGCGCCATTGGGGGATTGGAGATGGCAGGATACCATACAGGCTATGGCAACTTGCTTGGGCAGCTTGTAGGGGCCCGACACTCTCACCTTGATAACGCAGGCTACGCCCTTGATCAACAACGACCACCTCTAGATGATGAAGAGCTTGTCAAGGCCCTGCTAGCCGAAGAAAAAGAGCGCAATGTCTTAAACTGTCTCACCATTTGTCTTTTCTCTCGCAAAGCTTATGATCGCAATTCTGTTCGTGAATGCCTTGATGCCGTCGGCATGGGACGAAGTGACGAAGAGCTGGACTGGCTTGGCGAAGAGATCCATCAGATCAAGTGGCGAATCAAAGAAAAATTAGGTTATAAAGTGGATCCGAAAGATTTACCGGATCGTCTTTTTGAAACACCAAGCTATAAAGGCAAGCTTGAACGCAAGCAATTTGAGAAGCTAGTCGCTTTATGGCAGAAAATTGACCAAGAAAACCGGGGCGGCCATCGACCTGTACCCGATCGAGAAGATCTACCATCGGGTGGTTCGCCTAGAATTGATGTATAGGGATCTAATGTAACGAGATGGAGTTAGTGTTAAGGAGGCCTTGTTATTTATGCTCATGCTTACCTTTTACGGTCACGCCAACTTTCTTTTAGACGATGGCAAATACAAAGTGCTTGTCGACCCTTGGTTTACAGGCAACCCTGCTAGTCCTACGAAAGCTGATCAAATACAGGCACAATATATATTGGTTACCCATGGCCATGGAGACCATCTCGGAGATGCCATTGATATTGCCAAACGTTGTGATGCTACCATTATTACGAACCATGAGATTGCTCACTATTGCAGTACCAAAGGCGCTAAAGTTCATGGTATGCACATTGGGGGCAAGCATGACTTTGACTTTGGGAGAGTGCGACTTACAACGGCTCACC
The DNA here is from genome assembly GCF_009649955.1 of Heliorestis convoluta. Taxonomy (NCBI): domain Bacteria; kingdom Bacillati; phylum Bacillota; class Clostridia; order Eubacteriales; family Heliobacteriaceae; genus Heliorestis; species Heliorestis convoluta. The sequence continues at coordinate 2,888,971 of NZ_CP045875.1, read as the reverse complement.
ATGGATCGGCCATTATAGAAGGTGACCGAATGATTTACGGTGGCAATCCTTGTGGCTTTTTAATTCAAATGAGCGGTAAAAGTATTTATCATGCTGGTGACACAGGGCTTTTTCGAGATATGGAATTGATCAACCTTTGTCACCTCAAAAGTCAACGTCTTGATGTAGCGCTTCTGCCAATTGGGGACAATTATGTAATGGGGCCGGAAGATGCAATCTTTGCGACCAAGTGGCTTCATCCTCGCTATGTTGTTCCTATGCATTACAATACCTTTCCTTTGCTGCAACAAGACGGCGAAGCTTTTAAGAAAATGGTTCATGAGGGTAGTGATGCCCAGTGTCAGTTGATGGAGCCAGGCGATAGTTTTGTAATCAAGTGATAGAAGAAAAAGGGCCGATTGATCAGTCTTGATCAATCGGCCCTTTTTCTTAAGTTCATCTTTGGTTGTGACCGTCCGGCCATAATTGCTTTGAAAGAGGAGTTAGTTTTTAAGAAGAGATGTTTTTTGAACTCTTATCAGAAGAAGAGGTAGATGCTCTTGTTGTGCCTGTTGATGAACCGGTGCTTTTAGCAAGCAATTGTGCCCACCATTTGCTGTGGCGATGTTCTACGTAAGAAGCATCGACTTCACCGCTGAACATAGAAGGAATAAGCTTGCGGTTTGCTGGTACTAGGAAAGCGGCAAGGTGTAAGACGATGCCGAGTAAGATCATCATGGCTGTGATGTTGTGTAGTTGTGTCATCCAGAAGATTGTATTTTCGGCTAGATCAACACCGGGAAGATTCTTGTAGACTTTCACCATGCCTGTAATGATGACACCTAGAATGCTCACACCAATAAAAGCATAAGCGAGACGCTGTTCGGCTAGATATTTATGAGAAGGTGGTTCGTCTTTGCCTGTTACCATGGCTTTCATAATTTGCACTGATTCACCCACGTCGCCTTTGCGGGGTACAATATCAAATTCTCGGCGAAAAGCATGATAAAAAAGATGAAAAGCCACAAGGACAATTAAGGCAATGGCACCGACATAATGAAGCACCAGCGTCAGGGCGTAATCGCCTGTCCAAGCCATGCCGGGTACATCGACGAGCATGTAACGCTTATACATGGGCATCTGCCCAAATCCCGAAAAGAAAAGAGAAAAAATTGATAAGGCAATGAGCCAGTGCAGCAATCGCGTTGTTTTGCCATGCCGTAGTACTTTACCGTTTTCCAGAATCTTTTCACTCTCTTTAAATCTAGGAGCCACTACTTATCATCTCCTTTCATGGTTCGATAAGCTGCCACTCCGGCTGCTACCATACCAGCAAAAGGCGCATAAAGAACTGCTTTGGCCAAATTGTTGGCATTGTCCATAGCGTTACCAACGCCAACAGGCATGCCAGAACGACCGGGCTTGCCGTCTATCGACTGCTCTACCATCGCCTGATGAAGATCTTCAAAGGGTACTTCAGAGACGTAGAAGGTTGTAGTACCACCATTTTCTTTATCACCATAAACATAACCGTTGATTGCTTTCGCTCTGGTCAGGGCTTCATGGTAAAGCGCTTCTTTTTGACCATATAGAATCGCTTGATTGGGACAGGCATCGACACAGGCCGGTGCCTTGCCAGCACGGAGACGATCAATGCAAAGATCACACTTGTACATAACGCCGCCGCCACCGAACTTCGGTGCAAACTTCATATAAAGTCCCACACCAGCTTGGCGGGCCGGGATTTCCCAAGGGCAAACATCGCGACATTTGGCGCCACCGAAACAGATTTCATCATCGATCACTACGACGCCTTCTGCTGTTTTGGTATTGGCACTAAAAGGGCAGATATGAGCACAAGGTGGATTTTCACAGTGCATACAGCGGCGAGGAACGAAGACTTCTTTCGTTTCACCGTCTTTTTGCACTTTTACATTCTGTACATAAGTCCAATTGTAAGGAGTCAGGCGATTGGTGAGCTCTCTTTTGTCGGACCAATCTTCATGGGTTTTGTGAGGCCAATAATCAAGAATGGGCTTTTCTGGTTCGGGAAAACGACGCTGGTTCTTCTGTCTACAGGCTGATACACATTGTGGTGTGTTTTCATGGACACAGCCATCACAACGAGTTAAATCAATCAGGGTACCGACAGTACCAATTTCAGAAGGCGAAGCGAGAGCTTCTTTCCCTGCTGTTAAAACGGCAGCACCGACGACACCTGAAATGGCCGTTCTTTTAAAAAAGTTACGCCGCGTTAGGTTGCTCATACTTGTGAGCCTCCTTTATGTTCTTTCTATGCTTAAAAAATATACCTGATAGGGGTATAGGGTGTCAAGGGGGAGCGAAAAAATTGTTACCAATCTACCATGACCACCATAAAGTACCAATTGAATATTTTCTTTCTCTAATATGTTAGAAGATATAGAAAGGATTAAAAAAAGTCGATCAAAGTTTTAGCAAAATGTGCAAAAAGGTATTGCAAGTGGAAACTTTCGCATGTATAGTTAATTCAGACATATATAACTGCCAATTATCCATTTCCTTTGGGACAAAGGCAGCTGACAACGCGAGTATTGACATCATTTGAGGGGGATGGGGATTCAATGAAATTTTTTAAAGTTCCAGAACCAACGATTATGAGATTATCGTTGTATTCACGAATTCTTGAGCAACTGGAAGAACGAGGCGTACCTATTATTTCTTCTGTGGAACTTGGCGATGCAGTCGGCATTAACTCCGGCGTCGTTCGTAAAGACCTGTCTATGTTTGGCGAATTTGGCGTTCGTGGAGTCGGTTACAACGTTAGAGAGTTACGTGACAATATCCGCAAGCTTCTGGGACAAGATCGGAGTTGGCCGGTCATTATTGTAGGTGCAGGCCACTTAGGCTCTTCATTAGCCGCTTATCCTGGATTTACCCAGCGAGGTTTCTCTATTGAAGCAATCGTTGATTCTGATCCTGCCCTTGCAGGTACAGAAATTCAGGGACACCCTGTTATAGATTGGGCTGGAGCGGAGAAGCTGATCAAGGAACAAGGCGTACGAATGGCAATTTTAGCTGTACCGCCCGATGCAGTACAGTCTGTTGCTCAGCGTATGATTGATCTGGGCATCGAAGCCATTCTGAATTTCTCACCCATCATCCTTAAAGTACCAGCCACTAAAGCCCAAGTGCAAAACGTCGACCTAACGGTCTTCTTCGATTTAATGAGATTCACATCCAACTTAAATGAACAAGACGGACTTCGACCACAGTCTTCTTCTTTACGAGGACTGGCTGTACGGTAGTCCACATCGTTACTGTTGCTACCTGGCAAAAAGACCCATTGTGGGGTCTTTTTTTTTGTCTTTTTCCACAAGAAGAAGAAAGAGCAAAGATTAAAAGGAAACCTTTTCTTCGAGGATTTTCAGCACTTCCTCACGAATACTATATAGTTATCATAAGCACTTGCCTGAACAGCAAGCTTCAGAAAGTAGTGAGAAAGCTTGTCATATATATATGATAGAAAAGAAGATAAAGCAAAATTACGGGCTCAGATCCTTCATCAGCGAAAACAAATGAGTCTAGAGGAGCAAGAGGAAAAAAGTAAAAAGATTACCGAGATCATCGTGCAGTCAAGGCTCTTCTATGATGCAAAAGTAATTATGGCTTACGCCAGCTTTCGCCAAGAAGTAGACACAAGAGAACTGATTGACGTAACTTTACAGCAAGGCAAAAGAATGGTGATGCCTTTGTGTCATCCCTCGGAAAAAGCAATTCTACCTTGTGAGATAAAAAGCCAGGACGACCTTGTCGCCGGTACTTGGGGGATTTTAGAGCCACGAAAAGAAAGTTTATCTCTGGTCGCACCTACGGAAATCGATCTAATCTTTGTTCCGGCCCTGGCTTTCGATCGACAAGGTCATCGATTGGGTTATGGCGCTGGTTATTATGACCGCTTTTTTACCCAGATCCATGATAAAACAATAAAAATCGGATTGGCCTACCAAATACAGATCGTTCATAAGCTCTTATCGGAACCCCATGACATTCCTGTTAATCACATTGTGACAGAAAAAGGTTGGATTGATTGCGAACTCGGCCAGTCCCTGGCCGAGTTGGGGCAGAGGCAAAAAAAGATTCAGAAAGAAGGTTTTGCTCATGAATCGTTGTTGTAACAGTGCCTCTAAAAACTCTTCCCAGCAGAAAGACCAAGCTTTGCAAGAGATCTTACAAAAGTACAAAGGAAAAAAAGGTGCACTCATCGCCCTTTTGCAAGAAACACAGACCCTCTATGGATATTTGCCAGAAGAAGTGCTGCCCTTGATTGCAAAAAGTCAAGATATCGCTCTTGTCCAAGTCTATGGCGTGACCACTTTTTACAGCCAATTTCACGTAAGTCCAAGAGGCCGCCATATCATTCGTATCTGCATGGGCACAGCTTGTCACGTCCGTGGCGGTGATAAAATTTTTGCAGCATTGCAGGAAGAACTGGTCATTGGAGACGGTGAAACAACAGAAGATGGCCGCTTTACCTTAGAATCGGTTGCTTGCATCGGTGCTTGTGGTTTAGCGCCCGTTATTACAATTAACGAAGACACCTATGGACGCTTGAAGCCGGACCAAGTCACTGCTATCTTACAACAATACCCATAAGGGAGGGACGGTACCTTGGATCAAAGGCGTATCTTGATTTGCGCCGGCACAGGTTGCATTGCTTCGGGTGCGAAAAAAGTAGAAAAAGCATTTCAGAAAGCATTAGAAGAAAGGGAGCTTCATAAGACTCTCGAGATTGTCCTAACAGGCTGTCATGGATTTTGCGAACAAGGTCCGCTCGTCATCATAGAGCCTGAAAAAGTCTTCTACTGTCGAGTAGAAGAAAAAGATGTTCAAGAGATTGTAGAAAGCCATCTAATAAACCAAAAAATTATCACTCCCTTGCTCTACCAAGATGCCCTTACAGGAAGAAACGTTGAAACATATGAAGACATCAATTTTTATAGCAAGCAAGAAAGAACGGTCCTTCGCAATTGTGGACGCATCGACCCTGAAAAAATAGAAGACTATGTAGCCCAAGAGGGATATAAAGGTCTAAAAAAAGCCTTATCGATGACACCACGCCAGGTGATCGACGAAATAAAGCGTTCAGAACTGCGCGGACGCGGTGGTGGCGGTTTTCCCACGGGACTGAAATGGCAGCTTACTGCAGAAGCAGCAGGCGATGAAAAGTACATAATCTGCAATGCTGACGAAGGCGATCCCGGTGCATTCATGGATCGTTCTGTCCTAGAAGGCGATCCCCATGCTGTCTTAGAAGGAATGATGATAGCAGGCTATGCCATTGGAGCGCAAAAAGGCTATGTCTACGTCAGAGCGGAATATCCACTGGCCATTGAACGATTGCAAAAAGCAATTGATCAAGCAAATGCCAAAAGGTTCCTCGGTGCAAAAACCTTACAAAGCACTTTTAACTTTACAATAGAAATCAAAGCCGGTGCAGGCGCCTTTGTCTGTGGCGAAGAAAGTGCCTTAATTGCCTCGATGGAAGGGCAGCGAGGCATGCCTCGCAAGCGTCCGCCTTATCCCTCCACTCAAGGTCTCTGGGGAAAGCCAACAAACATTAACAACGTAGAAACCTTTGCCAACATCCCTGCCATCTTACGAAAAGGCGCTGCTTGGTTTTCTTCCATGGGCACAGATAACTCCAAAGGATCAAAAGTCTTTGCTTTAACAGGCAAAGTAAACAACACAGGCTTGGTTGAAGTGCCCATGGGACTGTCTTTGCGAGACATCATCATGGATATTGGTGGTGGTGTCAAAGATGGAAAAGCTTTCAAAGCAGTACAAATTGGTGGCCCCTCAGGTGGATGCTTGCCGGAGGAACTGCTCGACCTTCCAGTTGATTACGATAGCTTAAAGAAGGCCGGCGCTATGGTTGGATCAGGTGGACTTGTTGTTATGGATGAAAGCACTTGTATGGTCGATATTGCTCGGTTTTTCCTTAATTTTACGCAGAAAGAGTCTTGTGGCAAATGCACACCTTGTCGTGAAGGCACCTTGCGTATGCTTGAAATACTAGAAAAGATCAAGGCAGGACAAGGGCAAGAAGAAGACTTGAAAAAGCTAGAACGATTGGCTGCCGTCGTCAAGAAGACCTCTCTCTGTGGCTTGGGACAGACAGCACCCAATCCTGTCCTAACGACACTACGGTATTTTCGCTCTGAATACGAAAGTCATATTAGAGAAAAGCGCTGTCCCGCCGGTGCTTGTACCGCCTTATTACGCTATACCATTTTGCCGGAACGCTGTGTTGGCTGTACCCTCTGTGCACGGCGCTGTCCCACTAGATGCATCGAAGGAAAGGCGAAAGAAGCCCACCGCATCGACAGCATCCGTTGTATCAAATGCGCTGCCTGCCTAGAAAGTTGTAAATACAAGGCCATTGTTCGGGTATAGGAGGGAAAAGCAATGCAAAAAGTGCAAGACATCACCATCACCATCAATGGCCAGCAGCAGACCGTATCACCAGGCATGACAGTGCTTCAAGTCGCTCGTAAGCTGAACCTAGAAATCCCTACGCTTTGTCACGATCCATTTCTTTCGAACCAAGGATCCTGTCGCCTTTGCGTCGTTACGGTCATTGATGGAAAAACAAATGAGAAAAGACTTGAACCGGCTTGCGTCACCCCTGTTCAGCCCGGTTTCATCATAGAAACAGATTCAGAAGACGCAATAGAAGCGAGGAAAACAATTCTAGAACTTTTGTTAGCCAACCATCCGAACGATTGCTTGCGCTGTGAAAAAGCAGGCCACTGCGCATTGCAGCAATATGCCTATGAATACGGTGTGGACTTTCCTGCGGAACAAGATCAAGGGAAGAAAAATCAATATGCCAGCGATGACAGCAATCCTTTTATAGAACGCCATATGACCAAGTGCATTCTTTGTGGCAAATGTGTAACCATCTGTCAAGAAGAACAGGGGCGGCACGTTCTAGACTATGCCTATCGAGGCTTTGCCACCAAAGTCGTGAGCGAAGGCGACGGCCTTTTGCAGGACTCGCCTTGTGTTTTTTGTGGTGCCTGTCTTCAGGTATGTCCGACCGGTGCTTTGATCGATAAAACGAAAAAAGGCAAAGCGCGAAGCTGGGAGATTGAAAAAGTCCCTACCCTCTGTCCCTACTGTGGAACAGGCTGTACCATCGAATTAGAAGTGGTACAGAAAAAGGGTGTCCGAGAAGTCATAGCGGCCAGTGCGCCGTCCCATGGTGGGGGCATTGTCAATGGACGATCGCTTTGTGCCAAAGGGCGCTTTGGCATGGGCTTTATTCACCATCCTGAACGATTAACCAAGCCTTTGATTCGTAAAAATGGAAAACTGATAGAAACGACTTGGGAAGAAGCCTTTTCTACGATTGCAAAGAAATTCAAAGATCTGTTGCAAGCAGAAGGGCCCGATGCTTTTGCCTTTTTAGCTTCTGCTAGAACAACGAACGAAGAGAATTATCTGCTTAACAAGATCAGCCGTGCTGTTATTGGTACGAATAACATCGATCACTGCGCTCGTCTCTGTCACAGCGCTTCTGTAGCCGGTCTTGCTGCTGCATTTGGCTCAGGTGCTATGACCAATCCGATCAAAGATATTGAAAAAAGCGACACCTTTCTCGTCCTTGGTTCAAACACCACAGAGACCCATCCTGTAATTGCCCAGCAAATGATTCAAGCCATCAAGAAAGGAAGCCAGGCCATTGTCATTGACCCGCGCAAGACAGAGATAGCACAACTGGCCCAAGAACATATACAAATCAAAGCAGGGACCGATCTCGCTTTCTTAAATAGCCTAGCCCATGTGATCATAGAAGAAAAACTTTATAACAATAGATTTGTTGAAGAGAGAACAGAGAACTTTAAGGCGCTAGCAGCAGCCGTCGCTCCTTGTACGCCCCAATGGGCTGCCGAAATCACAGGTCTTCGACCAGAACAAATCATAGCTGTAGCAAGAGCCTACAGTCGCGCAAAAAAAGCCGCCATTTACTACACCATGGGCATAACACAGCGCTTTACAGGCACTTACAACGTAATGGCCATTGCCAACCTTGCTTTGCTCACAGGCCATATAGGACGTCCAGGCACAGGCGTCAATCCTTTGCGCGGTCAAAATAACGTACAAGGCGCCTGTGACATGGGCGCTTTGCCCGACGTCTATCCAGGCTATCAAGCTGTACAAGATGAAAAAATACGGCGCAAGATGGCGTCACTTTGGGCTGTAGAAGAAGAAAAACTATCGATTCGACCCGGCTGTACTGTCGGTGAGATGATAGATGGTGCTGCTGAAGGGACCATCAAAGCTATGTTTATCATGGGAGAAAACCCTGTCTTAGCAGATGCCAACAGCAGTCATGTCGTCAAAGCATTGCAAAAGTTAGACATACTCGTTGTGGCTGATATCTTTTTAACAGAAACAGCAGAGCTAGCCCATGTGGTCTTACCGGCTGCCTCTTTTGCTGAAAAAGAAGGCACCTTTACCAATACAGAACGAAGAGTACAATCTTTGCATAAAGCCATTGAACAAAGAGGAGAAGCCCGTCCTGACTGGAAAATTCTCACAGAACTATCTTGTCGATTGGGCTATCCCATGAATTATGAAAGCCCGGCAGAAATTCTAGAAGAGATTAACCTGGTCAACAGCGCCTACGGTGGCATAACGCCCGAAAGGCTACATAAAGAAGGCAGCCTCTGTTGGCCCTGCCCCAGTTCTGATCATCCTGGAACAGCACGCCTTCATGAAGAAAGCTTTTCACGAGGAAAAGGAAAGTTTCATGGCGTGCCCTACCTAGGTCCTGCAGAGGAACCTTGCCAGAACTATCCCTACATCCTCTCGACAGGTAGACGGCTTTTTCACTATCACGGGGGGTCTATGACTCGTCGAGGGGCCCTTCACTGGGCTTACCCGGAAGAACACCTAGAGATGCACCCAAAAGATGGCGCACAAGAAGGTTTACGAACGGGCGACCTTGTTACCCTTCACTCGCGACGAGGTGCTGTAACTTTACCGGTATACTTGACAGAAGGCGTTGCGCCTGGTCTTGTTTTTTCTTCTTTTCACTTTAGGGAAAGTCGAATTAATGAACTAACCAACGGTGCTCGCGATCCCATTGCGAAGATACCAGAACTAAAGCATTGTGCCGTAAGAATAGAAAAAGAAAAAGATTGGTCAAAGAGAGAAGGGCGCTATAAAAGAATTTTGGTATAATGAGCAAGAGCGCCTTCTCCAGAGCAAGGATTTTGACGTTTTTTTGCTCCCAATCAAAGAGATACTAGAGAGGGACGGCACTTTTTACAAAGGCCGTCCCCTTTTCTGATGCCGAAAGGAGTCTATAACTGTGAACAAACCCCTTTTTATGATTATCGACGGTAGCAGTTTGCTGCATCGTGCTTTTTATGCCATACCGCCGCTTTCAAACAGTGCAGGTATACCGACCAACGCCGTCTATGGCTTTTTGAATATGTTAGAAAGGCTTAAGAGGGAATACAAGCCGGACTATTTGGCAGTAGCTCTTGATAAAAGTAGAAAAACCTTTCGTAACCAGACCTATGAAGCCTACAAAGCCAATCGGGGTGCTACGCCGGAAGAGCTCCGACCACAGTTTGCTTTGCTTAAAGAAGTCATGGCATTGCATCGCATTGCTCTTTTTGAAGAAGAGGGTTATGAAGCCGATGACATCATTGGTACGCTCAGCCGCAAAGCCGAACAAGAAGGGTTTCATAGCCTCATCGTCACAGGTGATCGTGACGCCTGGCAACTGATTACAGCAGACGTAGAAGTCTTGTTGACGCGAAAAGGAATTAGTGAAATAGAGCGCTATGATGAAGCTCTCTTGCAAGAAAAAGTAGGTCTAGCGCCGCAGCAAGTAATTGACTTCAAAGGATTAATGGGCGATAGCTCTGACAATATCCCAGGCGTACCAGGCGTCGGCGAAAAAACAGCTCTTAAACTGCTCAAACAATTCGACTCCATAGAAAAGCTCTACGAGCAAATTGATGCAGTCAAAGGAAAGCTACAAGAAAAACTGCGTCTCCATCAAGAACAAGCCTTGCTTTCCAAAGAACTGGCAACCATTAAGCAAGATATGGAACTGCCTTTGCAGTGGTCCAGTTGTGCTTTGCAAGAACCAGACTATGAAAGGCTGCGAGAAAAGTATGAGCATCTTCAGTTTCGTACGTTGCTTCGCAACTTGCCCGGAGTAGAAAAGGAAGGAGAAAGTGCAAGCAAGCAAAGTCATAGTTCTTCTGCCGGAAATGGAGAGAATGAAGCTAAGAAGGCTTCTTTGGCAAAGACAAGCGATTATACACTTCTAGCGTCTTCTGACTATGGCGCTTTGTTAGAGATACTACAAGAAAAGGGCACAAAAAAAGAGGAGCTCGTAGCCCTCTGGGGAACCTGGGAAGGGATCCCACGGAAAGGAAAGCTAGAAAAGCTCGTCCTCGCCTATGGCGCCATTGAAGCAGTACCGACAGTGCACATTATCGATGATCCCTATGCTTTTTTCCAAGCAACAGAACCTTTTTGGTCAAGCCAAGAAGGTCAAAAAGTCTTTTTCGATGCCAAAGCCTACTGGCTACTTTTCCAACAAGCAGGCATTGACCTCAAAGGCGTACGGGGCGATGCCCTTCTTGCAGCCTACTTGCTGGACCCTGTTACCAATCGCTACAGTCTATCAGAGTTGGCAGAAAAATATTTAGGCTGGAACATAGACAGTACAGGGAAAGATGAAGCGCCATCAGATGGAGAGAAAGCTTCCTTTGGGGCTGCTTTGTTTGCCTTGATACCAATCCTAGAAAAAGCATTGCAAGAACAGGCGCTTTTCACACTCTATCAAGAAGTGGAGCTGCCGCTCGCTTCCATCTTAGCAGCCATGGAAAAAGAAGGCTTTGCCGTAGACCCAACAGTATTGCAAGAAATGTCCGAAGAGCTGCGCGTTCATCTCGAAGGATTGCGGCAAAGCATCCATGATCTAGCCGATGAAAGCTTTAACATCAACTCAACCCAACAACTCGGCAAGATCCTTTTTGAAAAGCTATGCCTACCGGTTATCAAAAAAACAAAAACAGGTTACTCCACAGACGTAGAAGTGCTCGAAGAACTAAGAGACCGCCATCCCATTGTGGAGAAAGTAATAGAGTATCGACAGCTCATGAAGCTTCATTCAACCTACGTGGAAGGTCTATTGCCGCTCATCGAAGCAGATGGATGTATTCACAGTACCTTAAATCAGACAGTCACAGCAACAGGGCGCCTTTCCTCAACAGATCCCAACCTTCAAAACATTCCCATTCGTTTAGAAGAAGGGCGCAAGATCCGCAAAGCCTTTATAGCACCAGCAGAAGAAACTCTATTGGTTGCAGCCGATTACTCGCAAATCGAGCTACGAATTTTAGCCCATCTTTCTGGTGACGCCTCTTTAATTGATGCTTTTGCCAAAGAGCAAGATATTCACACGCGCACAGCCAGCGAAGTCTTTGCTGTACCCATGGAAGAAGTCACTTCAGAAATGAGACGGCGCGCCAAAGCCGTCAACTTTGGCATTGTTTATGGCATTAGCGACTTTGGCTTAAGTAGAGACTTGTCAGTAAGTCGAGCAGAAGCAAAACACTATATAGAAGGATACTTTGCTCGCTATGGCGGCGTTAAAGATTACATTGAAAAAACAATTGCAACAGCCAGAAAAGACGGTTATGTTACCACTTTATTAGGCCGGCGGAGGCACCTGCCAGAACTGGCAGTGCGTAACAAAGTTCGCCAAGCTTTTGGAGAGCGGATGGCTATGAATACACCCATCCAAGGTACGGCTTCCGATATTATTAAAGCAGCCATGGTAGCCATTGATCGGCTTTTACAAGAGAAACAAGCAGCCACTCGTATGATTTTACAAGTTCACGATGAATTAATCTTCCAAGTACCAAGGAAAGAATTGACAGAAATAGCACCAATGATCCAAAATGTAATGGAAACAACGATTGTACTATCAGTACCTCTCGTCGTTGATATGAAAATCGGACAAAACTGGTATGACATGACGCCCTATCCTCTTCCTGAGGAGGCCTAAGTCATGCCTGAATTGCCAGAAGTAGAAACAGTTCGACGCACTTTAGAAAAGAAAGTCGTCGGTCACAAGATAGAAGGCGTCACCATTAAGCTAGCCAAAATGGTAAGCAGCTTGCCAGGAGAAGATTTTGCTGAAACCCTTCTAGGGCGTACCATTGAGGCCATAAAGCGGCGGGGCAAATATTTGATTTTTCAACTCTCAGGAGACTATAGTCTCGTTATTCATTTGCGCATGACGGGGCGCCTGGTCGCATCGCCCAAAGAGGAGCCTCTTCTTCCTCATTGCCATGTAATTTTTCAACTAAGTCAAGAGGTAGAACTTCGCTATAGCGACGTTCGTCAGTTTGGTACGCTTACTTTACGTCCTTCCAATCAGCTCACAGATTTGTCCGGCTTAATGAGCCTAGGACCAGAACCTTTATCAGAAGATTTTACAGTTCAAATATTTCTAAAAGCACTCTCCCAAAAAAAGAGCAAACTAAAGCCACTGCTACTTAACCAACATTTTCTAGCAGGTCTGGGCAACATCTACGTTGATGAAGCTTTGGCACGAGCGGGCCTTCATCCCGACCGCCTGGCCCAGTCCTTACAAGAAGAAGAAGGGCAGAAGCTCTATCAAAGCATACAAGAAGTATTACGTGAAGGTATTGAAGCCAGAGGGACCTCTTTTCGCGACTATGTTGATGGTGAAGGTCAAAAAGGAGACTTTCAGAATCAACTTTGGGTCTACGGACGAGAAGGTGAAGCTTGTCGTCGCTGTCACGAAAAGATTATACGAGAAAAAAGAGCCGGCAGAAGTACGCACTTCTGCCCTTGCTGCCAACAATAAAGAAGAATCTGGGGAGAGATGATGAGCAACAAAATTATCGTACAAGCCAGAAACTTAGCCCTATCCTATGGGAGCAACGCCATCTTCGACAATGTTTCATTTCTCATTCACGAAAATGATAAAATCGGCCTCGTTGGACCGAATGGCGCTGGCAAGACCAGCTTAATTCGAGTGATGACAGAAGAAGAAGAAAGCACAGAAGGGACTCTGCACTGGAGCAACGGCATAGAAGTCGGCTATGTCAGTCAGTTGAACCAGGTACCAGAAGGGCAAAGCCTCTTTCAAGTGGCCATCAATGAGCTGTCTGACCTGTTGGACTTACGAGTAAAAATGACGGAATTAGAAAAAGCCATGGAGAGCTCAGAAGCCCATAGAGATCCACAAAGGCTTGAAGAGTTGATGACCCTTTATGCTGAAACGGTAGAAGAATATGAGAAAAAAGAAGGCTATGGCGCTGAGGCTCGTGTGCGCTCCGTCTTAAAAGGCTTGGGCTTTACAGAAGAAGATTTTCCCCGTTCCGTGGAAGTTTTCAGTGGAGGGCAAAAGAGGCGCCTCGCTCTAGCACGACTGCTGCTTCGACGGCATGATCTTATTATTTTAGATGAGCCGACCAACCACCTTGACTTAACGGCTGTAGAATGGTTGGAAGAGTACTTGCGCGACTATGGAGGCGCTGTACTTGTTATTTCTCACGATCGATACTTCTTGGACAAAGTATGTAAACGAACTTTTCATTTGGAACAAGGAAAGTTAGAAGAATACAGCGGCAATTATTCCCGCTTCTTACAGTTGCGTGAAGATAGAATGATGGCGCGGCAGAGAGCTTATGCCAAAGATCAAGCCGAGATCGCCAAAATTGAAGCGTATATACGACGTTACAAAGCAGGTATCAAATCCAAACAAGCAAGAGGTCGGGAAACCATACTAGCTCGACGACAACGCATAGAAAAGCCTGTCGAACGAAGGAGCTTAAAAGATTTAAAGTTCATACCGCACATACCCAGTGCAGAGCAAGTCTTGGTGACCCATGATTTGGCCGCTTCTTATCCAGGAAAAGCCCTTTTTAAGAACCTAAATCTAACAGTGCGAAAAGGAGAATGTGTGGCCATTCTCGGTAGAAATGGCGTAGGGAAGACATCCCTTTTTCGTGTTCTTCTTGGAGAACTACAGCCCGAAGAGGGTGACATCGTCTTTGGGATGCGAGTCAAGCCGGCCTACTATGCCCAAGAGCAAGAAGAGCTACAAGGACAGCAAACGGTTCTAGAAGCATTGCGCCAGATGCGGCCCATGACAGAAGAAGAAGCGAGGACTTTATTGGGGCAATTTTTGTTCCGCGGTGAAGACGTTTACAAGACCGTAGATGTCCTCAGTGGTGGTGAAAAAAGCCGATTAATCTTTGCAAGGCTTTTTCTAACCGGTGCTAACTTTCTGCTGCTTGATGAACCGACAAACCATCTTGATATTGAAGCCAAAGAAGCATTAGAAGAAGCGTTGGCTGATTTTGAAGGTACTTTAATGGTTATCTCTCACGATCGTTATTTTCTCGATCGTTTGGCCGATCGGGTCTTAGAGCTAGAAGAGGGTGCCTTTACAACCTACCTAGGCAACTATTCTGACTATCGCAGAAAGAAAGAAGAATTGGCACAAGCGAAAGCAGAAGCGGAAGCTCTGGCCGATGAAAAGCGCAAAAAGATGGCCAATGGGCCGAAAGAGGGAGCGGCTCAGCGAAAAGAGCCAACGAAAAAGGAGCTTTCAGAAGAATCTAGGGAGAAAAAAGCAAGAAAAATAACAAATCCGTGGAAAAGAGAAGAAGCCATTGGAAAAAGCGAAAAAATGATTCAAGAACTAGAAGCGCGAATTCAAGAACTGACCCTTCTTCTTGGTGATGAAGAGACCTATAGAGATGGAGATAAAGCCAAGGCATTGTCTCAAGAATTTGAAGAAGCGCAAGAAGCGCTAGCGAAAGCGTATGAAGAATGGGAAAGCCTTATGGAATCCCTGTAAGCCACTGTACAAGTGCCCTTTTCTTACCCTTTGCATAGTATAAGGCAAAGGTGAACCCGGGAGGGACAGTACGTGTCTACATGGTCCATATTCGGTCTGGCATTTGCATTAAGTTTAGATGGCTTTGCAGCAGCCGTTGCTTACGGACTGAAAAGAATTCGTGTTCCTTTTTTTTCTCTGCTGATTATCTGCCTCTGTTCGACTGCTGCCATGGCAGTCGCCTTACTAGCAGGAAAAGGCTTATCTACTTTTTTGCCAGAAGCCTGGATCGGCAATTTAGGTGGAGCGATTTTAATCTTCTTAGGGCTTTTTCAAATCTACAATAGTAAGAGAAAAAAGCAGATTGGAAAAGACAAAGAGCAAGCAGAAGAGGTTCCTCCAACGAAAAGCACAGATCTTCCTGTGAATGCTTCTGCACGGATCACAGAGACAGCAGGGGAAAGAGAAAGAGTCTTTTCTCTTACACTGCCTCCCTTTGGTTGGTGATTCAGATTTTTCGAGAACCGACAGATGCTGATCTAGACTCATCGGGGGAACTAAGTTTCAAAGAAGCCTTTCTTTTAGGGCTGGCCCTTAGTATGGATGCTCTAGCGGCAGGTTTTGGGGCTTCTTTGCTGGGTGGAATTCCACTGTTTGCACCGCTAATCGTAGGCATTACACTATTTTTCCTCGTTGTTGCCGGCCTCTGGTGGGGTCACAACAATGCTCGCTGGGCCGGTGGCCCCTGGATTTCTTATCTCGCTGGCTTTGTGTTGCTATCTCTTGGTGCCAGCAAAATTTTTTTATAGCATCCATGGGTGTTCCCTAACGAAATCATTCATATCTTACAGTAAAGAGAGCGTGAGCCTGAGGTGAGAATCATCGGTTTGACGGGTGGCATTGCCAGCGGAAAGACAACCGTATCCAATTATTTACGGGAATTAGGAGCACAAGTTATCG
Source organism: Heliorestis convoluta (assembly GCF_009649955.1). NCBI lineage: Bacteria > Bacillati > Bacillota > Clostridia > Eubacteriales > Heliobacteriaceae > Heliorestis > Heliorestis convoluta. Next base: position 2,873,136 of record NZ_CP045875.1, on the reverse strand, counting down.
ACGCCGACCATGTGGCCCGTCAAGTCGTTGCTCCAGGAGAAAGAGCCTGGCGAGACATTCAAGAATACTTCGGACCGCGCTATTTTTTACCGGATCAGCAGCTCGATCGAAGAGCCCTTGGGAAACTCGTATTTTTCGATGCGAAAGCGCGAGAACAGCTCAACAAGATCATCCACCCTCGAGTTAGAGAACAATTTCGAACAGAAACAGAAGAATGGTCAAAAAAAGGGCTTCCCGCGATTGTTTGGGATGTGCCCTTATTATTAGAAACAGGTATGGACAAGATGGTCGATGAAGTATGGGTGGTTGCTGTGAAAGAAGAACAACAAGTAGAAAGAGTGATTCAAAGAGATCAACTCGAACAGGGAGAGGCAATGGCTCGCATCAAAGCGCAAATGCCTCTGGAAGAAAAGATAAAAAAGGCTGATAAAATCATTGATGCCAATGTAGGCAAAGAGGATATGTTTGATCAGGTAGCGACTCTATGGAAGGAGGCGACCTGTTGCTGAGAGGACCTCTTGTTGTCTACTACAGGCTATCACGGCCCCGCATGGCAGTAGCCATTTTGGCGCTGATCATATTGGGCAACTTTTTTTGGTTTAGTCCTTGGGTTCAAAAGATATTCTATCCCATTCCTCACAAGCAAACCATTTTCAAGTATGCGGCGCAGTACAATCTCGATCCTTATCTCGTAACAGCCATTATGAGAAGAGAAAGCAAATTTTGGATCTGGGCAGAAAGTCCACAAGGCGCCAGAGGTCTCATGCAATTAATGCCACAAACAGCAGAGTGGATCGCCCATGAGATGAAAATGGATGATTATGAGCTTGAAAAGCTCTATGAACCCGATCGGAACATAAAAATGGCCTGCTGGTATCTGGCCAATTTAAAGCAAGAGTTTCAAGGAAATATGGTACTTGTGATTGCTGCTTATAATGGTGGTCGAGGCAATGTTCGTCAATGGCTGGAAGAAAAGCATTGGACAGGCCAGGTGCAATCATTGGATCAAATCCCTTACCCTGAAACAAGAGAATACGTCAAAGGTGTCTTAGCGGATTACCAGATCTATCGTCATTTGTACGATCCTTTATAGTTATAATATGGAAGGTATTTATAGGGGCTTGTGGAATAGTAAATAATGGTTCTCTCATAAATCGCTACGTAAAGGTCATAATAAGAGAGGCATATAGCGATTATGATCTCAAGGTGGCATTATGGTTCAAGAAGTCATTGTAATCATTTCACGGACCCTACTCATTTATATGGCTGTGCTCTTGATCATGCGCATCATGGGCAAGAGAGAGATTGGCCAGTTATCGCCAGTCGATCTTGTTGTTGCCATTATGATTGCGGAGCTCGCAGCTATACCCATGGAAGATATGGAAACGCCGATCTATCATGCCTTGGTGCCGATGTTTGTACTCATGTTTGCAGAGATTGGCTTTTCCTTATTACAGCTCAGATCTCCGAAAATGCGCTCTTGGCTGACCGGCACAGCGACAGTTATCATTCGCGATGGAAAAATTCAAGAAGAAGCTATGCGTCGTAGCCGTTATAACCTAGACGATCTATTAAGTCAACTTCGAGACCGTGGAACACCCAACGTTCAAGACGTAGAATTTGCCGTTCTTGAAACATCAGGGACATTAAGTATCATTCCTAAATCGCAAAAACGGCCGCTTACCCCTGCTGATATGGGAATTTCCACAAAGTATGAAGGTCTGCCTGTCCCTATTATTTTAGATGGTAAAGTAGAGCACCATAACTTGCAGGAACACAATTTAGATGAATCATGCTCAAAAATGAATTGGCCAATCATGGTGTTGCAGGGACGCAAGATGTATTTTTTGCCTGCCTAGATAGCCGAGGTAATCTTTATGTATGTCCACGGAAAGGATAGAAAAGGTTCCACGAACAATTGATTTATCAATTGACGAAGTTGGTACGATTCGGTACAATACAGCAAGCGGGATAACCTATATTTTCCGCTCTTGGGAATCGTCTCTCCCCTTCACAGGTCTGGGGAAGGGAAAGGAGAGTTAAGCATTGGAGCTCTGGCAATCACTTTTTCTTGAAAAATATGACTTTTTTATGGTTCCTTTACAATTCCTTATCATCTTCTGTACTTTCTATTACTTGATTTTATCACTTTTCGGTTTTTGGAGGAAAAAAGAAGGGCCCCCAGCATCTCCAAGCAAGAGCTTTGCCCTAGTGGTAGCAGCTCATAATGAAGAAGCCGTCATCGGACCGCTGGTAGAGAACTTGAAAGAATTAGAGTACCCGCGGGAACTGTACGAAATCTTTATTGTTGCTGACAACTGTAGTGACCGTACAGCGGCCATTGCAAGAGAAGCAGGCGCACAAGTACATGAGAGGTTTAATGAGGAACAGCGAGGAAAAGGTTATGCCTTAGAGTGGATGTTCGAAAAAATCTTTCGCATGGAACGACAATTTGATGCGGTTGTCATCTTTGATGCCGACAATCTGGTCAAGCCTAATTTTTTACTCGAGATGAATACAAAGCTTGAACAAGGTCATCAAATTGTACAATGCTATTTAGATTCCAAGAATCCTTTCGACACTTGGGTGACAGCTACCTTCTCTATCGCCTTCTGGCACATTAATCGTCTCATTCAACTGGCTCGTTACAACCTTGGCCTGTCGAATATTCTTGGTGGAACAGGCATGTGTATTTCTACAGAGACCCTTCGTCAATATGGCTGGGGTGCCACATCGCTCACGGAAGATCTAGAGTTTTCCATGAAAGCCTTATTAAACGGAGTAAAAACCACATGGGCTCATGAAGCGATTATTTACGACGAAAAGCCCCTCAAGTTCAAGCAATCCTGGAATCAGCGCAAACGATGGGCCCAAGGTCATGTAGACTGCTTTTTTCGTTATTTTCCGCAGTTGCTTTGGAAAGGGTTACGAACAGGGAATTTTTCCATGTTAGATGGCGCGATTCACCTTTTCCAACCTGCCCTGGTTATGATTGTAACTTTTTTTCTTATGATGAATTTTTTCTTGCATGGTTCTTACACCCAAGTCTTTGGCTTAATGAATGATCTGAGCTTGTGGCAGCTTTTATCTTATGTACAATTGGCCTTACCTTTTGCAGCCTTACTGTTAGACAAAGTCGATCGAAGAGCCTTTAAGTGGGTTCTTCTCTACCCATTCTTTATCTACACCTGGGTACCTATTGTTTTTCTCGGTTTCTTGCATCGTAACAAAAGGGACTGGAGCCACACTGTGCACACCAGAGGGCTCTCTTATAACGAAGTGATTAAATAGGAAGACACAAGTCTTCCTATTTAAATTTTTTAACACAAATTTTAGTTTATTTTTTAGTCGGTTCTGGTATAATAAACACGGTTTATGACAAAATTTGATTATAACAACGTTGGAGGAATGGCGCATGCTACCCGTACCCAAGAAGTATTTTATTACCGCTGCATCGGCAGAAGGAAAAAGCAAACTAACAGCCTTTGACAATGCTCTATTGAAAGCAGGAATCGGCAACGTCAACCTGGTGCGGGTCAGCAGTATTCTGCCCCCAGAGGCTGAATTCACTCCGGGCTTAAAGATTGCTCCAGGCTCTCTTGTGCCGACGGCCTATGGCTCGATTGTATCTGAGATTCCCGGTGAAACGATTGCTGCTGCTGTTGCAGTTGGTGTATCGGAAGATAGTTTTGGTGTGATCATGGAGTTTACAGGCAAGTGCTCCAAAGAAGAAGCAGAAGCAACAATCACTCGTATGGTTGAAGAAGCTTTTGAAGTTCGTGGTATGGCCCTAAAAGAAGTCAAAGTGAATGCAGTAGAACATAAAGTAGAGAAAATCGGCTGTGCTTTTGCTGCCGCTCCTTTGTGGTACTAGAAGGAAGGATGCACCATGTCAGGAATGTGGTTTACAGAAGAACAAACAGCCAATATTCGCTTTGGCTGTCGAATTAACAATATACTGCACAGTGAAAAAACAGATTTTCAAGATCTAGCTGTTGTAGAGACCTTGCAGTGGGGGCGCATGTTGCTTCTCGACAACCTGGTTATGACAACTGACAAAGATGAGTTTGTCTACCATGAAATGATCAGCCATGTCGCGATGAACAGCCATCCCAATCCCAAGAAAGTGCTGGTTATTGGCGGCGGCGATGGTGGGACCATTCGAGAAGTGGTAAAACACGCCAAAGTAGAAAAAGCAGTGCTTTGTGAAATCGATGGGCAAGTCATCGAAGCATCGAAAAAGTATTTCCCAGAGATAGCTTCTGTGCTCACGGGACATCCCAAAGTTGATATCCTGGTTGCTGATGGCATTAAGCATGTCAAAGAAGCAAAAGAAGAATACGACGTGATTCTCGTGGATTCTAGTGAACCCATCGGCCCTGGGGCAGTGCTATTTACAGCAGAGTTTTATCAAGCTGTTTCAGAGGCGTTAAAGCCCGATGGTATTATGGTGGCACAGACAGAATCTCCTTTTTATAACCAAGAATTGATTCAAACTGTATTTCCTACCATAGGCTCTATTTTCCCTATTACCAAGCTTTATTTAGCTTCAATTCCTACTTATCCGTCCGGTCTCTGGAGCTTTACAGTGGGCTCGAAAGTCTACGACCCAGAAGCCATTGAGCCTCGGGAATTGGCAGAGCTTGATACCAAGTATTACACCCCCTACCTGCACAAAGCAGCCTTTGCCCTTCCCCAATTTGTCCGAAATCTAACGGAGGGCAAGTAAGCTTGAACAGATATCTTGAACGCCTAACAGGATTCATGGGAGCCACGGAAGACTATGCAGAAGCAGATGTAGTCCTTGTAGGCATTCCCATGGACTTTACCGTTAGCTTTCGCCCAGGATCTCGAATGGGTCCCCAGCAGATTCGTCTCGTATCTTATGGAATCGAAGAGTATAGTGTCTATCAAGATAAAGACTTGATAGATAAGAAGTACTATGACGCTGGTGATATTGCGTTGCCCTTTGGAAACGTAACAGGATCGCTAGAACGGATAGAAGAAGTAGCGGCCGACCTACTTCAAGAAGGCAAAAAACCGATTTTTATCGGTGGAGAACATTTGGTTACCTATCCGATTGTAAAGCCTTTTGCAGACCGCTATGCTGATCTAGCCGTCATTCACTTTGATGCTCATGCAGATCTGCGAACCGATTATCTGGGCGAAACAAACTCTCATGCTACTGTGATTCGCAAAGTGGTAGACTTAATCGGTGGCGACAATGTCTATCAGTTTGGAATTCGTTCTGGAACGAGAGAAGAATTTGCTTTTGCTCGTGAGAATACGCATATGTATGTAGACGAAATCTTTCCTGCTTTACAGAAGGTTGTTGATAAGCTGAAAGGTCGTCCCGTCTATGTTACTTTAGATATAGATGTACTCGACCCAGCCTATGCACCTGGAACAGGAACGCCAGAGCCTGGTGGTTGTACACCTCGAGAAATGTTTGAAGCGATGCGGTTGTTGGGTCAGCTCGATATTGTCGGCTTTGATCTTGTTGAAGTAGCTCCCTCGGCCGACTTGTCCGACCGTACGTCTCTTTTAGCAGCGAAAGTAATTCGAGAAGCGATTTTATCGTTCTGGTAAGAAGATAAACAAGCGAGCGGGGTGTTTTGGAAAGATTTTTCAAGCACCCCTTCGTAAAAATATTAAAAAAGTAGTTGACGTTTCCTTCGAGCTTGTTGTATAATTCTCTTTGTTGCGAGGGAGCTGTGGTGTAGAGGCCTAACATGCCTGCCTGTCACGCAGGAGACCGCGGGTTCGAATCCCGTCAGCTCCGCCATCTTATATATTGCCTCGATAGCTCAGTCGGTAGAGCAGAGGACTGAAAATCCTCGTGTCGGTGGTTCGATTCCGCCTCGAGGCACCATTTTGCGGGAATAGCTCAGTGGTAGAGCATCGCCTTGCCAAGGCGAGGGTCGCGAGTTCGAATCTCGTTTCCCGCTCCATGGTTGAACAGGAAAGCCACCTGTATGGTGGCTTTTTACAAGACTTTGTCGACGACCGCCGACATAGATTCATCAATGAAATCGTCGTCTGGCTATGACGCGGTACTCGTTGCCGTCGTGAGAACCTTGGGGTTGATAGTCTAGGCCGCGGGCTCGTAAGAATTCGAAGACCTTGTCGTGTTGATGGGCGTCTTTGGCATTCATGATGATAACCAGTTCATCCTGTCTATCGAGCTCTCGGATTCTATCGGATAGAATACCCAGTTGGTCCGTAGCAGGTGTAATTTCAATGTAGTGTGTCGTCACAATATCACCTCCTGTCTTCAACTAGTGTTGCTTGAACAAGGGATGATGAAACTGGTTCATTTTTCTTGTTGACGATGTAGTCAATCTGTGTTATACTCTTCCTTGTGGTTAGAACCACGCAAGCTGCCGGAGTGGCGGAATTGGTAGACGCACGGGACTTAAAATCCCGCGGACGAATAATCCGTGCCGGTTCGAGTCCGGCCTCCGGCACCATAACATAACAAGTTACAAGAGCTCTGAATAATGATTCAGAGCTCTTGTTTTTTATCGCTAGAAGTGATAAAACGCAATCCATATAAAAAATCAGATCCCATGAAAGAGATCTGATTACAAGGTTCAACTATTCCATTTTTATAAAGGTAATCGGTTGAGGATGTTCATCTAACGTCTTAAATGTAAATCCTCTGCTTTGCAAATCCTCGATAATAGGAGGTAAGGCGACAGGCAAGGTTGTTTTACCGACACCATCGTGGAAGAGGATAACAGCGCTTTTTTTATTCATCGTCTGCATATGTACTTGTTTTTGGATGTAAGCAGCTGGTACGAGAGAAGTTTTTGAGTCTCTCGAATCAACGTTCCAGTCGTGGAGGATGTAGCCTTGCTCTACAAGTATTTTCGCCAATGCTTTACTAACGTTACCCTGGGTTCCGCCGGGAGCACGGACAATGTTCGGCCTTATACCAATGGTGTTGTAAAGAACTTCTTCTGACTTTACTAAATCGTCAATGAAAGCTTGTGGTGAAGCGTAAATTACGCGATATCGATGAGAGTAAGTGTGGTTGCCAACGAGATGCCCATCGTCAACCATGCGTTGCACAATCTCTGGATATCTCTCCACCTGGTTGCCAATTACAAAAAAAGTAGCTGGCACATTATAAGCCTGCAAAATGTCTAATACAAAAGGTGTAATGGAGCTAGGACCGTCATCGAAAGTTAGATAAACAGTCTTTTTCTCTACTGTTTCTTCTACAAGCTCATCTTCTTCTTTTATAAGTATTGTAAGGGCACTGCTTTCCTCTTCAACTTCTTCCCATAAAATAGCATCTGTTTCCGAGGCAACGCGCTCTTCGGCCATGGCGACGACACCGGTAGAAAAAGATGAAGTTGTTATAGAAGAAATAATCTCTGTCCTTCGTTCGGGAGCTAGCTGATAAAGATAAGAGACAGACTGAATCAATAAGAAGAATGACATAGACAGAAGAAACAACTTCATTAGAGGAAGACCTACGATAGGTGACTTTTTCTTCACAATGAAAGACCCTTCCCCTCAATTATGTAATCGAAGCGTACAAAAATATTCATAGATGACTTCGAATACATTGAACATTATTACTACATTTTACAATACTGAATATATACCAAATTCTTGGAAAGATCAAGCACTGTACCTATTAACGTTTTTTATGAAATCTAACCTGTCTGTGTATTGCATTAATTAGGTCTATCTTGCTACAATAATACAATGATGTTCAAATAAAAATATTTTTTCTTTATCGATTCGTGTAACGTGTTTTGAAGGGTTTTGATTTTTTCTGTCGAAAGATACCATTATGTTGTACCAGTAAATCCAAATAGCTATACCAATACATGAAAAATGGTAAAGCAGTCGCGGTACATCTGAAAGATGTTTTTTTATCTGAGAGGAGGACAAGCTTCATGACCAACAGCCAAAATATCATTGGATTGGCTATTATTAGTATCAACGATGGTCGAGAACTGGGGATAGTACGTAATTTAATTATCAACCCTGAAAAGCGGGCCGTGGAGTATTTGATAGTTGAAAACGACTCCTGGTATCTCGGTGCAGATGTAATTCCTTTTCAAGAGTTACAAGGCGTAGGAGAGTACGCTGCTACCATTGAAAGTGAAGCATCTTTACAACGACTACATGATCTTCAAGAAGTTCAAGAGCTCATTAAACGGAATGTAAAAATTACAGGAACCAAAGTATTGACCAAGCATGGCCGTATGATCGGAAATGTTGATGAGTACTTTGTTGACGTTAATTCTGGAAAGATCAGCGGTTGTTTGCTTGTACCAGCAAAAAAAGACTTGGGTGAGCGCATCATTCCTGTCGATAGTGTAGTTACCTTCGGTCGTGACATACTGGTTGTTGTGGAAGATCTCAACGAAGAGAGCCTAGAGCTTTTTTCAGAAGCTTTTGTGGCTACAGTTGTAGAAGAGACTGTTGAAGTCACTGAAAAAGCAGAAACAGTTGTAACAGAAGAAGTAAAAGAAGTGAAAGAAAGCGCTTCTGAAGAGAACGAGAATGCTGAACAGGAACTAGAGAAAAAGGAATCTAGAGCTTCCCGTCTACCACGTTCGATTTTTGAAACGCTGGAGAGTTAATTATAAGAACTCTCTTTCAAGTATCATGCTATGGTCCTTATTTTTTAGACAGCTATTTCATTACCTTGAAATGTTCATTTTGTTCAATGAATGTGCTTTAGAGATAGCGCGTCAATTGAACATAGGGGAGTTGAGCAAGTCTTGCCTACCGCAGAATCGATAAAAGGCTTCAATTCTACTCCGCGCCAATTTCTTGTGGGCTTGGCTGCTGGCGCATTTGTATCATTTGTAATCATAATCCTATCCACTTGGACTTCCGGAGAATTAGAAAGAAATCTTTGGATCCGTGCAATTAATGATGGGATAGGAGTGGCTGCCACAGCTCTTGCACGAAGGATGGGTCCATCTCAAGGTATGGTTGTCTTTGTTGCATGGGCCATTTCTAGCATAGCTTCCTGTGTTTTAGTATTGTGGTGGCTTATGGCTGAAGCGCTCTGGTGGGTTCACTTGTTAGCCGTAATGGGCTTTATCGCCTCTGCTCTTGCTTTATGGGCAATGCCTAAGACGGAAGAAAGCAGTGCGGCTTCTTTTGATACGGAAGATAGAAAAGATGAGCAGGACGCATCTATACTAGATAGAACCACCGAAGTTGCAGCCGTCATTTCACCTGATAACACCGAACCAACTCGTCCTGATATCGTGCCAGAGCCTATTGTGGCTCTTAACGAAATGAACGGAAAGGAAAAGGTGGAAATGAAAGTGCCTGAAACCGCAACGGCGCAAGCCTCTGCGATTGATGAAAAAGCTTACGATGCACAGGGAACGACAGACCTATCCGGCACATCCTATGGGCCTGTTGAACAAGCCATGATAGAAGAACGGGAAATAACAGTGAATGTGCCCTCTGCTGCTTTAACAGTGGAAGAAAAAGAGTGGCTTCTTTCTGCCTGCCGGCGTGATGATGATTCTGATGTCATAGAAGCAGAGTCATTCGAGAAGAAGGAAGATTCGGGCTTCGCTGAGACAGCAGAAACAAATGTAGAGCCTGCGGAAGTTATTGTTGAACTTGAAAAGGTTGAAGACGCCGAACAAGAGGAAAAGGTTGAGCTTGAAAAAGTTGAACCTGAAAGAGTGCTTGAACCAACAGAAGTGGAAGAACCAGTTGAAGCTGTTGTGCCTGTTGAAGATAGCCAGTCTGAACCTGTAGAGAGCCAAGAAAACATAATGGCTGTAGCAACGACGACAGAAACAGAAGCTACAGAACAGGTAGAAGCTATAGAAGAAAGAGTCGCTGAAGTAACGGAAACAAAAGAACCGGAAGCAAAAGAACCAAAGTCCGTGAAAGAAGCAACAGAAGTAGCAGTTACAGAAGAAGTTTCAAGAACTGCTATAGAGGCCTCTCCAAAAGTTATCCCAGCAGCAATGACAGAAGATACCTTGATCGCTCTGACAAAAGTACTGCAGGATCGCACTTTCCTAAACACGATGCGCGGTATTGCCGATGACATGATTCATCAGGATCGCGATGCTTGGGAAAAAGCCAAGGAACAGGCAGTACAGTTTACAGAGCGGGTTACTAATTCAGGAAAAGTCCTTCAATCCTTGTTAGACTCTTATCACGATAGCTTAGACGCAGTGGTTGAACTTAGCGAAAAAGGCATCAAGATAGATAAGCTTTATAATCAAATGGTTCGAATGGAAGATCACTTGATTCCACTGATCACAGCATTTCAGGAGTTGCACGCTCTTTCCAAAGAACTGAATGCGCTTATCGATAAGCAACGTCCTATTGAGGAAGACAAGTCCTCCTAAGTTCTTCTTACGCAAGTATAAAGAATATAAGAAAACCGACTCCAATACTCTACGCTGTGTGAGATTGGAGTCGGTTTTTATGTTGCTATAGGTCATGTGGTCTATCAAGAGATAAAAGGATTGCGCCATTCCATGAGAACAGCATAATTACAAGATTCCTCATCTTCTAGATATTCTGGAATCACCGCAATCGGCATGCGACCGCAGCGAAGAAGAAAAGATACGACGGGATCATGAAAGTCGCCTCGTAACAAGGCCTCTACGTAAGCCTGGGCCGTCAAATCTTTACTTTTTTTGTGATAACCTGGCATGCGACTGCCACCTAGTAGACGCTTCAAGCGGAGTTGAATTACCACTTCATACATTGAAAACATCAGCCATCTGCCCAGGCCTAACTGACGGTACAAAGGGCTTACAGAGATGTCTACAACATACAAAGTGTCACCTTGGGGATTATGATTGCGAATATAGCCGTTATCGGTAACTTCTTCCCAAGTATGGACAGGATGAGCTGGATCAAAAGGAACGATCAATCCCGTCATAGAACCAGCAATCCGGCCATCTACTTCTACACATAAAGCACCTTTAGGAAAGAGTGTACAATGATTTTCTAGCTGTTCTTGATTCCACCATAACTCAGGAGGAAAAGGCGGTGGATAACTTTCTTGTTGAACACGAATTAATCCGTCAAAGTCATCTTTGGTATAATTGCGAATTCGTACTTTCTGATGACTTTTTCCGTTAAAAACAAAGATTTCTTTATTCAACTTTCGTACCTCCTATGAATCGTACCTCCAATGAATTTGTAAGTGGCTACAAAAGTAAGCTGAAGTAAAGAATTAAGATTGAAAAGAAGGATAAAGATCGAGTCTACGATCGAGCCAAGTTCTTACAGAGCCCTTTTCACGAACTTCATAGAGAAGATCGAGATCCAAATCGCCTGTTACGACCATGTCTTGATTCAAAACACCTTCTACCATAATGCCTCGAGGGGGGAAGGGAATATCGTTAGGTGTAATCAATGCAGCTTGACCATAATTAGAGCGCATAAAATCAACTTCATGTAAAGCACCAACAGTACCTGTATTAACCACATAGATCTGGTTCTCAATGGCTCTAGCATGACAACAATAGCGGACACGATAAAAGCCCTGCTCATTGTCAGTACAGGAAGGGCAAAGAATAAGATCTGCCCCCTTGGCTCTAACCATACGCACTACTTCTGGAAACTCAATATCATAGCAAGTCAACAAAGCGATAGTTCCTTTTTCTGTTTCGAACAGGGCTACGTCATTACCTTCTGTCATATTCCAGGCCTTTTTTTCTGTTGGTGTAATATGCAGTTTGGCTTGCTGAGAAACCGTACCATCAGGTTGAAACATAAAAGCAACGTTATATAACTTACCGCCTTCTGAAATGACATGAGTACCTGCTGCAACAATCAACTTCCTGTTAGTAGCCACATCCTTGAAGAAAGAGATATAAGACTCTGTAAAGTCCGGCAAATCCTGAATGGTCATAGGACTGCCATCTTTTTTACCCATAGAGAGCAATTGTGTTGTCATAAACTCTGGAAACAATAGAATATCCGTATCAAATTCCTCTGCTGTCTTTACATAGTGCATTACTTGGGCCTTAAAATCATCAAAGTGATGAATGCGATGCAAATGATACTGAACAGCTGATACACGAACTTTCATGTCAACTTCCCCCAGACCTTTTAATTTTACGAATCTCAAAAAAAACTCACTTTGATTCTTCCTTAGGAATCATAGTAAAAGATTTACTCTACGCGATTACGGCCCTTTTCTTTGGCTTTGTAGAGAGCGTGGTCACCTTCACGAATCAGATCATCAATTTCTTTACACTCCGAATCCAACATGGTAGCCACACCAAAGCTAGCTGTAACTTGAACAACCGTCTTTTGATTCTTGTTCGTAAAAAGCTCGATCGGCGTTGTGGACAAGATTAAGCGGAGCTCCTCGGCAACCTTGAACGCACCTTCTCTTGGTGTATCTGGTAAAATAATCATAAATTCTTCCCCGCCAGAGCGACCGATGGTATCGTAAGAACGCAAACGACTCTGTAAGAGTTGTGTTACCACCTGTAATACACGATCACCGGCTTGGTGACCGTAGGTATCATTGACTTTTTTGAAATAATCGATATCGGTGAAAATCATACTAAGCACAGAATTTGTGTGGCGCCGCGTTCGATTAATTTCACCTTCTAATCGCTGGATCAAAGCTCTTCTCGTTAGAACACCTGTAAGAAAATCGGTAGAGGCCATATGTTGCGCTTCATCTCTAGCGATTTCTGCCTCTAACTTGGCTTGAACCAATTCAGTAATATCCCTATTAACGCCAATCAACCCAAACTCTTCACCACGCGGACCTGTGAAAAGGGTTTTCATCGTATCGTAAAAACGGCGTTGTCTTTTTGCATTGGTAAGAAAAACTTCTACCCGTTGCGTTTTTTTCGTTTTCATTAAGAGGTGTTCTTGCTCCTGGTATAGCGCTACTATTTCTGGAGGAAAGAGATCGACATCTTTAAGGCCGACGATTTCACTTTCGGTTTTTCCGACAAGTTTTTCAAAATCTTTGTTACAACCAAGATAATGGCCTTCTGTATCTTTATAGAAAACTATGTCAGGCATAGAATTCATCAAGCTTTTCAGAAGAGCTTGGTGTTCAGCCAGTTGACGCGTTAAGGCTTTATACTTTGTCACATCTCGTGCAATTCCTAAGATAAAACAAGGTTTATCAGCTCGACATACAA